>CAJCIS010000256.1 GCA_903970435.1 Acidobacteriota bacterium | reverse complement strand
CGCCGGCGGCACGCCGGTGGGGGGTGCAGGGGGGTGAAACCCCCCGCCCGCCGGAGGCAATGAACATGAGTCAACATCAAGGACGGTTGGTCTAAGCCAGGCGCGCTTGACACCGCCGTTGGCGCGCTGGCGTTATGCCCGCATAACGCAGCCAGGAAGGAAACGCTCATGAACTATTCCGCCAAGCTAGTCGCGGCCGCGCTGCTGGCCGGCCTGTGCGCCGGTCCCGCATGGGCCATTACCGTCACGAAGTCGGTGACCATCAAGGCTGCGCCCGACAAGACCTGGGGTGTGATTGCCGATTTCGGCGGTATTTCCACCTGGATGCCACCGGCCGCCAGCAGCCCCGCGGACCACGGCAATGATGTGGGCTCGGTGCGCACGATTACGTTGAAGGCACCCGGCAATCCCACCATCGTGGAGAAACTCACGACGTACGATGCGGCCAAGCACAGCTACAGCTATGACATCGTGCAGGTAGACCCGAAGGTGCTGCCGGTGGTGAATTACCATTCCACCATCAAGGTGTCTCACGGCAAGGCCGGCACGAAAGTGGTGTGGACCGGAACGTTCGACGCGCCTCCGGGCGTGAAGGACGAAACATCGAAGAAGGCGATTCGCGACACCTACAAGGCCGGCCTGGATCAGATCAAAACCCTAGCCGAACAGCCGTAACGTTACAAGAAAATGGGCCAGGGGCCGTGCGCCTCCGGCCCATAAGGCCCACTACGGACAAAAGTTTTTTGGTTCTTTTTTTCAAGGAAGAACTGCTTCTTCCTACTGCGTAAACCGCGCCGCCGAATTAAGTGCGAGCGAAAGGAATTGTTGCAAAGCCGCGTTGATCGAATTGGGATTGTTCGGGTCGGCGACAACGAAATCCGTGCTTGGATTGCTGGTGCAGGCGGCGAGGTTGGTCGCGACCGGGCTTGTCGCAAGCGGCTCGGCATAGGACGTAATGTATTTGAGGTAGAAGTTGTTCATCAGCGCGTAGTACGGCGTGTAAACTACATAAATCTGATAGCCGAGGGTGTTCTTGTAGTAATTGCAGAGAGACGGATCGAACGCGCCGTAGGTGCGGCTGCCGGTGTCGCTGGAATCGGCCACCCCGTCGGTCACCAGGAACAGTACCTTTGCCGGATTGTCCTTCGACGTGCCGGAGCCTGAGTTGGTCGTCAGATAATCCTGATACAAGGTCGTCATGACGGTCTGAAAATCGGTGTCGCCGGTGTTGTTCGCCGTTGCGGTGACCGGAACCGGCTGTATGCCCTGCTCGGGCTGGCCGGGCGCCGTGGGGTACGATCCAACCAGGGATGCGGCATCGGACCAGTCATCGCTGGCCTGGCAGGCCTCGCTGCCCGGCGTGCCGCAATTCGTGGGAGAAGGATAGATCTGCACGACCGAATCAGCAAAAGAGAAGATTCCGACACGCAGGTTGCTGATCGGCAAGTCATCCTGCTGCATTGTCGAAATAACGTCATTGACGGCCGATTTTACCAGGTCAAAGCGCAAGGTGATCTGGCAGTTGCCCGGCGTGGCCGTGCCGTAGCAGCGCGGATTACCCTGGTTGATTGTGCTCCGCGCGGCCGCAAAGAAATCAACGCCGGTGCCGGCTGGCTTGCTCGTGTCGAAGTGGCACGCAAACGCGCATGGCGGCCCGGCATTGGTTGGCGGCGTGGTGCCGCAAGACGGACCGCCGTTCGTGTTGGCAGAGGTAAGTGTCGAAGAACCTGGCACGCCGGTATAGCCGCCCGTACCCGTGCCAAACGGCGCGTTCAGTTCGGCCGCTTCCGAATTATAGCCGGCGTAACCATAGGCCGCGTAGGGCTGGCCGGCCGGCGGCCATGGACTGCCTGATGAGGGCCAGCTTCCGCCATACGGCGAACATGTCGACAGCCCCATGATATAGGCAATGTCGTTCGGCGTCGCGCCGATTTCCATCGACGGTGAATTATCCAGCAGGATTTCGACGTCCAGGTAAGGCGCCGTACTGATGGCGGCCGCCGCGGTGACACTCAGCGGATACACCTTGATGCCGAACAACTGCCCGAAAATCGGTGTCACAAAACCTGCGTTCGCCGTGCTGGTATAGGTCACCTGCGCACTCACCTGCACGCCCGTCGTAATCGCGACCTGTACTTGCGAAGCCGCAATATTCAGCCGGGCCGCGTTGGCGCTCAATCCCACCTGCGACACGAACCACTGCGCGCCGGCGTTCTGGCCTTCAGTGATGTAGTTCGGATCATTGGTCAGTTCCGCGGCCGCCGTGGTCTTTACCGCATTCAGCGCGGCGCCGCTGGCAGCCAGCGACAGCGATGCGTAGGTCTGGTTCCAAAGCCCGTAATCGATGGCCAGCCCGACCAGACCAAAAATGGGCACCGCGAGAATGGCGAACAGCAACGCCACCGCGCTGCGCCGGTCCTGTCGCAGACAAACCTGCTTCACGCTGGGCAATTCCTGCGGATTGTTAATGGAATCGTTTCGCATGTTCATAATCTGCTACGATTGCGATCATTGAGGTGTACACGCCCGCGGGTTCGTCGTTTCGTCGTACGAGCCGCCGTTCGGGTTAAGCGTGGTTTCCTGGTTCGTCTGCCCGATCGGCGCCGGCAGGGCCGCGGTGGCGACGAACGTGAAACTCTTGCTGCTGCCAAAGATAAGCGAAAATGTCGGCGTGAACACATATTGCACGTCCGCCACAAGCTGCGGCACCAGGATCATGCGGCCGCCCTGCAGCTGCGCGGGATCCAGCGCGGGGTCGAGCATGTCATAGAATTGCTGCGGCAGCGCGTCAGGCAATTGCGCGATACCCTGCATGCCAGGGCCGGGCGCGCCCGTCACCGTCTGGTCCGCGCACGGGCGCAGCGGCGGATTGGGTGTGGGGTTCGCGTTCAGGCTGCTGCCCGGCCCGGCGCCCTTGGTGAGGTACGTACTCCAGAGTAATACAGGGTTCTGCACCGGATTGTTCGCGAACGTGCAGGCCGGAATATAGTGCGGGCTGTATGTCGCGTATGGATTGCACAGCGGCAGGAACGCCACGCTCGAGAGCGTAACCGAAAACGAGCCGGGATAGATCGCGCCCTGCACTACGCCGAGATTCAATCCCGGCACCTGGGCGTAGATCGTCGTCATGGCCACCTGCATGCTGGCCGGCGTCAGCGACGACATGACCTGCCCGTTCTTGGGGTCGGTCGTGACGGACAGTTTCTCCGCCGCCTCGACGATCGCTTCGGCGCCATTGTTGATTTGTTGCCAAACCAGCAAAGCGCGCGAAATGTCGAATACCGCGAGCGACAGCCCCAGCAGAACCGGCGCCACCAGCGCGAATTCCAGGCCTGACACCGACCGCTGTTCGGTCAGGAACAGACGGGCGCCGACACCGTCACGCGTGCGGCCATTCAGCATCCGGTGCCCCCACCGAAATTCTCGTTAATGAATCCGGCCGCGGCGTAGGTGACGTGCACCAGTTGCGAACTGTTCAAGGGCGATTGCTGCGAGAACTGAGGGATCAGCGTGCCAAGGAATGTCGGGCCCAGATAATAGGCCTCCACCACCATCGGCTGGCATGCGACACCGGTGTTCACCGGATCGGCCGACCCGCTGCTGCCCCCACCGGTGCCGGTGACCGTGGAAAGCGATGGCGGATTGGCCAGGAAATAATCGTAATAATCGTCGGTCGTGATCGGCGTTACCGCAACGAAAAGCTGGCCGCAGTTCAGCAGGCCGCCGAGATCGGGGCAAACCGATTGCTGCACGAATTGCGGCCCGGTCTGGTTGGTGCCTTTTTGATTGGCGCCCACCTGCACGCCGCGCGCCGCGAGATTGACCGCGTTGTCGAGCGCGGCCTGCACGAAATAATCGTAGCCCAGTTCCATGGCGCCGAATGTCAGGATCAGGAACGCCGTCGCCGTCACGGCGAATTCAAGCGATACCGCACCGCGCCGGCCGCACTGCCTCATCACACGCCACGCCGCCATGGAAAGTCATGCCTCATAAATACGACTTAGCCTAATCTCAAGCACCCTTGGTGCTAGCGCCTAAGATTTTGGCTCCCTGCCCCGCGCCACAGCCGCCTGAATTACAGTGAACACCGTGTAATCACAGCCTGAACGCGCTAAAATCTTACGCCGTCGGACCAAATACAGCAAGCAAGATATTCAGTGAAAATGCACCGTCCGGCGGGACATTTCTATGAAAAAGCTACAAGGCGGCGGACATCCATCATCACATTTTGGAGAGAAGACCCAAGAAGACGAAGTATAAAAGTAGTTCTTTTTTGAAAAAAAGAACCAAAAAACTTTTATTTGTGGAGAACGCGGCGCGCAATTAACATGCGCGGCGTTACACCTCATAATAAAAGTTCTTGGGTTCTTTTTATCAAAAAAGAACTGCTTTACGCTACCGCCTCGGGCACCAACAGCGTTCGCGTCCGCGCCCCGGGGTCCGTCAAATCCGCATCCGTCAGCCGCCGCCAGGCGCCCCCGGCCAGAATTTCGCTCGGCCGAAAGCGCGCCTTGTAGGCCATCTTGCGGCTCTCAGGCACCCAGTAGCCGAGATACACATACGGCAGCCCCAGCGTGCGTGCGCGGTCCACAAGCCATAGAATCGTCAGCGTGCCGAGCGACTGGTTGGCCAGGGACGGCTCGAAAAAGCTGTACACCGCGGACATGCCGTCTCCGAGCCTGTCCGCCAGGCACGCGCCCACCAGCCGGTCCTCCGCGTCGCGGAACTCGACCATGTGCGTTTCGATCGGCGTGTCCTCGACCATGGCGCGGTAGTCGTAAAAACTCATGCTGGCCATGTCGCCGTCGCCATGGCGCGCCAGTTGATAGCGCTGGAACAAGGCAAACTGCTCCGCTGTCGCCCGCGGCGGCACCTCGAACCCCTCCACGGCCGCGTTATCGCGCAGAATGCGCCGCTGGGTGCGGTCGGGCCGGAAGGCGGCCACATCGATGCGGATCGGCACACAGGCCGAGCACGCCGGGCACACCGGCGCGTAGGCGATGTTATGGCTGCGGCGAAATCCGGCCCGCGACAGGCGGTCGTGCAGCGCGTCCGCATCCGGGCCGGTGATCTCCGTCACCACCTTGCGCTCCACGCGGCCGGGTAAATAGGGGCAGGGCAGGGGTGCCGTGGTGTAGAAGAATTGCGGCCGGCGCGGCGGCTTGTAGGTCATGAATGATACGGCCCGCCCGGCATGGCCCAGATCTGTTCGGCCGCCGGCGCCACGGCGTCGGCGCGCGCCACCAGCAAGCCACTGCAGATGTCGTGCAGGCAACGGGCCCGCCGCGTGAAAAATGCCGCCACGAGCCAGATCGCCCCGGCCCACATCGTTACCGCATACAGCACGGCGTAGACACACGCCTCAGCCGGCGACGGCCGACCCAAATCATCGTTGCGCACCACGCGCAGGCCCAACAGTGCCTGGCCCGGCGTTGCCTGTCCCGGAGACGCGACGAACACCGCGATGTAGGCCAACGGCAGAACCCAAAGGCCGCCGGCGAGAAACCAGCCCAGACCGAAAGTGAGAAAGCCGACCAGCCAGAGAACCAGATGCAGGGCCACAAGGACAATGCCGATAACGGTGGCGTCAACCAGCCATGCCACCACGCGGCGGCCGACCACGCCCTCGGTAAGCCCTGCGTCGCTCACGAAACCACTCATCCTGACCCATAGCATGATGATCCCGCCGTGCCGGCGCAAGCGTTGGATGAACCTCGAAGAAGAACGCCAGGGGCTCTGCCGCCTGGACCCCCGCGTCACGCGACTGCGTGCTGCGCACGTCACGCGACTGCGTGCTGCGCACGACGGGGTCCAGGGGCAGAGCCCCTGGCCTTCTT
Organism: Acidobacteriota bacterium; assembly: GCA_903970435.1. Taxonomy (GTDB): domain Bacteria; phylum Pseudomonadota; class Alphaproteobacteria; order Acetobacterales; family Acetobacteraceae; genus CAJCIS01. Next base: position 9,710 of record CAJCIS010000256.1, on the reverse strand, counting down.
CCTACAGGTGCACCAACGACAACCACCCGTGCGGACCTTCGCCCAGGGTCAGCTGGCTCAGCGTTTGCGCCGTGCTGAAAGTGAGTGTCGCGCTTTGTCCGGACGCTTCGGTAATCTTCACGGTATCGCCGGCGGCGGTCAGCGAAATGCCGGCCGAGAAATTGAAGCCGTTCAATTCCACCATGTCGCCGGAGGCGAAGCCGGCGATGGCGCCGATATAATCGGCGGGCGTGCCGAGATCGAGGATGCCGCCGCCGCTGCCGAACGTGATGGTGTTGGTGATCGTGGTGCTGCCGAGCAGATCCAGCGTCGCGCCGTTCGACAACGTCACGCTGCCGGTGCCGGTCAGCGAACTCAGGAACTGCATTTCGCCATAGCTCAGCTGAATCTTGCCGTTATCCACCACGGCGGCCGCAATGATATTGGCGGGCGCCGGATTGATCCCGACGCCGGCCGCAACCAGCGTGCCGTCGACCACCACCGTGCCGGCAATGCTGTTGTTGGGTCCGCCGATATCGGCCCCGGCATCCATGGTATATGTTCCGCCGGCGCCGATCGTCAGCGTCGGCGCGCTCGATCCGGCGGTGAGGGTCACATTGCCGGTCTGGATGGTATTGCCGCTCAACGCCAGTTGGGCGCCCTGAAGCAGGCTGAAGGTTTGCCCCAGCACCGCTTGCCCCGAGGAGGACACCAGGCCCGGCCCTTCGATCGCGCCGGTTTCCAGCGACGTCACACCGCTCAGCGTCAGTGTATTGCCTTGCAGCGACAACGTGCCGCCTTCCTGCGTCCAGTTGTTGGCGTAGGCCAGATTTCCGTCGAGCGTCGCCTGAACCTCGCCGGACTGGTTCGCGTCATCGAGCACCACGGTGCCCACCGACAATTTGAGTCCGCTGGCGAACTGATAGGCGCCGGAAATATCCAGGATCGCGCCGCCGGTGACACTGCCGCCGAGATTGCCGACCCCGCTCAGATACAGGTCGCCGCTGTCCACCGCCAGCGTGCCGGTGCTGACCACGTCGCTCTGCACCACGCTCACGCCGCCGCCGTTCACCACCGCGAAGGTGCCCGCGTTTTCGATTTCGCCATTGAAGCCGAAGATCGAGGCGCCGCCTTTCACGTCCCAGCTATTGCCGGCGGCGACGCTGGCTATGACGATGGAGTCGTTCTCCAAGGCCAGATCCATGTTGCTGGTCTGGCTGACCGCGCCATCGAAGGTGAATTGCAAATTGCCTTCCAGGTCCACGTTGCTGCCAAGATTGACCAGGCCACTGGTCAGCACCGTGCCGGTTCCTTTTAGCAGGCCGCCGTCGAACGCCGTCTCGCCCGTCAAGGTCAGGCTGCCGGCGGACTGGCCCGGGGTGCCGACCACCAGGGTGCCTCCGGTCTGGTCCCAGTTGCCGCCATAGGTTAGCGCCGTGGTCAGGGTGATATTGGCGCTGCCGGTCAGCAGCAGGCGCGAAACGTCCAGCGCCAGGCTGCTGGTGTTGCTGATCAGATAGTTGCCGGCGTCGAACGAAACTGTGCCGGCGCCGATGAAGGTTCCCATCAGCGTATTGGTGAAGCCGTTGCTGGGGCCGCGGAAATCCAGCGTGCCGACCGCGACATCGACTGTGGCGGTACTGGCGTTGCTGAAATTTCCCTCAATGACGCTTTCACCATTCACCGAGCCGCCGCCAACCTTGGCCAGCGTGCCGTCGTTGAGAAGTTCGCTGCCGGAGGTTGCGAATAGGGTGCCGTTGTTGGTGAGCCGCAGATCGCCTTTGTTGCCGATCGACAGCGTGCCGGTGGCGGCGCTGCCGAGAAAGATCGCGCCGGTCTGGTTGTAGGTGCCGCTCATCGACATGAGTACGCCGTTATCCAGCAGCAGACCGTTCAGGTGTCCGCTGCCGGTGGCGTTGACCACGCCGCCATTGGTGATCACGCCATCCAGCCCCGCGGTGCCGCTGAGCGTCAGCGTGTTGCCGTTGAGGTCGACCGTTCCGGTCTGATCCAGCGTGAAGGATTTCGCATAGCTCAGGGTTTCGTCGAGCGCGACCAGGGCTTGCACTTCCAGTGCGCCGACGGTGGCGGCGAAACCGCTGCCAAGGGTAATTGTTTGCGGCTGATTATTGATCACCGGCGCGTCCAGCACCAGCCGGCCATTGCCGGTGACGAGGCCGGTAAAGCTGCCTTGATCCTGATCCAGAAATTGACCGTTGCTGACGGTCAGCGTGCCGGCGGTTTCCGAAAAAGTGCCGAACTGCGCCTCGGCGCCGCCGAGCAGCATGAGGGTGCCGCCGCTTTCAGCGACGTTGCTGGTGAAATTGTCGCCCTTGTAGCCTGCCACCAGGCGCAGTTCGCCCGCACTGAGCAGCAACCCGCCCCCGAACGCATAGCCGTTGGCCGTGCCGAGTGTGCCGCCGGTGACGCTGAGCGTGTCGCCGGACGTCACCAGCGAATTGAGAAACAGCGTCCCGGTGGTGTAGGTGACGGTGACCGAAGGGTTGTTGCCGGCGATGATCTGTACGTCATCGCCGGTCTGCGGCACGCCGGTGGTGCCCCAGTTCGATGCGTTGGACCATAGTCCGTTCTGCGTTCCGGTCCAGTTGATGAGAGCCATTGCCAGTTCCTCGTTGAACGCGTCCCAGGGCGGCGCGGTTCGCCCCCTTTCGAGGGCGGTCGATGTGCCCGATCAGTGGTGTAAGATTGTTGCGAGGCCCTGCGGACCCGTCTGGTAATAGAAACTGCTCAGCGTCTGCGCCGTGGAGAAGGTCAGGGTGACGGAGTCGCCCTGCGTGTCACTGAACGTGATTTCCGTATGACCGCTATTGGCATAGCTGCCGGCCAGCGAGGTTGCGCTGAAATCATTCAGCCCGATGCTGTCGCCGGTGGAAAAATTCACCAGAGTGGCGGCGAACGTTGCTGGATCGTCGAGCGTCAGCGCGCCGCCGCCGGCGGTGAAGTTGATATCGTTGGAGCCGCCGAACGTCGCCGAGGCGGCGAATTGCAGCAATCCGCCGGTGCCGATGCTGAACGCGCCGCTGCCGCCCACCGCGCTCAGAACATCCAGCGTGCCGAGATTGGCGGCGATCACGCCGTTATCCACGACCGTGGTCGCCAATGTTCCGCTGCCGTCGCCGGACGCGACCAGCGTGCCCGCCACCACCAACGTTCCGTTATTCAGGATCGAGTCGTTGGCGTCCAGCGTGTAGGTCGCCCCGGCCGCCACCACCAGTTCCTCGGGGCTCGCCGGTACAGTCAATCCGGATTGCTCGCCGATGTAAATGTTGCCGGTCTGCTCGGCGGTGCCCGTGACGGTCAACACCGCGCCCGCCAGCACGCTCAGACCGCTGAGGGTGGTGCTGCCGGACGCCACCAGCGTGCCGGTGCCGTCACCACTGCCGGGTCCGTCCAGCACGCCACCGGAAATCGTGGTGGTGCCGGACAGGGACAGTTTGTTAGAGGCCAGCTGTATCGTTCCGCCATTGAGCTGGAAGTCACCGCCATAGGACGCGTTGGCTGCCATGGCGAGCGTAACGTTGCCGTTGACCTGCAAGCCCCCGGTGGTGATGCTGAGGCCGGACTGGATTTGGTAAATGGCGCCGCTGGTATTGAGCTGCAATGTGCCGGCGCCGCTGATGCTGCCGGCAAGCGATCCGCCGTCGCCGAGTTGCAGGGTCTGGTCGTTCACCCTGATCGTGCCGCCGCTTTCAGCAAATAGGGCGGCGGTGATGTCGCTCGTGCCGGTGCTGGAGGCCGTCAGCGTGCCGTAATTGTACAACAGGCCCGGACCATAAACATTGACGTCGTCATCGAGCGTGTAACTGCCGGCCGCGGCAATCACGAGCGCGCCGGGTCCTTGCGTCGGGTCCAGATTCAAATTGCCGCTCTGCTCGGACGTGCCGCTGATGAAGAGCGTCGTGGCGCCGCCCACCGCGTAATTGCCGACCACGGTCGCGCCGGCCGCGACCAGCGTGCCGCCGCCGGTCAGTACGCCGCCATCCAGGCTGGTGAGTCCCGTGAGCGTGAACGTATTGCCGTTCAACGACAGGATGCCGTTGTTGCCGGATTCGCTGAACATGTTGGCGTAGGAGAGGTTGCCGGAAAGCGAGGTTACGGCATTGTCCACCGCCAGGGCCGCCACCGTTATGGCAACATTACTTTCCAGTTGCGTGTTCCCGGCAAGGTCGAGCAACCCGGTTCCGGTCAGCTTGCCACCGAGCGCGTTGATGCCGGCCAGCGTCAGCGTGCTGTTATTCACGGTCAGGGTGCCGCTATTGACGAACTCGCATTGTACCAGCGCGTCGCCGCTGCCGTTGGGGTCGCTGAACGTGCCGGCATTGTTAATTAGTCCGAATGAACCCAGGATGGCGCTGTCACCCTCCAGAACCCAGTTCGCGCCGGCGGCAATGTCGGCCGTGGGATTGGACGAGAAGCCGAAGCCGATGGCCGCCGTCTGGTCGACGGTGCCGTTGATGAGGAGCGTGGTGGGACCGCCGATGACCACGTTCGCGAAATTGGCGGTGCCGTCGATCGCCAGGGTGCCGCCGAAGCTGGTCAGCGTGCCGCCATCGAGATTGACCAGGCCGTTCAGCGTCAGCTTGGCCGCGGATTTCTCCAGGTCGAGCACACCGCCCGTGAGGTTCCATGTGCCGCCGTAGGTGAGGGCATTGTTGAGCACCAGCAGGCCGCCCTGCTGCGCGAACGTCGAGACGCCCAGCGTGACCTTGTTCGACAACGTGGTTTGTCCGCCGGAAACCGCGAGCGTGCCGGCGCCGCTGATGGTGCCCGAGAGGCTGTTGACCAACCCGTTCAGCAGCATCGTGCCGACCTGCACATCCACCGTGCCGGTATTTGTGCTGGTGAACGACGCGGTGACCACCGAGGTTTTTCCACCGGCCTCCTTTTCGAACAGGCCCGCGTCGCTGATCGTGGCGACCGTGCCGGGATTGGTCAGGGACCAATTGCTGTTGAGGAAATACTTGCCGCTCTTGGTGACGTCGATCTGGGCACCGGAATCGTTGGCGCCCATGGCCACGTTGCCGTCCTGGATGACCGTCCCGGTGACGTCCAGCACCAGTCCATTGTCGAGCGTGGTGGTGAATAACGGCGTGCCCAGCGTCATCGTTGCGCTGTCGACAAGCTTGCCGTTGCTGACGACGCCTTCCAGCATCGCGGGACCCGAAAGGGTCAGCGTGTGGCCGAACAGATCGACCACGCCGTTTTGCAGCACGGTGAAATTTTTCGCGTAACTGAAATTCGTATTGAAGCCGAGCTCGCCACTATTCGCGCCGACCACGATGCTGGAAATCGTCGCGCTGAATCCGGCATCGACATAGGTGTCGCCGCTCACCACATCGAGCGCGCCGGCGCCGGCCAGCGTGCCGGAAAGCACACCGCCGTCGAGCAATTGCACAGCGCCGCTGAGCGCGTCGATCGTGCCGCCGGAGAAATTCACCGGATCATAGAAACTGGCGCCAAAGCCGGTCAGTGTATAGGTGCCGGCACTCATGTCGAATGCGCCCTTGAAGGTGGCGCTCTGCACCGTGAACAAGGTACCGCCGTCGATATCGAGCGTGCTGTTCGTCACCTCGAGCGTTTCGGCCGCGGCGGCGACGCCGGTGCCTATTGTTACGGTTATGCCGGCGACATCGATCACCACATCGTCGGTATTTTCCGGAGGCGCGCCGTTGCTCCAATCGCCGGAATCGCCCCAGCTGCCGCCGCTGTTCGACGTCCAGACATCTTGCGCCATGCGAACGATTCCCCCGAAATACCGTGTGTTGGACAGCAAATAGGCCGGAGTTACGCCCCCGGATTCGTCACCCGAATGCGCGTGCCGCGAGGCGAATACAGGTCCCCCGACCTGGTTTCATAAGGCTTTCAATCTTTCCGTGGCGAGGCAAATGCCCAACCCTTCGTCGCGGCAAGCCACTATCACAGGCCGGAATCGCGCCGCAACGTCTTTATTCTGTAATTGAAGAGGATCGCCGCCGGAAAACGATTTTTTTAAATTCCCGGCTGCCGCCCGCGCGCAGTGCGTTGCGTCAGTGCAACCTTGGCGTGCGCAGCATGCTGGCGCGGTCAACCGATGTGAGTGCAACCTGAAACAATTCGTCCTCGCGCGCGACTGTCATGCGCACTCTTGCACCCGCTGTGCCGGCCGACCAGACGCGGCGCCACAGACCTGCCAGGTCCGGCACCTCGTCACCATCCACCGAAACGACCCGGTCGCCGGCGCGCAGCCCCGCACGGTCCGCGGGACCACCTTCGGACACACCGCCGATCACCACCGCGTCATCGTTCTCCATGGCGAACAATCCCAGCCACGGCCGCGGCGGACGCTCCAGCCGGCCACGCCGCACCAGCTCGTCCAGCACCGGCGTGAGCAAACTGGTCGGTACCACCATGTTCATGTCCACGCGGCGGCCGCTTGCGTCGCCCTGCTGCAGGATCAGCGAGCCGATACCGATTAACCGTCCGTCAGCGCCCAGCAGTCCGGCGCCGCCCCAGAACGGGTGCGCCGGCGCGGTGAACAGCGCGTCATCGATCAAATATTCCCAGTATCCGGCGAATTCCTGGCGCCCCACCAGCTTGGTTTCGATCGCCCGGTGCCGGCCGCCGGCCGCCGCCAGCAGCGCCTGCTGGCCGACATCCAGCGCGTGGCTGTCGCCGAACGCGATCGTCGGAATATCCAGCTTGCCGAGCGGCTGCACCAGGCCGAATCCGCTTTCGAAATCCACCGCCAGCGCATGACCGGGAATGGCCCGCCCATCCGCCGTGGTCAGCCAGATGCTCTCCGATTCCATGATCAGGTAGCCCATGGTCAGGATCAGGCCGCCTTCCAGTGCCGGCGTCTCGATGGAAATGCCGCTGCCGAGCCGCTCCGTCCCCAGCGACTCGGCGGTGAAGGCGCCGCTGGGAATATCGGCGCGCAACGTCACGATGCCGCGCAGCGTCGCCTCCAGGTCGTAGCTGTAATCCGCCGGGCGCGGCTGCAGGTTTTGCGGTATGTCGCGATCTGACTTGGCCATGGGCGTCTTGGGCGGTGTCCTTGGGGTGGTTGCCAGGTTAGAAATGTTGCCGCGCGCGCTTTGCAGGCGGAGGATGCGGCGGTGGTACAGGACGCCTCTGACGCCTCCCGGGAACTGTCAATGCACGTCACGGCACCCGGGATGCAAGAACGCCATGACGCCGTCCGCTTTGGCACCAACGCCGGCCGGGCGGCTGCGGCGGACGCCTACCTTCCGGCGCTGGACGGTCTGCGCGCCGTGTCCATCCTGCTGGTGGTCGTGTCCCATCTCGGCCTGGATCATGTGGTGCCGGGCGCCTTCGGGGTCACCCTGTTCTTCTTTATCAGCGGCTACCTGATTACACGCCAGTTGATCGGCGCACTTGCCTTGCGTGGACGCATCGATCTGGCGCGGTTCTACCTCCGTCGCGTGCTGCGGCTGATGCCAGCCGCCTCGGTGTTCGTGCTGGCCGCGGGTGCGGCCTATCTGGCGCTCGGCGGCCATCTCAGCCCGGCCGCCTGGGCCGCGGCGCTGTTTTATGGCGCGAATTATTTCGATCTCTGGAGCGGCTATCACACCACGCTGCCCGCGGTGCGCCACCCGTTCAACATCCTCTGGTCCCTGGCGATCGAGGAACATTTCTACGCCGTCTGGCCGCTGGCGCTGGGCGTGCTGTGGCGGCGCCATGCCGCCTTATGGGCGGTTCTGGCGCTGTGCGTCGCCGTGCTGGCGTGGCGCTTCTGGTTGCTGGATGCGTGCTTCAGGCCGGACGCATCCGCCCTGTGCGGACCGCCCAACCCGAACCCGCTCTGGCGCTTCAACCGCCTCTATCTGGCGACCGACGCGCGACTCGATTCGCTGGGCTGGGGCGTGGCACTCGCCTTGCTGGAACAACGCGGCCGCTTGCCGCCGCGTTGGCTCGCCTGGCCGGCCGCCGCCCTTCTGGCCGCCAGCTTCATCGGCGCCGGCCCACTGGCGCGCGACGTGCTGCGTCCCAGCCTGCAGGGCGTGGCGCTGCTGGCCGGAATGCCGGTTGTGCTGGCAGGGCAGGGGATGCTGGTTCGCATGCTCTCGGCGCCGGCCTGCGTATTTGTCGGCCGGCTGAGCTACTCGCTCTATCTTTGGCATTGGGGCGCCCTGATGCTGGCGGACGCGCTTTGTCCGCCGCGTTTCGGAGTGACTTGGCTTTTGGTGGGTGTTAGCCTTTCAATGTTGCTGGCGCTGGCTAGCTTTTTTCTGGTGGAAAAGCCGATGCTGGCGTTACGGCGGCGGTTTGGTTCACATGCGAAGTAAGGAAGGAAGTCGTTCTTTTTTGAAAAAAAGAACCAAAAAACTTTTTTCTTATGAGTAAAAGTTTTTTGGTTCTTTTTTTCAAAAAAGAACGACTTCCTTCCTTGCGGAGGTCAAATGCATCCACGAAGTCACCAAACCCTGTACTGGCTGGAAGGCGAATTCCGCCCCCTGGCCTTCACCACCTGGGGTGACCCGGCGGCGGATCCCGTCCTGTGCGTGCACGGCCTCACCCGCACCGGCCGCGATTTCGATGCGCTGGCGCAGGCTTTGTCGGACCGATTCCATGTCATCTGCCCCGACCTTCCCGGCCGCGGCCGTTCCGCCTGGCTGCCGCGCGGCGACCTTTATCAGCCGCCGACCTATGTGCTGGCATTGTCCCACCTGCTGGCCGCGATCGGCCGGCCGGTGCGCTGGGTGGGCACCTCGCTCGGCGGCATCTGCGGCATGCTGGCCGCCGCCGCCGCCGGCGCGCCGATCAGCCGCCTGGTGCTGAACGATATCGGCCCCTTCGTGCCCGAGGCCGCGCTCGCCCGCATTCGCGACTATGTCGGCACTTTGCCGATATTTCAGAGCATCGATGCGGTGTCCGCGCACCTGCGCCGTGTGCATGCGCCGTTCGGACCGCTGACCGACGCGCAATGGCTGCACCTGGCCCGCACCGGCAGCCGCGCCCTGCCGGACGGCACGCTCACCCTGCATTACGACCCCGCCATCGCCGCGCCGATGCGCGCGGGCCCGGTGCAGGCGATCGATCTATGGCCGATTTGGGATCGTATCGACGTGCCCATGCTGGTGTTGCGCGGCGCCGAGAGCGATTTGCTGCTGCCTGAAACGATGACGCGCATGCGAGAGAAAGCGGCGACACATATTGTGCCGGATTGCGGTCATGCGCCGGCGCTGATGGATGACGCGGCGATCGGTGTGATTAAGAAATTTTTGGGTGAGGGGGCAGTTTGAAATAGGAAAAAAGGAAGTATTTCTTTTTTGAAAAAAAGAAACAAAAAACTTTTTCTATGGGAAGTAAGGCCGGGGCGTGCCCCGGCCTTACTCTGCTGCGGGTTTTCCCGAAGAGCGGCCCGACGGTTTTCCAGTCGGGCTGAGGCCGCTCTAGTAGAACAATATCGCGCCCAGCGAAATCGCGTTGGCGGCGCTGTTGAGATCGCTATGGCTCTTGCTGTTGGTGTGCGCATATTCGCCGACCATGGTCAGCCAGTCGGTCCAACTGTAGTAAACGCCGCCCACGGCACCTTCGTTACGCCGGACAAGATCCGGGTTCACTTCGCCGGGCGCCAGATACAAGGCGCTGATGCCGTAGCTGCCAACCAGCTTCAGTTTCGGCGTCGGCTTGACCATCGCCTGGATATAGCCGCCCTCGGAGTCACGCAGCTCGCCGTTCTCGCCGATGCCGTCGAACATCAGCCCGGT
>CAJCIS010000255.1 GCA_903970435.1 Acidobacteriota bacterium | reverse complement strand
TCGTTCCCGCCAGCGAAAAATCACCCCGCCGCAGTTCAAAGCCGCCCTCGACCAGCGGCGCGCCGCTGGTCCCATGCACCTGCAGCTTGCCCGCCAGCTCCGCGTTCAACCCCTTGCCGCGAACAAAAATACCGCCGGGCGCATCGACGTCGATCGCCAGCCGCACCACGGAAACCGGCGCCGTGGGTCCAGCCGCCGGGGCAGCGGGCCGATACCCCGGCCGCCGCACATTCAGTACCGCCACCGACGGCGGCAAACGATCCGGAATATTGATATCCATCCGCCGGAGTTTTACCGTTCCCCCGGTGTCCATGGTGGCGGAAGCCTCCCCGCGCACCGTCAAATCGGCGTCGAAAGTGGCCGTCAGCAAATCGCTCGCCAGCGGCCGTGCGTTGCGCGCGGTAATCCGCAAATCAACCGGCATCCCCGCCTGCGTGACCGCGACCGTGCCGGCAACGGAAATGCTCCCCGGCCCGGCGCCGGCCGTCAGGCGCGTGAACGTAATCGTATCGCCGGTCGCATCGATGCGCCCGTTGATTTTATCCAAATGCAACCCTTGCGCGAAATCCTGAATGTCGGCGTTTGCCAGCGTCACGGACCCCCCAATCCGCGGCGCTTGCGCAGTACCGGTCGCGGTCAGGTCGAGTGAAGCCGTTCCTTTCGCCTGCCGTCCATTGGCCTGCAGCACCGGATTGAGCAATGTGAGGTCGAGATTGCCGGTCGCGCGCATCGCAAGCGCACCGCCGGCGCCAAGCGGCGCGGATCCCGTGGCGGCAAGATGCAGCTTGGCGCCCGCATCGACATGGGCATCGATGCTGGCCATGGCGCCGGCCAGCGTAACGTCTGCCGCAATATTGGCCGCCGGCAGGCTGGCCGCCGGCCCGGTATTGTCACGCAATCCCGTTGCCCGCAGCCGGAGGGTCCCGTCCGGCGCGGCCGGGGCGCCAGTGATACGCGCATCCGCGGTCAGCACGCCGGCGGCATTCAAGCCAGGCACTACGGCTTTCGCGAGGTCGGGGGTCACGTTGCGCAGTGCCGCGGTGAAATTCAGCACGGGCCCAAACTGCCCGGCCATGTCCAAGGTCGCCGCGTTCACCACCAGCCGCAGCCGATCCACGGCAATTCGCGCGCCGAACTCCACGCGGCTGGCACCCTGCAGGCGTAATGCCATGGTTTTCCAGTCCGCTTGCAATGTTTGCAGAGTCGCCTGCTTGGCCTTGGCGTCCAGCACCGCCGCGGCGGTCAAAGTCGCCGGCGCGCCCTGCACATTCTGCAAATTGGCGGCGGCCCGCAATTGCAGCGCGGCCGCGCGGCCTTGCGCGGTCAGTTTCGCATTGCCGGTCATCTGCGCCGCATCGATCCCGTCCAAGGTCAGCGTCGCGGTAATATCGGGATCGGACTGAACGCCGGTCGCACGTCCCACCAGGCGCAGGCTGGCAATGCGGCGCGGCCCGGCTTCCAGGTCGCGCCCGTCCAGCTTGACCGTGGCCTCCGTTGCCGTCGTCGTGAGAACGCCATGCAGGTTGCCGCCAAGTGCCTGACCGGTCAGCGCGGCAAAATCCGCAAGATTGCCGGCATCGACATAAAGCTTTCCGGCCGGCATGCCTCCCTTGGGCGCCATGACATCGGCCCGCAATTTTACCGATTTCCAATCCGCCCGCTGCACCATGGCATGAAGGACGCCCTGCGCGTCGGTCGCGGCCGTGGCACTCAGTACCGCATTCGCGCCGGCCAGAAACACCCTGGCATCGACAGTCGCGTTCGGCGCGGCGGGAACGTTCGTCGCCTGCACGCTCACCGATATCGGCCCGCGGCCGTACCGCGGCGCCCCCGCATTCCCCTTGATCTCCGCAACAACGTCCAGGTTCTGCGGCGCCCCGCTCACCGACCCGGTTGCCGTCAGCGCCCCCTCCGCCTGCGGCGCAAACGCGCCGATGTTCGGCAGCTTCGCATTGAAATTCAGCGCAATGTTATCCGGCGTATCGGTGCCGCTGGCATCCAGATGCACCTCCTTTCCATCCAGGGTCGCGTGCTGCAAGGCAATATCGCTTCCGGTCTGAAAGGCGGCAACATCGAGGCGCGTGTCGCCCCGCAACCCGGGCGGTGCCGTCGCGCCCCCATCGATCGTCACCACTCCCGAAACCGCAATATGTCGCGCCGTCCCAACGGTCGTCATGATCCCGGAAACGTCCGCGTGGCCCCGCACGTCGCTTCCGGCCACGGCCGCAAACGGTGCCAGGTCCGGCGCCACAACATGCCATTGCGCACGGATGGGCGAAGCCGTCTTTGCGTGCACATCCGCCGCAAGCAGGGGATGCGCAATATGTACTTCCGCCGGACGATCCGCTGCCGCAAGGTTCACCGTCGCCCGCACATCCACCGGTGCCGACGCAAACAAATCGGGCTTTCTCCCCGGAACCCGCACCCCCGTCGCTACCGCATGAATCGTGGCATTGCCCGAGTTCCCGGCCAGATCCGCCTGCAAATCCGCAATTCCCGCGCCGCCCGCCTGCAACGCGAAAACGCTCAAATGTCCCGTCGCATTCGGCGTCGTGAAAGCGCCCGAAACATGCGCGGTCAAATCAATCCCCTGCCACGACACATCCGCCCGCGGATGCATTGCCGGCGCGTTCGCCACCACGTCCAGCGCCAGGGTCTTGCCGGGAAGATCGGCGAACCCCGACAAGGTCGCATGCAAATCGCCCACCGCCGCAACCACACGCGCCTGCTCGGCCGATCGCGGCCCATCAATTCGCGCCGTCACGGAAATGGGCCCCAGCCCTTGCAACTTCCCAACGGCAGCCATCAAGCCACCCGCCGGCTCGCGCAACGAAACATGCGCCGTCAGCGTCCCCGGATGCACCGCGCCATCGACATGGTAATCACCGGCACCGTCGAGCCGCGTAACGGTAATATCCGCCGACCCGTCCTGCAGCGTATTGATGACCGCGTGCCCTTGCAGCGCCGCCGCAAAACCCGTCCCCGCCACCGGCGCCGCAAAATCCGCCCGTGCAATCCTCAACGCCGCAACATCCACGCGCACCGGCAAACGGAACGGGCCGCCCCTCTTCGCCGGCGCCGCCGCCTTGCCCGGAACCGGCAACCGCAAAACCGAAAGATGCCCGATCGACACCGTATCAATCTTTGCCGTCAGCCCCGCCAACGCCAAAGGCGACCAGTCCAGCAGAATCGCATCCGCGCCCAGCCAGGCCCCCCTCGCATCCGAGACCTCGACATGATCCAGCCGCAACGCATCCGGAAACCGCCCGTGCAGCCCGGCAATATGAACCATGCCGCCGGTCAGCGCCGGCGTTTCCGTTGCAACAATGCGGCGCACAAACTCGAGATTGCCGGCGATCAGAACAAGCACCACCACGGCAACCGGCAGGCCGGCAACGACACAGATGACCCAGAGCAAAATCCGTTTCATGACAGAAGAAGCAGTTCTTTTTTGAAAAAAGGCACCAGAAGACCTTTATTCATTGGATCTTTCATCAGAACGCTTGTCCTAAACCCAAGTACAATTCAAAGCTGTCGCCGCCGGGCGGCCGATTTAACGGCACCGCGACATCAACGCGCACCGGACCAATGGGGGTATAATAGCGCAATCCGGTGCCTACGCCCTCTCGCAACGTACCTTCAAAAGGCCCACTCTGCGGGCTCACCTGCGCCGCATCGGCAAACACCGCCGCACCGACCGGCCCCCACACACGCTGACGGAATTCGATCGTTGCCGCATCGACCGCCGCACCCCCCGCCGGATCATCGTCCGCAAACAACGGCCCCACCGATTGATATTTGAACCCCCGCACCGTCGCCGAGCCGCCGGCATAAAACCGCTGGTCCGGCGGCAATTCGAACTGGCTCGCCCCCTCCGCGCTCCCCACCAGCCCCCGCAATGCCACCACGCTATTTCCCGGCCGCGTCAATCCAATCGCGGAAAGATCGACATAAATGCTCGCCGAAGCCTGTAGAATGACAAACGTGGCATCCGGCGACCCCAGCGACTCGGTCGGTGTCGCGGATACCGAGGCCCTGATCCCCTGCGTCGCATCGTCCAGCGGATTCTTTAGCCCCGTGCTATCGTATTTCGCGCTCAACGGAACGCTGAACAGCGTATAATCCCGCGTCACCCCCTCCTGAATAATCTCTTCCTGTTCCAGCGTCGTCCCCACGCTCACCGTCCACTGCGGCGACAATTTGCGCGCCAGGGTCGCGTTCGCAATCTCCGCCGTCTGGTCATACGCCTCCAGATCCTGCTTGAGCCCGGTCAGGCTCAGTGTCAGCACCTGGTCGCGCCGAAAAAAATCCGGCTTCGTCAACGTGGCACTCACATCATACCCCACACCCGTCACCGCCGTGCCGCCCAGGCCCGTGATCGAGGCGGCTAGCACCAGCTGTTCCGCATTGCCGAAGACATTCCGATCCGTCCACGTAACGCCCGCGCTGCCACCGAGGTCTGTCGAGTAGCCGACATTGAACGTCACCGCGTGCCGCTTGCGCGCCGAGAAATCGAAGGTCAGCGGCAACGCCCCCGCATCGTCCAGCCGCGGCGCGGTGCGCACCACAACGCCGGAAAACACGCCCACCGCCAACAAATCCTGCCGCGCCGCCTCGATCGCGCTCGGTCTGTAAAGCTCGCCGGAATGCACCAGCAGACGCCGCCGCACGAAGGACGCATTCACGCGGCCCAGATGCGCGAGCGTAATGGGCCCGATATCCACGCGCGGCCCGGGTGTGACGTGAAACGTAACGTCCAGCGCATGTTCGGCCGGAATATCCACCGCCGCCGGCGGGTCCACGCTGGCGAACGCGTAGCCGTCCTCGCGCATGGCGCTCAGCACCGCCGCGCCGGCGCCCAGCACGCGCGCGGCAATCGCCGGATCGCCGGGCCGCAACATGAAGGCGCGCGCCGCCACGTCCGGCACGCTGCCTTGCAGTCCCACATGCCGCAAATGGTACAGCGGCCCCGCGTCGATACGAATGGCAACCAGCGCCGGCGGTTTGGCCGGCAGATTTTGCAGCCGGTCGGGCAGGGCGGGGTCGTCCAGTTTCGCACCGTCGATCGTAATGCCCACGTGCGATTGATAATAGCCGAAACTCTCCAGCGCGGTGACCGCGCGCGGAATATCCTGGCGGGCGCGGGAAATAACGGCGAACGGTCCCGCCGGCGCCCGCGTGCGCAAGGTTTCGAGCTGAAGGCTGCCCGAAAGCGCTGCATCCAGCGCCGCATTGCCGGTGTGGGGCAGGGAAACACCGTAGGCCAGCGGGTCGGCCGCCTCCGCCGTGCTGCCGGCCGCCATCAGAGCCGACATGATCGCCAGCCGCGCCATCCAAGGCACGCTTTCGTTGCTGAAAGATACAACTCGTATCTTGCAGCCGCCGCCGCGGATGCCCTTTGAAAGTCTCAATTTTCCACCATCCAAGGGCTCACATCCATGCCGCGATATCGCACCCTTTCCACAGCGTTTCTGGCCTGCGCCTTGCCGGCCTTCGCACACGCAGCCCAGCCCCCCGCCGGCACCAGCTATAGCCTGCAGGTGACCACCTCCTTCGAGGCGCCGTTCACCGATTGCTGGACGTTCGCCACCAACGGCCGCTTCATCCACAGCCCGTCGCTGCGCAACTTTCCGTATCAGCTCGACAGCCTGAATACCGAGGCGGGAGATTGGCAGGCGATCTGGGTGGGTCACGTCAGCATCGCATTTTCCGGCACGGCGAACGGGTCCACCCTCACCGGCAACGCGGTGGACGCGCTCACGCGAACCTACAGCATCACCGGCAATCTGGTGCCGAGCTGCCGCGACGATTCCAGGCTCGGCACCGGCTGGCGCACGTTGAAATAGGCGCCGGGCAACAGGCGCCGGCGCCGCGGCAGACAGCACGGGCCGCCCGGCCGGGCGGCCTGTGTCGCCGAACTGTCATCGGCGCGTCATTGTTTGGCCCGATTCTCCCTGTTAGTGCCATCCCATGGGTCACGCTTACACCAGCCTCCGTCGCACCAGCATCAACCGCGGCAACCTGCCGCGGCTGGGGGATATCTCGGAAACGCCCGCGGCACAGCCCCGGTTGCTGCGCCATGCGCGGGCGTTCCGCAGGGTCGCGGCCGTGCTGCTGCTGTTGCCCTTCGCGGTGGCGATCCAGAGCGTGCTGCTGCTGCTCCCCGGCCGCGAGAAAATCCTGTTCGCCACATTTTTCTGGCGCAGCATCACCCGACTCATCGGCCTGGAGGTGCGCATCGCCGGCACCCCCGCCGGCATGCAGCGCACCACCCCGAACCGTCCCATCATCTACGTGTGCAACCATTCCAGCTGGCTCGACATCCCGGCCATCGGCGGCCAGGTGCACGGCCGTTTCGTCGCCAAGGACGACGTCGCCGCCTGGCCCATCATCAGCACCGTCGCCCGCCTCGGTCGCACCGTGTTCGTCAGCCGCAACCGCGGCAGCACGTTGAAGGAACGTGACGAAATGCAGGCCACCCTGGCGGCCGGCGACGATCTGTTCCTGTTTCCCGAAGGCACCAGCAGCGACGGTTCACGCGTGCTGCCGTTCCGCTCCAGTTTCTTTGCCGCCGCGTATGGCCGCGCCGTGCCGCTCATCCAGCCGGTCTCCATCGTCTACGACCGGCTCGCCGGCCTGCCGGTCACCCACGCCTCGCGCGGCGTCTTCAGTTGGTATGGCGACATGACGCTCGCGCCGCACGTGTGGCAGGTCGCGCAATGGCGCAGCAAGCGCGCCAGCCTGCTGTTCCACCCGCCGATCGACCCCGCCGACTACCCCGACCGCAAGGTGCTGTCCCAGGTCACCTGGCAGGCCGTCGCCGACGGCGCCGCCGCGCTGCGCCAAAACCGCCCGCTGCCTGGGCCACGACCGGCCGCCAATGTGCTGCCCCTCGACCCCGTCCAGGCGGCTTTTGCTTGACACGCCCTCGGCGCGGGGCGCTTCACTGGCATGTCGAGGAAAGGAAGGAAGGACGTATTTCTTTTTTGAAAAAAAGAAACAAAAAACCTTTATCTGTGGGCGGCGTGCCTTGCAGAGAGTAAAAGTTTTTTGGTTCGTTTTTTCAAAAAGGAACGGCTTCCTTCTCCCGGCGCGGGCCCCATGAAGCGCCTCCACGTCATCACCTGGGGCTGCCAGATGAACGTGTACGACAGCGCCCGCATGGCCGACGTGCTCGCTCCCCTCGGCTACGCCCCCGCGCAAGACCCGGCCGACGCCGACATGGTCATCCTCAACACCTGCCACATTCGCGAAAAGGCCACCGAAAAGGTCTTTTCCGAACTCGGCCGCCTGCGCCACTTCAAGCGCGCCCGCGCCGCCGAGGGCAAACGCACTATCCTGGCCGTCGCCGGCTGCGTGGCTCAAGCCGAGGGCGCGGAAATCCTCGCCCGCGCCCCCTATGTCGACATCGTGCTCGGCCCGCAAACCTATCACCGCCTGCCCGAAATGGTCGCCCAGGCCAGCCGCGCCGCGGGCGCGAGCCTGCACACCGATTTTCCCCCGGAATCGAAATTCGACTTCCTGCCCGACGCCGCCGCCCCGCAAACCCCAGGCGGCATCACCGCCTTCCTCTCCATTCAGGAAGGCTGCGACAAATTCTGTTCGTTCTGCGTCGTCCCCTACACCCGCGGCGCCGAAGCGAGCCGCCCCGCCGCCGCCATCATCGCCGAGGCAAACCGCCTGGCCGCGAACGGCGCCCGCGAAATCACGTTACTTGGCCAGAACGTCAACGCCTGGCACGGCGAAGGCCCGAACGGCACCCCCTGGCCGCTTGCCCGCCTGCTGTACGCGCTGGCCGACATCCCCGATCTCGCCCGCCTGCGCTACACCACCAGCCACCCGCGCGACATGTCCGACGACCTCATCGCCGCGCACGGTGAAATCCCGGCCCTGATGCCCTATCTACATCTTCCGGTTCAAACCGGCTCCGACCGCATGCTCGCCGCCATGAACCGCCGCCACACCGTCGCCGACTTCCACCGCACCATCGAAAAGCTCCGCACCGTCCGCCCCGACATCGCCCTGTCCTCGGACTTCATCGTCGGCCACCCCGGCGAAACCGCGGCCGATTTCGCCGACACGCTCCGCCTGGTGCGCGAAATCCGCTTTGCCCAGGCCTATAGTTTCAAATACTCGCCCCGCCCGGGCACGCCCGCCGCCGGCGCCGGCGCGCAAGTCCTGGAGCCGGAAAAGGACCGCCGCCTGCAGGAGCTCCAAGCCCAGCTCCGCGACGACACAATGGCCTTCAACCAATCCTGCGTCGGCGTGGTCGCCGACATCCTCATCACCGGCCCCGGCCGCCGCCCGGGCCAGATCGGCGGCCGCTCGCCCTGGCTGCAACCCGTCCACCTGCCCGGCCCCGTATCGCTGGCCGGCCAGGTCGTCCCCGTGCGCCTCACCGAAGCGCACCAGAACTCGTTGTCCGGAGACCTTTATCAGGAGAGAGCCTGCGCTTGACACATATCGCCACCGCCGCCCGAGCAACCGCTGAAGCGGGCCCGCCCGCAGCCCCGACCGCCAACGCCGTCACGCTGCACTTCAACGACAACGCCCTCATGCCCCAGCTTCTAGGGGCCCACGACCGCCATTTGGTGCGCCTGGAACAGGGTTTTGGCGTGCGGCTCGCCTGCCGCGGCAACAGGGTGGCGATTTCCGGCACGGCCGACGCGGTGCAGGCCGCCCAGACCGCGCTCACCGGCCTGTGGAAGCGTCTGGAACGCGGCGAGGGTGTCACCAGCGGCGACGTCGACGCCGTCATCCGCCTGCGCGCCGCCGGCGAGGACGACCCCCGCCTGCCGCTCTCCGACCTGCCCGCCATCCGCACCCGCCGCGGCGCCGTCGGCCCCCGCAGCCCCGGCCAGCTCGCCTACATGGAGACCCTCCAGCGCGCCGACATGGTGTTCGCGCTCGGCCCCGCCGGCACCGGCAAGACCTATCTTGCCGTGGCGCAGGCCGTTGCCATGCTGATGGCCGGCCGCGTGGAGCGCATCGTGCTGTGCCGCCCCGCCGTCGAGGCCGGCGAGCGCCTGGGCTTTCTCCCCGGTGACCTGAAGGAGAAGATCGACCCCTATCTCCGCCCGCTCTACGACGCCTTGCACGACATGATGCCCGGCGAGCAGGTGCTGCGCCGCCTGGGCAACGGCGAAATAGAGGTGGCCCCGCTGGCCTTCATGCGCGGCCGCACCTTGGCGCACGCCTTCGTCATTCTGGATGAGGCACAGAACACCACCGAGGCGCAGATGAAAATGTTCCTGACCCGCATGGGCGAGGGCACCCGCATGGTGATTACCGGCGACCTCACCCAGATCGATTTGCCGCCCGGGGTGCGTAGCGGTTTGCGCGATGCGGTGGAGACGCTGGAGGGGGTGGCCGGGATTGGGTTTGCCAGGTTCGGCACGCGCGATGTGGTGCGTCATCCGCTGGTAGGCCGGATTGTTGACGCGTATGATCAGCGCGCCGCGGCGGCGCGCGAGGCGCGCCAGGAGACCAATGAGTAAAGACCGAAGTAGGCCAGGGGCCTCGCCCCTGGACTTAAACAAATGGGGGTCTGGGGCCTCAGGCCCCGTCACGCGAATGCGTGCTTCGCACGACGGGTCCAGGGCAGAGCCCTGGCCTTTTTCCTTCGTAATGATCGAGGCGCCCGGCTGGCATAGACTAGTTCCGAGCGCATCGCGTCTGGCGAGCCGCGCCGTGCACGCCGCCGGAGGCGCCGGCACGGTGGTGCTGTCCTCCGACCGCGCTGTCAAACGCCTCAACGCCAGGCACCGCCGGCGCAACAAACCCACCAACGTGTTAACCTTCGCGCCGATGCGCGGCTTCGTGGGCGGCGACATCGTCGTTGCGTTGGAAACCGTCCGCCGCGAAGCCCAGGCTGCCGGACGCAAGCCCGCCCACCACCTGGCCCACCTGGTCGTCCACGGCGCCCTCCACCTGCAAGGCCACGACCACCACGAAGCCGGCGAGGCCCGCCGCATGGAAATGGCCGAAGCCCGCATCCTGCACCGCCTCGGCATCCCCAACCCATGGAAAAGACGCATCCATGAGTGAAGCCGCCCCCGCCACCTTGCTGACCCGCATCGGCAGCATCCTGGGCAGCCGCCAGCGCCGCCGCACCGACCACGGCGTCCGCGAATCGATCGCCGAACTCGTCGCCTCCTCCGCCACCGACACCACCCCGGACGGCACCGTCCCCGAACTCGACCGCCAGGAACGCGCCCTCATCGCCAACGTCCTGCGCCTGCGCGGCATCACCGCCGACGACGTCATGATCCCGCGCCCCGACATCATCGCCATGCCGTCCGACCTCACCCTGGAACAAGCCATCGAGCTCATCCGCCGCGAGGGCCATTCCCGCATGCCCGTCTACCGCGAACAGCTCGACACCATCGTCGGCATGGTCCACATCAAGGACGTGTTCGCCTACATCGGCAAACCCGACCAGTTCTCGCTCGAATCGATCCTGCGAAAACCCCTCATGGTCGCCCCCCAGATCCCGGTCCTCGACCTGTTGCTCCAAATGCGCGTCAACCGCATGCACCTCGCCCTCGTCGTCGACGAATACGGCGGCATCGACGGGTTGCTCACCATCGAGGACCTGGTCGAAACAATCACCGGCGACATCGCCGACGAACACGACGAACCCGACCAGCCCCTCGTCGTGGAACGCCCCGACGGTACCCTCGATATCGACGCCAAACTCCCGGTAGAAGATTTCGAAGCCCGCGTCGGCCAGGTCCTCACCGACGAAGAACGCGCCGCCGACATCGACACGGTAGGTGGCCTGGTTTTCACGTTAGCCGGCCGCGTCCCCGCGAGAGGCGAAGTCATCAGCCACGGCACCAACATGGAATTCAGAGTGCTGGAAGCCGACGCCCGCCGCATCCGCCGCGTCCGCGTAAAGTTGTCGCCTGTCGCGGCTTAGGGTGCGTTTCGTGCAGGAGGGAAGGGGACGAAGAAGGCCGGGGCTCTGCCCCTGGACCCCGCTAAGGACAAGTCCTTAGAACCTATTTGTTGGTAAGGAAACGACCATTAACAGAAGCGCGAATCGGCTAATGCAATCGTTCGCTTGCAACCCGATAATCGAAGACTGTATAAACGTTCGAAATGATAATTTGGAAGGAGGCCATAAATGGAACAAAGGGTCGTGCTTCGAACGACGCTGTTGGCGTTGGAGGAAACTGTGCGGGCTCTGGCAGAAGACCGCAGTAAGCCAAGCCCCGCTCTCGTAAAGCAGATCAATTCGGTTTTGTCTGACATTAACCAGTTGGTGCCAGGTTCGCACTTCGCTACATTCGACTCCTATCCTCACACTATCGAGGTACTGCGTCAAATCAAATTAGCCATCGGGTTGGTCGGACAGGACCCGCCAAATTCTACAGAGGACCAGATTCCATCGACGCAGTTTAGCACGGATGAAATAATGATCGGAGAGGTCAGATTTGGGGAGTCAACCCAGGTAAATAGCCAAGGGTCTAAGCCTGAAATCTTTATAGGCTGCTCCGTCGAAGGGCTGACCGAGGCCAAGATCATCCAGATGGAACTTGCGCACTCAGCA
The DNA here is from genome assembly GCA_903970435.1 of Acidobacteriota bacterium. Lineage (GTDB taxonomy): Bacteria > Pseudomonadota > Alphaproteobacteria > Acetobacterales > Acetobacteraceae > CAJCIS01. The sequence continues at coordinate 12,144 of CAJCIS010000255.1, read as the reverse complement.
AGCACGGTGATTTGGTCGCAGGGCGTTTTTGGCCTATCGCGCGGCACACTCGAAACGTTGGTCGAGAAGGCTCCTTCTTTCACTCACGCAATCCTTGTCCTCACCCCAGACGACATGCTCACCAAGCGCGATAGCGAGGCTCCAACTGCACGCGACAATGTGTTATTTGAGCTTGGTCTTTTTATGGGTGCGCTTGGAAGGCAGCGGACTTTTGTCGTGACCGAAAAGTCTGTAGCGCTTCCAAGCGATCTGGCTGGGATCGCAACAGTCAGCTTTCAACGAGGCGAGGGCATCAACGTAGTTGCAAACATGGGCCCCGTCGTGACGAGGCTACAACTCGAAATGGGATTGCTGTGAATCACAAGCGAAATAGACCATGGTAATCGCGTTGGTAAAGGGGGCGTCAATGGGTGAAGAATATAAGGGGACATTATTCATCGCGAAAACGCGTTGGTAGCTATATTTGAGACAAGAAATGACATCCCAGCAATTTGATTCAAGTTTCGATCCACTTTATGCAAAATTTGTAAATCTCGCTGTCCTAACAGACAAAGAGAGGCCGTTGCATCTAGCCCATTATACTTCGCTTGAGGTGCTAGAGAAAATCATCCAAAATAATGAAATCTGGTTTTCAAACCCACTTTTCATGAACGATTATCAAGAGATGCGCTTCGGTATTTTTGAAGGTGCAAGACTCTTAAGCTTGTTAGGACAAGAGCCAGACACCTTAACATTAGTTGGTGGGGCAGAGAACCTTGCTTCAATCTCCAACGGATTCCAAACGGCGCTGCAGAATTTTGACGTAAACCATTCGATTGACGTCTACGTATTTTGCCTTTCCGAATATGACGCTTCAACACAACCCGACGGGCGGCTTTCGATGTGGCGCGGGTATGGGGCGAATGGGCAAGGCGCCGCACTTGTTTTTAATACAAGATTTCTGACCATCACTCCAGGGTCGCCACTCTTCATTGCAAAAGTAGAATATGCTTCCGAGTCCGAGCGTAAAGATTGGATGACAGCGACATTCTGCCTATGTTTGGAAGTTCTTAGCCGGGCACAAATAACGCGCGAATCTCTCTTTGCCACGGGCTTCCATATGTTTCAACTGACCTTGTTTTATGCGCTGCTATCAAAGCACCCGGGATTTAAAGAGGAGCAGGAATGGAGGCTCATTTATCTGCCGGACCGGGACGTGCGCGGTCTCTTGAAGGACCGACGCACTTATCTAAGGCGCGGCAACGCAATTGAGCCGAAGCTCCGGTTTCCAATTGAACCGCTGAAGTTAGAGCCGCGACAAACCTGGACGTTCGACAGCATCCTTGAGCGGATAGTACTTGGGCCAACACATGCTTCACCCCTGGCAGTGAATTCTGCAAGGCGGATGTTCCAGAGCCTCGGCAAGCCAGAGTTCGCTAACAAGATATTCGTCTCCGGTATACCATACAGGCCGACCGGAGCCTGATTGCAATCATTCGCACCAACGCAGCAAGCCGTAGGGTGCAATGCGCCTTCGCATTGCACCAACTCTGCGGACGCGCCGCAATTTTATCATGTAGTCGCCGCCGGCTCATGTCCAACCTTAAACGATCCTACCAAATTCGTTTCTATGTTCGGCAAAAGCGCCGTTTCTCCGTCCCGGCCTGCATCATCAAAGAGCGCCGCGCGGAGGGGGAGTCAAGGGAAGCGCGCAGCCGCGCGGAGCCACGCGCAGCCGCCCTTTGCGGCGAGCATGGCGAGCACGGCGAGCACTGGAACTTGACGCCCCCGAGCACGGCGCCACCCTCCATCAGGCCGGCGCGACCATGCCGCCCACTCCAAGTCACCCGCCCGAAATCGCCGCCAAATCCGCCCCCGCCTGCCGCGCCAGCGCCTCCTCCGCCCACTGGTTCAGGCTGAGCCCCCGAAGTTGCGCCGCCAGCGCCGCGCGCGCGTGCGTCCCAGGATCAACCCGAAACATCACCCGCCCGCTATAAGGCTTCTCCGCCGCTTTGCCCGCCTTCGCGCAAGCCGCGACATAATCGTCCACCGCCTCCCGAAAAGCCGCCTCCAATTCCGTCACGCTCTCGCCATGAAACCCCACAACATCATTAATCCCCGCGATATGACCTACAAAAATCCGATCCGCCGCATCAAATTCCACCCGCGCAAAATACCCGCGGTGGCTCATCGCCGTCATGGCATAACCCCAATCTTCACCAGGAAATCCCGCGCGTCCCGCACCTGATACCGCTTCGCCTCCGTAGAGCCCGTTTCAAAAGGTGGCATGGCGTGTCAGCTGGCGTGGATTTACGAGCACAGGAGCGGAGCGGCCTCCTGCGGCCGAGAGCACCGGAGCGCAATAAATCCGCGTCTGATGTCCGCCAGGGCGCCTTTTCAAACCGGCTCTTCGACGGGTGTGGACGATGAAACGAAACAACAACACCCCTGCACACAAACCGCACCCGCGACCCCGAACCCTCGATCACCTCGCACCCCACCGCCAGCAGCAAGCTTTCAATCGCCGCCCACTCCAGTCCCGCCGGCACCGGGTCCAAGAAGACCAGCCGAAGGGTCCTGGTCTGCTTGCTATTCACGCTAGCAACTTAACATGCTGCAAAGCATATGCAAGCAAATTCCGCTAGCCCGTAGGGTGGGACGCACTTCGGCGTCCCATCTACCCGATAACGAAATCACGCCAAAAGAACCTCAAAGCGCCACCCCCAACTTCGGCAGCGCGCTCGCCTCGCTCGCCCCCGCCGTCGTCGGAGCCAAGCCAATCGGCCGGATAAAGCCCCCTCGCCACACAGGGATAACGAAATTAGCCCATACAACGAGTTGAGCGAACCGTTACCCATCTCCAACCGTCCTCCACCAATATCATCTGCAACAAAACCGTTTCTCTGTTTGGCAAAAACGCCGTTTCGCCGCCCCGGCCTTCCCAGCACGCCCCATCACGCCCAAAAAACCGCTTGCCAAGTCCATCACCTACGCCCTATAGTTAGTACGCCTAACGGAAAGGACTAACTACCCCGAACGCCATCGCGCCATGCCAACCCGACGAAGCCGCCGAACGCACCGCGCGCCACCTGCGCATGTGCGCCGAGCTGGCTGCCCTCGGCATGGACCTAGCTCGCGCCTCGCGCCCGATATCGAACCCTGCGCTACCTCGCCGCCGTGAAGCGAGAAAAGAAGGAAGTATTTCTTTTTTGAAAAAAAGAAACAAAAAACTTTTATCCGACGCCTGCAACAGATAAAAGTTTTTTGTTTCTTTTTTTCAAAAAAGAAATACTTCCCTCGCCTTGCTAGGGATTCATGCACGACCTTAGCGCCGCCACATAGGACGCATCGCGGCTCGGATTATTCAGCCCGCAGGCAAACAGAACATACGGATCGATCCGATGCCGCATACCCGGATCGATTTTGCGTTGTAGATACGAAATCGTATCGGCAACTCGCAGCCCGCCCGCAATATATTGCAAATATTGCGTGCCGTCATGCGCGCGCAGCGCGGCCGTATCGGCCAGCGGCCCGGTAAGGCCGTAGCTGATGGCGATATGGCGTGTAAAGTCGATCGTATCCGGTTCCGACGCGCCCGAACACCCGGCTCGGAAATATTTCCGCAGGGTCGCATCCGTGGTGCCGGCATACCGGGCATCGCGAATGCCATGATCCAAGGCATACAGCGCATACGCCGTCTCGTTCTTCAAAACCGACCGGGTGAACGGCTCCAGCAACAGCGTCTCCACCGCAGCCCCCGAGCCCTCTATTGCCAAACCCTCGTCGTTACGCGCCTTCGACTTATCCACGGCTGTCGCCACGTGCGCCATCCACACGGCGTGGCGCAGCTCGTGGATCATCCAGCTATAATACTCCATTTTGCTGTGCTCGGTGCTAATACCGATCGTAATATTGCCCGGCGGCACCGTGTCCGGAATCCCCGCCTGCGTATCGATATGAAAACCTATATGCGGGTAAAGCGATGCGATGTCGATGGGATATCCCTCATGCGTGCGCGCAACCCACGCCTCCACCTCCGCGAACATGCTCTCCAATTCCCGCTTTTCCTGCGGACGCACGGCGTCGCCCGGCCCGTAATGGCCGCCGATCCGCGCGACATATTTCGCAATGGCGTCTTTCCATCGCACCGCCCCCGGCCCATTCGTCGTGCCCTGCGCCGCATCGATGGCCAGCCCGATCTTCTCGGGGAACGAGCCGAACGCCGTCTCGCCATCGATGGCCGCAACAACCCGCCGTCGCTGTTCGGGCGAAAGCACCGTGTCGTCCGGAAATACCAGGGCCACCGCCCGCTTGGCGATATCGCGATACCGCCGCCGCTTGTCGTCGATGTACGATCCCAGCAGGGATCGATAGGTCTGCATGGATAATGTATCATCGTTGTTGAACAGCGACGCGCCGCTGAACGCCTGCCAAATCCGCGTCCGGTCCGCCGGCGAATAGACGGTGCATTTTTGCCGCGCCTCGCCCGTCGCGCCCATGCGCTCGAACCACCAGTTCTTGAGCAAAATCATCCCTTTGGCCACGTCGTTGCGCGATGGATCGCCAACCAGCGCCGCGACCAGCCCGTGCAGCCCGCTGAAATCACAAAAATGAACGGCCGTGTTGAACGTCCCCACGTCCAGCCATTTCAGCCGCATGTTGCTCAGGTAATAAGCGTTCGCCTCCCGCAACACCGCCGCATCGTCGGCAAAAATCCTCGGCCGCGTCTTGTCCAGCTGATAGCCGCCAAGCACTGCATAATCCAAGGTCGCAACGTGACACGCCGACTCCATATCCGCGTCACCGTTGCTGCCACCACCCGCCGCGTTCGCGCGCGCGTCATACAGCACCCGTTGCTTCAAGGCGCGGCCGAACGGGTCGAGCGATGCATCGCCGATTTGTTGCAGCGCCGCGACAAGGCCGGCATTATACGCCCTGATATCGTCATAGGTTTGCGGGTCGGGCAGGTTGGTCGAATCGAAATAAGATTTGCCATCCCAATCGCGGTTCGGCAGCTTGCCGTCCGGATAAGTAATGAAGGCACGCGATATGGCGAGGTTACCAAGGTAATTCCGCACCAGCGCCTGGTGAAAGGCCGGATCCCTGATGCTGCCCACCGAGAAACTTGTGGGCACGACCGTATCGTACGTCTTGCGGTAGAAATCGTCGATGGCGACGGTCATATCGTGTGTCGGGCATGCGAGCAGAATGTGCTCCTTGGCCGCCAGCGCGTCCGCCGCCCAGCGCGCCCGGAACGCGGCCAGCCGATCGGCCGCCGCCGCTTCGAGCTGCGTCTTTGTCCCGTCCGGCAAATCCGCCCACTTTGTCGCCAACGGAATGTTGCGTAGCAGCGCCTGCACGTCCACCTTCCGAACCTCCGCGGCAGGCTGCCAACCGCCGCGCGCACACGGGTCCGCCGCCGCGGCAACCGCCGGACGAGCGGCGGCCGCACACGCCACCACCACCAGGATCATGGACCGAATATATTGCATCGGATTGCTTCCTGTTGCCGCCGGCCGCGCCGCTATATCGATGCGTATCAATACCGATACTGAACCATTCCTTACACCCGTCAACACCCCTGCCCACAAGCAAAAGTTTCTTGGTTCTTTTCTTCAAAAAGAACGACTTTCCTCACACGCCCTGCCGAAATCGTAGCATATGCCTGTCAGGTTGTTGTCAGGCATCAACCGGAGGCCAGGTCGCGATTTGTATCACAGCTTGACTCGGGCCCGCCCGCGCATAACTGTAAGTTAACGTAATTAGAAACGCTACCGCTCTAGCCACCAGGGAGACCCTGCTGATGCGCGCGCCAACGACGCTTGCCGCCCCACGCTTTGCCCCGCTCTTGCTAGCGCCTTTGCTCGCCGCCGCGTGGCCCGGCCCCGCCCAGGCCGCCCCGACCTTCAAGCATGTCGTGATCATCTTTCAGGAAAACCGCACGCCGGATAATATTTTCGGCAGCAACCCAACCTTCGAGCCCGGCGTCGATATCAGCAACACCAACCTCACGCCCGAAGCGCTCGACGGCTGCTACGACATATCCCACAGCCACACGAGCTTCGAGGACGCGTTGAACACCGGGTTCGCGACGGAACCCACCAGCCACCCGAAAGGCTGCACGCTTCCGGCCAACCCGCAATTCAAATATGTCGACAATTCCACCGGCACCGTGCAGCCGTATTTCGATATCGCCACGAATTACGGTTTCTCCAACCGCATGTTCCAAACCAACCAGGGCCCGAGTTTCCCGGCCCACCAGTTCATTTTCGGCGGCACCTCGCAACCCAGCGTGGACAGTCCCTTGTTCGCCTCGGAGAACATGAACGTGAAGGGCGACATCGCCGGATGCGCCGCCAAGGCCGGCCAGACGGTCGACGTGATCGACGGATACGGCAGCGAAAAAAGCAATCCGCCGATTTTCCCCTGCTTCGAGCATCCCACCCTGGTGGACCTGCTCGGCGCCGCCACGCCGCCGATCACATGGCGCTATTATGCACCGAATCGCGGCTCCATCTGGCTCGCGCCCAACGCCATCCGGCATATTTGTGTGCCCGGCACGGTCAAGAAGAAGCTGGAATGCACCGGGCCGGACTGGACCAATGGCGACATCGTGGACGACAACCCGGCGCAGGTGCTGACCGACATTTCGAACTGCGCCCTCCAGGGCGTCAGTTGGGTGATCCCGACCGCCGCAGAGTCGGATCACGCCGGTATCAATAACGGCAGCGGTCCGCAATGGGTCGCCTCCATCGTCAACGCCATAGGCCAGCAGGCCGCCTGCCCCAATGGCGAGACATACTGGGACGACACCGCCATCATCATCTCCTGGGACGATTGGGGCGGCTGGTACGACCATGTGGCACCGTTCCAGGTCAACATCGAGCCCACCGACCCTGCGATGTGGGGCGACGGCTACACCTATGGCTTCCGGGTGCCCATGCTGGTCGTTTCGGCCTACACGCCAGCCGGTTACGTCAACAACAACGTCCACGATTTCGGCAGCATTCTGTATTTTATCGAACAGAATTTTGGCCTCGGCTTCATCGGCGGCAGCGACATGACCACTTACGGCCAATTCGCCGACTACCACGCCTCGACCCGCGGCTATCTGCAGGAGTTCTTCACCTTGGGCAGCCCGCGCAGCTTCGTCTCCATTCCCACCAAAATGAAGCCGAAGGATTTCATCGACGCGCCGAAATCGTTGGAAGGTCCCGATAACGATTGAGTCCGGGTGGGCGTCGTGCGGGCCGGGTAACATTTCATTAACCGGGCGGGCGTAGGATGACCTTGCCCGCATGAAGCCACGACCACCGATTCACCCGATCTTCACCGAGCGCTGAGGGGCGCGCCCGGGCGGACGCGGCATTCGCCGCGTCCGCCCGGATATTTGAGCCAGAGCATTTCAGCCTGAGCGCGGGCCAGGGGGGATATCCCCCCTGGCCCGGCGCTATGGACAGGAAGCAGTTCTTTTTTGAAAAAAAGAACCAAAAAACTTTTGTCTTGATGCAATCCCTGGACATATTGAATATGGCCCTAACCTGTGCAGCCGCATGGGCAGAAGCTCGGCAGCCAGACAGATAGGGGCGAACATGAAGTACAGGCATCTTTGGGCAGCCACGGCCGCCAGCGTCCTGATGGCCGGCACCGCCCTGGCGGCACCCGGGCTGACCATCGTCGGCACGCCCGACGCCACCGCGCCGGTGAGCTTCGAAGTCGCCTTGCCGTTGCGCAATACCGACGCGCTGCGCGACCTGCTGCAAAAGCTGCACGATCCCGCAAGCCCGCAATATCATCACTGGCTGACGCCGGCCGAGTTCGGCCTGCGTTTCGGCCCCACGGCACAGACCATGAACCGCGTGGCGGCCGCGCTGACCGCACGCGGCTTCGAGGTGCAGACGCACACGCGCAGCCTGCATGTCAGCGGCTCGGCCGCGTCGGTGGAGCGGGCGCTGGGCACGCATCTGAAGCTGGCGCACACCACCACGAATGCGCGCGGCACCCGCGTGGTGGCCGAAGGCGCCCTTCACCTGCCGCCGGAATTGGCGGCGGCCGGCGCCACGGTGATGAGCTTTGGGCGCAATGAGGCGCACGTCATGTCGCATCGTGCCACATCCAAATTGGGGGGCGGAACCGACAACCGCTATTCCCAGGATGGCGGCTATTGGTTCGACGACCTGAAGCAGGCCTACCAATATCCGTCGTACGAAACGATGGTGACCGTGAAGGGCAAGACGCAGCGGCTGGATGGTACCGGCGCCACGATCGGCGTGCTGATGTCGAGCGATTACCTGCCGTCCGACGTGCAGGCGATGTTCGACAATGAAAACTGGTCCACGATCACCGGCACGCCGGACCCGACATTGTTCGCGGACGTGCCGGTCAACGGCGGCGGCGGCTTGTTCGGTGGCGCCTTCGCCGAAGTGTCGATCGATACGCAGTCCGAGATCGGCGGCGCGCCCGGCGCCAATGTCATTCTCTACGACATTCCCGACCTGTCGGACGGCAGCATATTCGCCGGCTACGTAACCGCGATCGAGGCCAACCAGGTAGATCTGATCAGCGCCTCGTTCGGCGAGTGCGAGCTCTACGACTTCCCGAACTACAATGGCGGCGTCGATTACCGCGGCGTCTGGCGCGCGGAGCACGAGTTGTTCATGCAGGGCAATTCGCAGGGCATTACGTTCCTGGCAAGCTCGGGCGACAGCGCGGGCAAGGAATGTGTCACGCCGGGGTATTTCTACGGCGCGCCGAAAGCCCATTTCGCGGCCGGCGTGTCGGAACCCGCGTCGGACCCGAACGTAACGGCCGTGGGTGGCACGAACCTGGTGACGACGTATGAGCAAGGGTCGCTCAATTCCGCCTATGCCACCGAAAACGCCTGGTCCGATCCGGAAATTCCGTACGATCCGTATGGCGTCGGCATCAATGCCACCGGCGGCGTGTGGGGCGCCGGCGGCGGGGTGAGCAAAATGTGGCCGGCGCCCGATTACCAGTCGCTGGTAGCGACAGGATTCCCCACCGGCCGCGCGGTGCCCGATGTCGGCATGCAGGTCGGCGGCTGCCCCGGCGGCATTTCCAAGGTCAACAAGAAGAGCGGCTTCTGCGACGGCGCCAACAACCCCAACGATGGCGACGGCAACATCGATCGCAGCTACGGCATCTACGCCATTGCGGTCGGCGATGGCGGCGGATTCTACGGCTATATCGGCACCAGCCTGTCATCCCCGGAATTCGCCAGCGCCATGGCGCTCCTGATCGAGCAGAAAGGCCGCATGGGCAACCTCAATACGTATCTGTATCAAAAGGCCGCAGCGCAGGCCAAGGCAGGCAAGGTGGACGAATATTACCATACGCAAATTCCGGGGTACAATGGACTGATTCAATCCAATGTCAGCCCCACCTACAGCGTCTCCGCGGGTGTCGGCACACCGATCGTGAAAAATCTGGTGGGGGCGGCTTCGGCAAAGCCTGCGGGATTGCCGCAGACACTTTCCAATCCGTAAGGGGAAAGAAGGAAGCAGTTCTTTTTTGAAAAAAAGAACCAAAAAACTTTTGTTTTGTAGGATGGAATGCCCTTTGCATTCCACCTTCTTGTCGGCGCCAATGCGATGGTCCGACAAAAAAATTCAAGCACGAAGTCACCAAGCGCATGAAGGCGGTCACAAAGTTTCGTGAATCTTCCTGTCATTCGCGCCGTCATGGTAAAATTTATGGCAGCGGCCGAACGCGGTACGTCACGCGGGCAAATGTCCGGATACCACGAGACGCGGGCCGGTTGGAGTGAGTGAGATGGGCCGAAAGATTGACGATTTATGATCCTGCTGAGGATTTGACCTCTGAGATAGCGATCGCAACGTTCATGACGGAAGTTTTTGAAACCGCGGATGCGCACTATATCGCGCATGCCCTCGGCGTGGTGGCGCAAAGGGGATGGCGCAGATAGCCCGCGAGACGGGACCTTAGCGCGAACAGCTTTATCGTTCGTTCAGCGAACATGGCAATCCAACGCTGAAGTCCACGATTGCGGTAATGAAGGCGCTGGGAATTGAGTCAACGGCGCGCGTTCCGGCGTAGGGAGCGAAAGACGGGCACGGCTGACGCTGGCAGCAATGGGAGTGGTGAGGGCGAACGGATTTGGCAGCACTCGTATGGTGCAGAATTCAAGAATTATGCACCGCCAGCGACCGCCAGGAAGCTGTAGCGATTTAGAGCATTATCAGCCTGACTGGAATCGTGCCTAACGAGCCGGCGGCCTGAGGGCTGATGAAAATGCTCGCTCAAACAAAGAGCTAGAGCGGCCTGACGGAGGGTGCCGATTTTCCAGTCAGACTGAAGCCGGTCTAGCGTAGGCCGTGGCTGTTCGGATTACGATCTGGCGCGCGGCCGCGCCTACATGCGGCCTTGGTGGCTGCGTCTGTTAATCGGCCCGCGCAGCCGGGTAGCGGCGGGTCCGCCTCGCCGGTATCCTCGATCTTCCGGCGGTCTGCCGGTCGTTGGTATGCTGGCTGTGGGTGCGGCGACCCCTACTTGGTAGGCTTGGTGCCGGCGGCGGGCTTGGTGCTGACTGGCGCTGGTGGGGGCTTGGTTGCTGGCGGCACGGGGATATTCAGCCCCATGCGCGGGATCGCGCCGTCATTGGTGGCAACCCGGCGGAGTGTGGACATTATTTCTGCCCCTGCGGCTTGCTGCCGATGCTCTGCTGATTGCTCGGCGCGGGCGGCGGCTTGGTGCCTGGCGGCACGGGGATATTCAGCCCCATGCGCGGGATCGCGCCTTCGGTGACAAGCTGCCAGTTGCACCTTTCGGGCTGCGCGGGCTGGTCGGCCATGGATCAAGCCTCCTCCGGGTATAGACTCTTGAAATAGGCAGTCGCCGTGGCCTTTGCCAGCTTTTCCAGCTTGGGCCTCTGAGGCAAGCCGTGGGGCAGGGCCTTCTTGTCCGCGACGCGCCGCAACTCCGCCAGCCGCGCCCATCGCTTCCTGATTTTCTCCTCGTCCCACTCTGCGGCGGCAATGCTCTCCCATTCAAGTTGCGCCTCGATCAGAAGGGCGTCGAAGGCCGCGCAAAGCTCATTGGTGCCCGCGAACCTGGCGGCCCAAGGGATTGCCCGCTGTAGGGCTTCCGCGATCTGAACCGCCACGATCACGGCGGCCCAAATATGCGGGTCTATGTTGGTGGTGATCCATCCGCCTAAAGCCGCCACGCCGACGACGCTCCGCGCCACGGCAAAACGATTGATGGTGGCACTGAGCCTGTCGCGATAGAGGCGGACATACTCGCATGCCGCCTTGAGGTCGGTAAGCTCATTCCAATAGAGGGTTTGTGCCCGGCTTGCCATCGCGCGGCTTTACCCTGGCAGCCGAGTCGGCGGAACCTGGTCGGCGGCGGGCTTCGAGGGGTCAGGGTTGGGCCAAATGCCAACCGCTCAAAAGTTGACACTTTAGCAGGTGCATAAATCAAGAATTATGCACCACGCAAGTTTGTTGCGTCTACAACAGATGTTCACTGTCCGTTCACGGACCAGCGGGATGTTGACTGTGAGCTTGAAAAAGGAAAGCCTGACTGAACAGAACATAAGGGTAGGGAACGTGCGCGCGCCGCAGCGAATCAAGTCGGAGCCAGCCGCACCGCCTGCGCAGAAGGGCGGCTTCGCGAGTCCACGTTATTACCATCCTTACGCATGCTTTGGGTGTCGGCGTAGCTTTAAGCGGGCCAGCCGCATCGCTGCGGTGCTGGCGTGCCCGCATTGCGGCGGACCCGCGATCGGGCTAACGCGGAAGTTCAAGCCACCTCCGCAGGCCGATGTCGCGCAATGGAAAAAGGTGGAGGCATTGGTTAGGCGCGGCTTCTTATTTTGGAGTTTGGGCGAGCCATACCCGGAGACGTTGAAGGAGGTAGATGCGTTCGCAGCGCGCCATGCCACCTTCGTTCAAGGGGAGCGGAAAAAGCATCCCGCCGCGTTCGCAGAAATTGATGCCGCACTCGCGAATCCTAGCGGCTCTTAGGAGCGCGTTGCGAAACTCAAGAAATTTGCACCGGCAAACGATCGTAGCAAAGGCAATGAGTTGAGCGGTGCGAATGTCCGGTGCGATTGTCCGCACGGATTGCTACTTTGCACGTTGCTTCGAGCCTAACGGGCAGTCGCAATGAGGTGGCGCATGT
>CAJCIS010000254.1 GCA_903970435.1 Acidobacteriota bacterium | reverse complement strand
CAGACGTGTGCTCTTCCGATCTATGCGCTGCCGCTGGGGACGCCCTGCTACAACTGCGCTACGCCGCTGCGCGGGCCATGGTGTTATGCGTGCGGGCAGCTTGGCGAGGATTTCCATCGCTCCGCGTTTCATTTGATCGGCGAAGTCTTCGAGAGTTTCACCCACGCGGACGGGCGCATCTGGCGCACGTTGCCGCATTTGATCCTGCGTCCGGCGGTTCTGACGCGCGATTACCTGGCGGGCAAGCGCGCGCCGCAAATTCCGCCGCTGCGGCTGTTCCTGGTGGTGCTGCTGATCGTGTTCGTGGTGGGGGAACCGGCGAGCACTACAGGGAAGGTTCATTTCGTCGACCTGAAAATCGATCCGAGCGACAAGACCGATCTGCAGAAGCTGAAGATCCAGATGTATCAGCCATGGGACGCATGGCTCTCCGACTGGGGACGCACGCACCTGACGCGCGCCGTCGAACATCCGGATCGTTTCGTGCAGGCGATGGGGGCCTGGGCGCACGATTTCGCGTTCCTGATGCTGCCCATTTCGGCGATGATCCTGTCGATCCTGTTCGTGTTCCGGCGCCGGTTCGTGCTGTTCGACCACCTGGTGTTCTCGATGCACAGCCTATCGTTCCTGGGGTTGCTGTTCATTACAGTGATGCTGTTGCGCACCGCAGGCATTCATGCGTGGCCGCTGCTGTATATTGCGCCCGTGCATCTGTTTTTTCATCTCCGCGGCGTCTACGAACTCAGCAAGGTCGGCACCATCGTTCGCATGTTCGTGCTCGGCATCTGCTCAACCATAGCCGTTGGAATCATCACGATGGCCCTGATCGTGGTAGGACTGGCGTCGTTGCACGAGTAGAAGGGAAGAAGGCCGGGGCTCTGCCCCTGGACCCCGTCACGCGAATGCGTGCTTCGCACGACGGGGACTTGTGCTTAGCTTGGGTCCTGGGGGCAGAGCCCCCGGCCTGTTTTCTTTCTACTCCCGCAACGCCGCCAACGCCGCCATCATTTCGGCCTCGTGGGCAGCGGCGTCGGCGCGGGCGGCGGCGGGGCTCCAGCGGCCTTTCATGGTGAAGATCATGGCGACGAAGACGAGGGCGCCGCCGGCGCAGATGGCGTACCAGAGTTGCCATCTGGCGGCCGACGTTACGGGGGTTACGATTCGTGGGAGCGTTACGAACGCGGCGGTGACGACCAGGCGGAGGAGCCATCCCCAGACGGCCAGGCCGGTGGCGGTGAGGGCGGGGTTATGTGCCTCGACCGTTTCGGTGAAGCTGGCCATCCAGGCGCCGTAGCCCAGGCCGATCATGATGGACATGGCGCTGCCGACGGTGGCCATGACGGCGAAGCTGGAGTGGGGGTAGCCGTGCGCCAGGAAAATCCAGATGAGGACTGCGCCGGATACGCCGCCGGCCAGCATGAAGGGTTTGCGCACGCCGAGCCAATCCGACAGCAGGCCGCCGGCGAGGAGGGAGAGCACGTTGGCGGCCCAGCTCCAGTTCAGCAAGGCGTTTGCGCGGGCCGGGGTGAAATGAAATATGGCGACCAGGTAGATGACGCCGAAGGCGACGGTTGTGTAATAAACCAGCAGCAGGACGGAAACGCCGAAGGCGCTGGCGAGAATGTCGGCGCGGAGCACCTGGCGCCAGGGATGGCGATGGGCCGCGGCGATGTCCATGCCGCGGGCGCGGAGTTCGTTCAGCACACGGTCGCGATCGGTGACCATGATCTGGTCGCGTAACGCCGGCTTGAGCTCGCGCAGGAAGATGAAGGCGATTACCCATACGACGAGGCAGAAAATCCCGCACAGGCGGAATTGCGCGCGCCAGCCGCCGAACAGATCGAGCGTGCCGCTGACGACGGCGCTGGTGGCCAGGCTGCCGAGCACCGGCCCCATGGCCCACGTTCCCATCGCCGTGGCGCGACCCACCTGGGGGGAGAAATCGCGGATGAGCGCCGGCGTCGCCACCAATATGACGCCTTCGACAAAGCCGACGCCGGTGCCCAGCGCGGCAAATGCAAACCTGCTGGTGGCGGCGGCCTGGCCGAATAAAATCAGCAAGGCCACCAGCAGCAATCCCCAAACAACCAGGCGGGAACGGCCGAATTGGTCGCCAACGCCGGCGAGCAGGCTGGCAAAGGCGCCCAACGCGTTGCTGATGGCGAGAAAGCCGACCAGGTAGGAAAAACTCATGTGCAGCTCGGGCATGAACAAAGGCGCCACGCCGCCGACAATGTAGAGCGCGTAATAAAGCGCAACCGTAATCAGAACGACCAGCGCAAGATACCACCGGCGCACCGCCGGCTCCGGATAATGCTCAAGCATGCGCCCGTTGGCCATGTATGTCCTCCCTGTTGGCGCTAGGATGCTTGGATTGACGAAGGAAGGCCAGGGGGCTCTGCCCCCTGGACCCCCGCGTCACGCGCAGCGTGCATTCGCACGACGGACAAGTCCTTAGAACCTGTTACTTAAGGGAGGTCAGGGGATCAGGAGGGGGACACGCGGGACGTGACTACGGCGCGCGTGCCCCCCTCCTGATCCCCTGATTTTTCTTAAACAAATGGGGTCTGGGGACGTGTCCCCAGCGGGGTCCAGGGGCAGAGAACCTGGCCTTCCTTCCTTCACCCAAGCAACCCAGCGACAGCACCGGAGAGGCATGTGGTTACGGTGCCGGAGAGCAGCGAGCGCAGGCCGAGGTTGACGATTTCGCTGCGTCGTTCGGGAACCATGGCGCCCATGCCGCCCACCAGAATGCCGAGGCTGCCGAAATTGGCGAAGCCGCACAGCGAGAATGTTACGATGAGGCGGGATTTTGGCGAGAGCGCGTCCGGCGGCAGGGCGGCGAGGCTGAGATAGGCGACGAGTTCGTTGAGCACGGTTTTGGTGCCCATCAGCAGGCCGGCGGCGGCGGCGTCGTGCCAGGGGACGCCGATCAGCCACATGACGGGGCGGAACGGCAATGCGAACAGGGCTTGCAGGGTGAGCGGGGCGGCGCCGGCGGGGATTTTGGCGAGGCAGATATTGATCAGGGTGACCAGGGCGACGGCGACCAGCAAGTTTGTTACGATACCGACAAGGGGTGCGACGCCGTCGGCGGTGCCGCGGACGAGGGCGTCGAGCACGGAGGCAGGTTGTTGCTGGACCGAAAGCTTCGCCGCGCGTTCGCCGGCGGTGAACGGCACCATCAGGGCCGCGACGGCGAGGGCGGCGGGGGTGCTGATGACGGAGGCGACCAGGATGGCGCCGAGCGCGTCCGGCAGCACGGGGTGCAGGATGGCGGCGTAGAGGGCCATGACGGTGCCGGCGACGCCGGCCATGCCGCAGGTCATGAGCGCGAAGAGCTCGCCGCGTTGCATGGCGGCCAGATAGGGCCGGATGAGCAACGGTGCCTCGATCATGCCGACGAAGATATTCACCCCGGCGCCCAGCGAGAGGGCGCCGCCGACGCCGAGGGTGCGGGCGAGCAGCCAGGCGAAGGCGGCGGTGAGGCGTTGCAGCAGGCCCCAGTAGAGCATGAGCGAACTGAGGGCGCTGATGACCAGGACGAGGGGGAGAATTTTGAAGGCGAGGACGAGGCTGCGGGCGGGATGGGTGACGTCGAACGGCGGTGGGCCGCCGCCGAGATAGCCGAAGACGAACAGGGTGCCGGCGTCGGTGGCGCGCTGGAGGGCGTCGACGCCGTGGGTCAGGAGAAGGATGGCGGCGCGCGCCGGCGGGGCGTGCAGCAGGAGCGCGGCCAGGATGAGTTGCAGCGCCAGGCCGCCGGCGACGGTGCGCCACGGGATGGCGCGGCGGTTCTCGCTCACGGCCCAGCACAGCACGAGGAGGAGGGCAAAGCCGGGGATTGCCTGCATCCACTGAGGCATAGGGCGCCGCTTGCGAGTCTCGGGGAGGGTCGGGGTGAAAGTTTTTTGTGGAGGGGGCTTGCAAGCTTCGAGCTGACTAGATATATCGGATATTATGATATATCTAAATAGGACAAAACACAGTATGATACCATCACACCATCACGGCCGCCGGCATGCCCACGAAGGTTTTTCGCGCGGGGAGCGCGGGGAACACCGGCATGGCCACCGCCACGGACATAGCCGGCGGCGCCTGTTCGACCACGGGGAATTGCGGCTGGTTATTCTGGCGCTGATCGCGGACCGGCCGCGGCACGGGTATGAGCTCATCAAGGCGATCGAGGATCGGCTTGGCGGGGCCTACAGCCCGAGCCCCGGCGTGGTTTATCCGACGCTGACCTTGCTCGAGGAACTCGGGCACGTGGCGGTGGCGCCGGCGGAAGCAGGGCGCAAGCTGCACAGCATTACCGGCGAGGGGCACGCCTATCTCGCCGCCCATGAGGCGGCGCTGAAGGGTGCGTTCGCGCGCATGGACGAGGTCGCGGCGACTCAGGCGAACAATCCGCCTTCGGCGATTGTGCGGGCGCTGGAGAATGTGAAGGTTGCGGTGCGGCTTCGGCTTGCGGCCCGGGTGCTGACCTCGGCGGAGGTGGACAGTGTGGCGGGCGCATTGGATGCGGCGGCGACGCAGATCGGGCGGGCGTAGCCGTCATTGGCGTAGGTCGTGGGTTTTAGAGCATTTTCAAAACCCACGCTACGCCATCGCACTCTCGGCACCGATGAGCGTCTCCCACGCTTCGGCCCAGATCCGCAGCGCGGGGGCGGGCATCGGGCGGCAGAAGAAAAAACCCTGTAGCGCATCGGCGCCGAGCGCGCGCATCCGCGCCACCGCGGCGGCGTTCTCGATCCCCTCGGCCACCACATACTGACCGTTACGCTTGGCGATGCCAACGATGGCTTCGGCTTCGGCCACCGCCGCGTCGTCCACCGCCGCCAGGCTGCCGTCCAGCTTCACGCCGTTGAACGGCAGGTCCAGCATGTCGCGCCAATGCGGCAGACGGGGCCCCGCATCGTCGATCGTGACATTGAATCCCACCTTGCGCCAGCGTTCGACAGACGCGGCCAGGGTTACCAGGTCGGGCGCGTCGGTGGTCTCGACCAGTTCGATGACGACACGGTCCACCGGGTGGCCGGCGATGGCGCAAATGTCGAGTGCACGCACATGCCCGGCGTCGTTCAGGAATGTCGGCAGCGGCACGTTGAACGCAATGTAGCGTTCCTGCATGAAGCTCTGCCCGCGCAAATCCATCACCGCGCGGGCCGCCGCGGTGGCCGACAGAGCGCGTTCCTGCCCGGTCTTGATCGCCTGCGGCATGAATTGCGCCGGCCGCAAGATGCCGAAATCGGGATGGTGCAGCCGCGACAACGCCTCCACCCCGATCATGCGCAGGCTGTGCGTTTCCAGAACCGGCTGGAACCGTATCCGCAGCCTTCCATCGTGCAACGATGTCCGCAGCGCCGCGGCGCCGAGACTCCGCCGCGTCACATCGCTGGCCGGCGGGTTCGCGCGCAGCGCCGCTTCGAGGCTGGCGGCATCGTAGGGGTCGATGTGAATGACGCTCTTTCCGTCGCCGGTTGCATTGCCCGCGCCGGGCGGCCCCAGCAGAAACACCTTCGCGCGTCCGGCCGTGGCCTCGTCCACCATGCCGGCGAGATTATCGACGTCGGATTGCGCCAGGGCGGCCGGCGCGAGAACGTGGGTGCAGGTGGGCGAGGGGTGCAGCAGCCAGGCGTAGGCCGCATCCGGCGTCGGCATGACTTCGAGCCACGCCGACATGCGGCGCGCGGCGGTTCCGGTGATCTCAATCAGCGCCGGATCGGCACTCACCAGCAGAAGCCGACTTCGTCCGGGCGGGCTTTCTCCGGCCAGGTTGGGGTCGGCGGCCATAACGCTCCTGATACAGGCGCCGCCCGGCGCCTCCCGTCATGAGCGGGCCGTGGCGGCGGCCGGGCTTTTTCCCGGCGGGGTGGCGACGTCGCGCCGCAACCTGTGTTCGCCCAGCAGCAGCAGGATGGGCGCGGCGATCATGATCGATGACACCGTGCCGATCGCAATGCCAAACAGCATGGCCCAGGCAAAGCCGGAAAGCGTTTCGCCCCCGAACAGGGCGAGCGGCAGGCTGGCCAGGAACACGGTGCTTGAGGTCCCCAGGGTTCGATTCAACGTCTCATTAATCGACAGGTCTATCAGATCGCGCAGTGGCATGCTCTTATATTTTCGCAAATTCTCGCGTACCCGGTCGTACACCACCACCTTGTCGTTGGTGGAGTAGCCGATGATGGTCAGGATGGCGGCCACCATCACCAGGTCGAACTGGATGCCGGTCACCACCAGGAAGCCGACGGTTTTCGTCACATCGAGCAACAAGGTGACCACGGCGCCGACCGCGAACTGCCATTCGAAGCGGAACCAGATATAGGCCATGATCATGGCCAGGCTGATGCCCAACGCCAGCAGGCCGTTGGTGAACAGCTCGTGGCTTACCGAGGCGCCGACCACGTCGGTGCGCAGGATCTTCGCGCCGGGCTCGGTTTTTTCGAGTGTGGACCGCACGTTGGCCTGCAACGCCTGGTTGGCGGCCGGCGTGGGTTGCACGTCGAGGCGGATCAGCAGATCGTTCGGTCCGCCGAAGCTTTGCAGGCCGGCCGCTTCGATATGGGCGCGGGAGAACGCGGCGCGCAGGGCGGCAATATTGGCCGCGCCCGGGGTGTGCGCCTCCATGACGATGCCGCCCTTGAAGTCGATGCCCAGTTTCAGTCCCGGATAGAAGAACAACCCGATCGAAATGGTAGACAGCAGGAACGATCCGGCCAGCCCGAACCACCGCGCCTTCATGAATTTGAAGCGCGTATTGTCGGGGACGAAGCGGAGGGCCGGGCGGTAGAACATGTGGTCCTCTTAACTGGTTGGGTTTGGGGACTTGTCCCCAACAAAGTTCCTAGGAAGAAGCAGTTCTTTTTTGAAAAAAAGAACCAAAAAACTTTTGGTCCGCTTCGCCCTCTCTTAGGCAATATTACTACACGGGCAACAATTGGGGGCGGCGCGAGGCGTACCATTTTAC
>CAJCIS010000253.1 GCA_903970435.1 Acidobacteriota bacterium | reverse complement strand
CGGCGTGATATCGCCATACCGCCCAAGCACCAGGCGGTGCACCTTGTCGCCCCGGCGATACTGAAACAGGAAAATCCGAGCACCCTTATCCGTCACGCGGAGGGCAAAGCCGGGCAACTCATCGTCGAAAAAAATGGCGTCGCGCCTGCCTGGCGGGCAGGTGGCAACGTCTATTTCGGTTTTTTGCAGCTTCATGGGCGCAGCTCAGCCTGGAACGTGTGGAACTTCTGCGGCCAACCCTGACGTTCCAGGCTAATTTCGTGGAACGCGAGCGCTGGTCTACATACATTGACTCTGGAACGTCACACAGTACGGAACGCCTGCACATAACGTGCCCGCACATGTGCGCATATGAGAACAGCCCGCGAACAAGGGGACCGTTCCGGCTTGTGATCGGACCCTCCTGGTGTGCAACAGGAGATTCTCCCCGGACTCGCCCCGGACTCATTTTTGCGAGTAATCCTGGCGGAACATAGCCGATGGGGCGGAACATGGCGGAATGCAAGTTTTTGATATCACTAACAACCCATTGTTTTTGCTTAGTTTTCCTCCGAATGGCATTCAGGAGGTCAGGGGTTCGATTCCCCTCGGCTCCACCATCGTCCGGAAAAAAGCAGTTCTTCTTTGAAAAAAAGAACCAAAAAACTGTTGTCTGTTCGATACCGCAACAAACCATTAGCGGGAGGGGGCTTTGTTGAGGCTCCTGTATAAGTCACTTGCCTGGGCAAGCTGCGGGCTTTCCGGGGCGTCATAGATTTGCGCCGCCTTGAGCGCGTCGGCGGCTAGCGACAGCGCCTTTGAAATATTGCCGGTGGCTTGCAGGATGCGGACTCGGGCCAGCCAGATGCGGACTCTTACCCTGACGTCATAGGACCTTGGGGCGCTGGCAATCAGCGCCATGGCCTGTGCGCTGCTTGCGTCGGCCTCCGGCAAGTTGCCGGCGTTCAGGGCAATGAGGCCGAGGGCGGCCTTGGCGGATGCCGCGATCGCGGTCGGGGCGCCGTGCGTATTCTTCAGCACTTCGGTGAGTTCGGCGGTGGCGGCGGCGGGTTCGCCATGGTCCATGAGAAAGCGGCCCCAGCGCTCGCGCTGGGAAAGGTTGACGATGCCGTCCGGCGTGCCGAATTTTATCGCCGCATCGCGCGCCGCCCGCAGCAACGGCCTTGCCTGCTCCGTGCGCCCCAGCAGGTCGTAGGCATCGCCCAGAATGCGCTCGGCATCGCGCACATCCGTCTCGTCGCGAGGATGCTGGCGCAGCGCCTCCAGGATTGGCAGCACGATCGGGATCGCCTCCTTCGCCCGCCCCTCCCGAACCAGGCAGCCGCTCCAGTTGAACGGGACCGCCATCGCCACGCCGCGCGAGGTTCCGTCCTGCCCGAGCGCGAGCAGCCCGGCGAACAACCGATCACCATACTCGCGGTTCCCTGTCAGATTCGCGTAGCGGGCCCGCTTGACGACGACGTCCTGATACCACAGGCTGTGCTTTCCGACCTGCCGCTCGGCCTGCGCCTGCGCCAGAGCCAGAACCGCATCGGTTTCCTCCGGGCGGCCAACGGCCCACAGGCGCGGCGCCAGGTCGTCGCGGTAATTGAGCTCCTCCATGGGATCGAACCGGTGCTGCGCCACCTTGATGGCGCGCGCCTTCTCCAGGCTGGCAAGCGAGGATGCATAATCTTCGGCATCGTATTGATAGCCGGACAGATCCCACCAGGATTGGCCATAGTTCGGATCGTCGGGAAAATGCCGGGCGTAGATGGCGATGGCCGCCTGCTCATCGGCGATGGCTTCGTCGCGCCGCCCATGGGCGTCGCGCAGGGACAAAGCGTGCGCCGAGAAATATTGCGCCCATTGCAGGCTGTCCTTTCCGTAGGTTGCCAGGATAGGTTCGCGCAGCGCGGCCAGAAGCGGCCGCGCGCGGTCCTCGTCCTGGAACGTCGTTTCATCTTGAACGAGGCCGAGGCTCGCATCGATCACGCGCGGGTCGGCGGCGCCGTAGAGTTGGCGGCTTAGGTCGAGGTGCCGGCTCCAGGCGGCTTCCGCGCGCTTGCCGTCCGAAAGGCTCTCGTAGATCCTGCCGAGCGTCTTCTGCATTTCGAGTTCGGTGGCGGGATCACGGCCGAACGCGGCGCCGGCGCGGTCGGCGCCGAGGTCGAGCAGCGCCTTCGCACTCATGCCGACGATCGAATTGCCGGTGCGCGGGTCGCTGCCCGCGAACAGATTTATCAGGTAATCCTTGATGGCGTTGGCGCGCGCGGCCTGGGCTTGCGCGCGAAGCGCCTGGTCTTCGGCGCGCCGCGCCTGCCAGGCGACGCCGGCGGTGCCGCCGGCCAGCGCGAGAAGCAGAAAAGCGGCCAGCCCGACGGCGAGTTTGTTTCGCCTGGCAAACTTCTTGGCGCGCGCGCCGAGGCCGATGCGGCGCGCCTGTACCGGAAGACCCTGGCGGTAGCGGCGCAGATCGTCCGCAAACGATTCCGCGGAGGCGTAGCGCCCCGCCGGATTCAAGGTAATGGCGCGGGCGATGACGGCATCGAGGTCGCCCCGCAGCCGCCGGGCCAGGCGCGGCTTGTCGGCCAGGCCGGCCGCGGCGGCGTCGGCGCGCTGTGAGGCCAGCGGCGCGGCCGCGGCATCCGCATCGAGCGGCGCGCGCACGAAGGGCCGGTGGCCGGTGCAGAGCTCGAACAGCAGCACGCCGACCGCATAGATATCGGTTGCCACCGTTATGGCGCCGCCGTCGAGCTGCTCCGGCGCGGCGTAGGCCGGCGTCGCCAGACGTGCCTGCGGCCGGGTGAGCGTGAGGTCGGACGCGGGCTCGGCGCCGAGCATCTTGGCGATGCCGAAATCCAGCAATTTCACCGAACCTTCAGGCGTGACGAGGACATTCGAGGGTTTGATGTCGCGATGCACGATCAGGCGCTGGTGCGCGTAGCTCAGGCTTTCGAGGATCTGGATCACCAGCTCGATGCGCCGGTCCAGGCTGGCGCCGGTGCTGCGGCAAACCTCGGTGATCGGTTCACCCTGCACCAGTTCGAGCGCCAGATAGGGATGGCCCTCGGCAGCCGACCCGGCATCATATAATTGGGCGATATGCGGGTGGGACAGCGCCGCCAGCATATCACGCTCGCGGGCGAAACGCTGGCGCAACGTGCCGCCGAGCAGTTCCGCATGCGGCAGTTTCAACGCCACCTCGCGCCGCGGTCCGTCGTCGTGGCGCGACGCCCGCCACACCTCGCCCATGCCGCCTTCGCCGAGCAGGGATTCCAGCCGATAGGGGCCGAAAACGGCGCCGGCCATGAACGCCGGTTGCGAGAGCCCTGCATCCTGTGTTCGCAGAAATTGTCCGGTACTGACGGCCGCGGAATTGCCGAGCACACGAACCAGCAACGGTCTTATGGCGGCATCTTCGCCCGCGAGCGAATCGAGCCACCCGTGCCGTTCGGCATCGGACAGTTCCATCGCGGCATCGAGCAGGGCAGAGAAACGCGGCCACTGTGCCGGCGGGCAGGGGAGGCTGTTCATGGCAAGGAAGGAAGTATTTCTTTTTTGAAAAAAAGAAACAAAAAACTTTTATCTGTTGCGGGCCCCGAATAACAGCCAAAAGTTTTTTGGTTCTTTTTTTCAAAAAAGAACGACTTCTTTTTCACTTTGCCGTCAAGTTGGGTTCTTGATTTGTTCGCAAGCGGCCGCTACCGTTCGCGGATGCCGATGCTTGACCCGATACCCGATCCGGTGCCGTTCGAAGAGGTGGCGGCCAGCGTGCCGGGGGCGCAGCTCACATTGTGAAAGCGGTCATTCTGCCTGGCAACAAGCGCCGGGATACCATGGCGCGCCTTCCCATCGGCGAGTTGGCGGGCTGGCATCTGATGGTTTCGTGCGGCGCCTGCCGCGACGAGCGGATCGTATCGATCAACCGCCTGGTGGATCGATACGGACCGGCGCCGACCCTGGTGCAAATCGTGCCGCGGCTGCGATGCGCGGGGGCGCGATGCCGGCAGCCGCCGATTCTGGTGAAACTGCGGAACAGGTTTCCGGTGCATCCGGGGCCGCCGCTTGTCGAGATCTTCCTTGTCGACACGCGGCCGGCGCCGCGGTGAGGTCCGTGGCGTGCCGGAAGAATGTTGTAGACAAGAAACGGTGTCTGGTGGGCGGGAACGCCGCATTTCGCTACGCTCCATGACGGGCTACGGCGTGACGGCACCGGGTCAACAGGCGCCCCTTGCGGCGAACGTTGCCCGCGCAACGACGTATGATTCGCCATCTTGCAGTTCGTCGTAGGCGCCGCTGGGCGCGATGGTGCCGCCGCTGGCGGTTGTGGAGAACACCCACGAGGCGGGTTCGTCACCGCTGCCATCATCTGTCAGCGTCACGCAATGCGTGCTGTTGGGACCGTGCCGGTAGCCGTCGTTGGTGACATACATATTGCCGGTGAGCGCCACGCGCCAGGTGCCGCTGTAGCTGCCATTGCCGGCCGTGGCAGCACCGGCCACACAGATAGCCGGCACGGCCGTAACGAGAGCGAAAAGCAACTTCATCGGGGCCGCCTTAAAATCTACGAAGACCTTAGGGAGACGCAGCAAGCCGACGCTTTATTCGTTTTACGATCCCGCCCCAACACGGCGGCCTGGCACGTCAGCTGGCGTGGATTTCCGAGCACCGGCGCGGAGCGGCCGCTTCGGCCGTGCGCACCGGCGCGCAGGAAATGCGCGTCAGATGGCCGCCAGGGCGCCTTTTTATCACACGTGGACGCCGCGGCGTTCGGCGGCCAGGGCGAGGCGATTCCAGATGTGCGGCATCCAGGCCAGGTAAGGGAAACGGGCGCGGGGGCCTGCCGCTTCCAGCAGGGCCACGAAATGCGCGAGCGCCGGCTGGACGGCGGTGAACGCGCGCGGCTGCGCGCCCGCCGCCTGGGCCACGACGCTGGCGGCGGTGCGCCAGACGGTCAGTGCCCGCCGGCCGGGGCCGCGCCCGCGGATGAGCAGCAGCTCCTCGAACTCGGCGCCGTCCAGCACCTGATCGAGCAGAACCGTCATGACCAGGCCGCGCTGTTCCGCCCAATCGCGGACGAACACGAGCTCGGCCAGGGGAAACGCCAGGCCGTACGGGGTGCGGTGGCGGGCGGCGGCGGATGTCGGCATGCACAAGGCTCCTGTAGGCGCGGCGGCGATGCAGCGGCTGGTGGCCTCGCAGCTTCGTAAGCGCGCACGGTATAAGGTGCAGCCGAGTCGTTTAGATTTCCTTACCCGGGGCTGCGGCGCGGGTCGCGCCGTGCGGGTTGTCCCCTGGTCGCGCAACGCCGGCCCTGGTTGTATAGGTGCCGCCAAGCAAGAACTTTGAGGGAGCGCGTCATGGCACGGGTCGCATTGGTTACGGGAGGAACTCGGGGTATCGGCGCCGCCATCAGCGCGGAATTGAAGGCCGGCGGCCGCGTTGTGGTGGCGAGCTATGCCGGCAACGACGCGGCGGCGGCGGCCTTTCACGCCGACACCGGCATTGCGGTGGTGCGCTTCGACGCCGGCGATTTCGGCCAGTGCAGCGAAGCGGTGGAAAAAATCCACGCCGATCACGGCCCCATCGAAATCCTGGTGAACAACGCCGGTATTACGCGGGATGCGACCCTGGCGCGCCTGTCACGCGAGATGTGGGATGCGGTGATCGACACCAACCTGGGCAGTTG
This sequence comes from Acidobacteriota bacterium, assembly GCA_903970435.1. Classification (GTDB taxonomy): domain Bacteria; phylum Pseudomonadota; class Alphaproteobacteria; order Acetobacterales; family Acetobacteraceae; genus CAJCIS01. Next base: position 21,310 of record CAJCIS010000253.1, on the reverse strand, counting down.
TTTCAACCTGTGCAAGCTGACGTTCGACGCCATGCGGGCCAAGAAGTTCGGCCGGGTGGTCAATGTCGGGTCGATCAACGGCCAGGCGGGTCAGTATGGACAGGTGAATTATGCCGCGGCCAAGTCGGGCATTCACGGATTTACCAAGGCGCTGGCGCAGGAGGGCGCAAGGTTCGGCATTACGGTAAACGCCATCGCGCCCGGCTACGTGGATACCGACATGGTGCGGGCCGTGCCGCCGGATGTGTTGCAGAAGATCATTGCGCGCATCCCGATGGGCCGGCTTGGCCAGGCGCACGACATCGCGCGCGGCGTCGCCTTTCTCACCGCCGACGACGCCGACTTCATCACCGGCGCCACATTGTCCATCAATGGCGGCCAGCACATGTATTGAGGCGCTTTCAGCTTGCAGCACCGGACGCCCTGTCTGACGACTGCAAGCTGATAGCTGATGGCTGACGCCCGATCAGGGCTGGCCGACCCGGGGGAGGTCTTCGAAATCGCCGAACGGGATGCCGCTGCACGCGCTTGGGAGGGTTTTCAGCATGCGCCAGAGCCAGGTGCCGGATTTGGTTGTGGCGCCGGTGGGCGCGGCGCCGGGCGCCTCGCACTCGAAGCCGATCAGCACGGACGGTTTTTTGGGATCCGACACCACATAGAGCGCCAGGCGCGTGTGAGTGGCGAGGTCGCAGCCGCCGGACAGCATTGTGTCCTGGAACGGAGACGCCTCGGCGACGGCGCGCCGGACGCGGCGCAGAAGATCGCCGGTCACGCTCAGCACGGAGGTGCGCGGCGTTGTCGTCTCGAGCGGATCGTGTCCGAGCAGGCCGAACAGGCTGATAACCATCTGTGGCGCGGCCACGGCGGCCTGCGTCTTCCCATTGGTGTTGAGGTATGACGTTTCGCAAATGGTGGTGTCCGGCGGGACGGAATCGCGGCCATTCAGGGTGATGTCCTGCCAAAGCAGGAAATCGTGCGTCGGGCCGCCGTGCGCTGCGCCGGCGGCGGCGAGCTTGGCGACATCCGCGGCGGCATTGAGGTCGATCGCAGCCTGCGCCCGCGGGTGGGCAGCGGCGATGAGTGCCACGGCAGCGGGAAGTAGACACTTCATGGCGGTTCCTTTTTGCATGACAAAATGCGAAATCGGAATAACGGCCTGCCCGGCGTCGGGGCTGACAGGCAGGGGAGTGGACAGATCGCCGGTGTGACGGCTGCCGAGAGGGGCATCAGCGGCAGCGTCATTCACAACCTGTCCACGAACCGCTGATTACAACTTAAGGTTGTATTAATCAATCATGTTCGTGCACTGGTTGCGATTCTCCTTAGAATTTGCGAGCCCGTGCCCAGGCTTGCCGCACGCTCTTCCCAGCGCTGCCGGGAGGGTGCGAAAGAAGGGTCTGTCGAATATCCGGGTCGAACAGGTCTATTGGGGAATGAAACGTGCCGCCTGACCGCCTTGCCGTGGCCGAACTGAGCGCGCCGGCAGACCTTCGCGAACTGACGCTGCGCGGCATGGTGCTGGGCGCGCTCATTACGGTCGTGTTCACCGCCGCCAACGTGTATCTCGGGCTGAAGGTGGGGCTCACCTTCGCCAGCGCGATCCCGGCCGCGGTGATTTCCATGGCGGCGCTGAAAGTTCTCGGCCGCAGCGGCATCCTGGAGAACAACATCGTCAAGACGCAGGCCTCGGCGGCGGGCACGCTCTCGAGCGTGATCTTCGTCATGCCGGGGCTGCTGATGGTGGGCTACTGGCACGGTTTCCCGTACTGGCAGAGTGCCGCGGTGTGCGTCGCCGGCGGCGTGCTGGGGGTGCTGTTCACCATACCGTTGCGCCGGGCGATGGTGGTGGGCTCCGACCTGCCCTACCCCGAGGGCGTGGCCGCGGCGGAGATCTTGCGCGCCGGCGTGGGCGACGCGTCGGGACCCGGCGAGGCGGGGGCGGCCGATATCGCGGCGGGCGGCATCATTGCGGCTTTGTTCAATTTCGCCGCATCGGGGCTGCACGTGCTGAGCGACAACGGGATCAGCGTATGGCTGTCCGCCGGCCATGCGATCTTTCGCCTGTCGACCGGCTTTTCGCTCGCCTTGCTGGGGGCCGGCTACCTGATCGGCCTAGCGTCGGGCCTGTCGATGCTGCTGGGCGCGGTGATTTCCTGGGGCATTTCGGTGCCGGTGCTCACCATGCTGCATCCGGCGCCGCCGGGCGCGGACATGGCGCACTACGCTACCATGCTGTGGGCCACGAAGGTGCGGTTCATCGGCGCCGGCGTCATTGGCGTGGCGGCGATCTGGTCGCTGGCGGGCCTGGCGGGACCGACGATCGAGGGCATGGCGTCGGCCATTCGCGGCATGGAGCGCGGCGGACGCGCGCCAAAGCGCACCGAGCAGGATATGGCGCCCCTGTGGATGCTGGTGCTGCTGGTCGCCGGTCTCCTGATGATTGCCGTGGCGCTCGCGATGTTCATCAGCGGGTCGGCGCCGTTATCTCATTTCGGCATCGTGCCGCTGGTGGCGTTGGGCACGTTGTTTGCCGCGGTGTTCGGCTTTCTGGTGGCGGCGGCGTGCGGCTACATGGCCGGGCTGGTGGGGTCTTCGAGCAGTCCGATTTCCGGCATCGGCATCCTGGCCACGGTCGGCGGCAGCCTGCTGGTGCTGGCGCTGTTCGGCGCGCGGCTGGGCGAGGCGGATACGCGGGCCGCGGCGATCGCGTTCGTGCTGTTCACGGTGTCGGTGGTGCTCGCGATCGCCACCATTTCGAACGACAATCTGCAGGACCTGAAGACCGGCTATCTGCTGGGCGCCACACCCTGGCGGCAGCAGATCGCCCTTGTGGTCGGCTGCGTAGTGGGCGGCCTGGTGATCCCGCCGATCCTGAACCTGCTTTACGTCGCCTACGGTTTCCCCGGCGCGCTGCCACATGCCGGCATGGATCCGGCGCAAGTGCTGGCAGCACCCCAGGCGACGCTGATGGCCAAAATCGCCACCGGCATCCTCGGTGGCCAGCTCGAATGGATTTATATCGGTATCGGCGCCGCCATCAGTGTCACGCTCATCGTTGTGGATTTCCTGCTGAAGCGGTTCACGCCGAACGGCAAGCTGCCCGTGCTCGCGGTTGGCATCGGCCTCTATCTGCCGCCAACGGTGGGCGTAACACTCGGCCTGGGCGCGGTGCTGGGCTGGCTGATCGATCGCGGCCTTGAAGGCCGGCCGAACGAGGAAGCCGACAAGCGCCGCGGCGTGCTGATCGCCAGCGGATTTATCGTCGGCGAAAGCCTGGTCGGCGTCGCGATGGCCGCCGTCATCGGCGCCACCGGCAACCAGGCACCGCTCGCCATAGTGGGTGATAGCTTCGCCGCCACATCGCAATGGATAACCCTGGCCGCGTTCGCCGCCGTGGCAGCGTGGATGGCGTGGCGGGTGAGGAAGTAAGGAAGCAAGGCCAGGGGCTCTGCCCCTGGACCCCGTCGTGCCAATGCACGCTGCGCGTGACGCTTGGGTCCAGGGCGCAGCGTCCCCGGCCTTGCTTGCTGCTTTCTCACGCGTTACGCAACGTCCCCGCCAGCTTGGCGGCTTGCGTGGCCAGGGCGTCCATGAGGGGGGGCGAGAGGACATCGTAGGGTGGCAGGCCAAGTTCGGTCAGGCGGGCGCGGATGCCGGCCATGTGGGAGGGGGGGACGCCGCTTTCGATGACAGAGGACACGAAGGCGGCAAAGCCTGGCGGGTCGAAGCCGGGTTTGTCGCCGAGTTCGGTGTGCACGAAATCCAGGCCGTAGAAGGCGTGCTGGTTATTTTCGATGCGCCCGTAGAGATGCACGCCGCACACTGTGCAGGCGTGGCGCTGGATCGGGGCGGCTTCGTTGACGACCTTGAGCTTCTGGCCGTTGGCCACGATTTTGACTTTGTCGCGCCCGACCACGGCGATTTGCGCAAAGCTCGCGCCTTTCGGTTTCCAGCACTTGGTGCAGCCACACACATGGTTGTGCGCAACCTGCGCGCCGACCTCGACCTTTACCGGATCGGTTTGACAATGGCAGGTCAGTGTTGCGCCCGCGAAATTGGCGCTGCCTGGCTTTAAACCTTCGTCCACGGCCGGATGAATGAGAACCTTGTCGGCCATTACGTCTTCTCCCATGTGCGTTGATTTTTTGCGCGCGACCATGATCGCCCGTCCGCGTCTGCGGAGAGGCAAATATCGACCAGAACTTCGCCAGAAATGCGCGCGTGCTATTCACGCCTACCCGATCAGGTCAGTGCCCGGGCATGATAGCGGACATGGTCGGCGATGAAACTTGCTATAAAGTAGTACGAGTGGTCGTAGCCTTCCTGGCGCCGCAGTGTCAGCGGCACGCCGGCGCGGGCGCAGGCGGCTTCCAGCAATTCGGGTTTGAGCTGCGTCACCAGGAAATTGTCGGCCAGGCCCTGGTCCACCAGCAATTCGGGCAGCCTATGCCCATCCTCGATCAGCGCGCAGGAATCATATGTGCGCCAGGCGGACTGATCCGGCCCGATATAGCCGGTGAGGGCCTTCTGGCCCCAGGCGCAATTGATCGGCGAGGAAATCGGCGCGAAGGCCGAAACGGACCGGAAGCGGCCCGGATTGCGCAATGCGATGGTGATGGCGCCGTGGCCGCCCATGGAGTGGCCGGTGATCGATTGCCGTTGCAGGTCGGCCGGCAGCGCGTCCGCCACCAGTGCAGGGAGTTCGGTTTCGATATATGAACGCATGCGGTAATTGGCGGCGAAGGGCGCCACCGTGGCGTCCACGTAGAAGCCGGCCGATAATCCGAAATCGTAGCTGCCGGCCGGGTCGCCCGGCACGCCCTCGCCGCGCGGGCTGGTATCGGGCACGAGCAGCATGATACCGAGTTCGGCGGCGACGCGCTGCGCGCCCGCCTTGACGGTAAAATTCTCCTCCGTGCATGTCAGTCCGGACAGGAACCAAAGCACCGGCACGCGGCCGCGGGCCGCCTGCGGCGGCACGTACGCGGCAAAACGCATCGGTGTCCCGGTTTGCGTGGACTCGTGACGGTAAACAAACTGTGTGCCACCGAAGCAACGCGATTGCGCCACGATTTCGAGAGCCATGAAATACCCCTTTTGAGTGCGCCCTGTTGTTTTGGGTCGTGTTTCGGGACGATCGGCAATTTAGTGGCAGGCATGGCGAATGACCCGCCTGAGCAATGCGAATGGTCATGCCTGCTTCATGGCGGCAAAGCCGTCTCGGTAAGCAAATTGGGAACCCGTCCGATGCAGCCACCGCTACGCGAAGTGATTGCCCAGCACGGGCTCGATGCCCGCAAGTCGCTCGGCCAGCATTTTCTGCTGGACGAAAACCTTTGCGCAAAGATCGTTCGTCAAGCCGGTGACCTGGCGGGGCGGCACGTCATTGAAGTGGGTCCAGGCCCCGGCGGGTTGACGCGTGCTTTGCTGGCAAGCGACGCGGCAAGCGTCACCGCAGTAGAGATCGATCATCGAGCCGCTACTGCCATAGGTGTCCTCCAGGTTGACCACCCGTCTCGGTTGCATATGGTAGAGGCGGACGCGCTTGCAACCGATTTGGCAACGCTTTGTCCAGTTCCCCGGACAATTGTTGCGAATCTGCCATATAACGCCGGCACCGCCATGCTGGTGCGCTGGCTGCATCAGGCGGCCGCCTGGGAACGCATGACCCTGATGTTTCAGTTGGAGGTCGCGCAGAGGATTGTCGCTGCACCCGGCAGCGCCGCGTATGGCCGGCTTTCCGTTCTTGTACAGTTGACCTGTCATGCCGAGATCGTGATGCGCGTGCCGCCTGCCGCATTTACGCCACCGCCGCGCGTCATGTCGGCCGTGGTCGGCCTGATCCCGCACGCCGTTCAGCCAACCCCTGACATGCTCGCCCAAGTGGAACGGATCACCGCCGCGGCCTTTGGCCAGCGGCGCAAGATGCTGCGCGGGTCGTTGCGCGCGCTCGGCGGGGTATCGTTGCTGGAACGCGCGGGAATTGATCCGGAACGGCGTGCGGAGACGCTTTCGGTGGCGGAGATCGTCAGGCTCAGTTCATGTTGAGCCCGGTCATGTTGAATCTGGCGCGCGCCGGCGCGCCGGCCGCAATCCTGTTCCGATCCTGGACCGCACGGATGCGGCGCGCCGACTTCGCAATGCTCGCGATCGGCGCGTTGCTGCTGGCGGATTTGGGGTGGGGATTGCGCCTGGCCTTTGCCATTCCGCCATTCGGCGGCAGCGACGAGGCCTATCACTGGTTACGGGTTCGCGAGATTTCCTTCGGTGAGCTGCTGGCGCGCAAGCTCGGCCCGAATGATTGGGGCGGCACGTTCGACGTCCGCGACATCAAGTTGATTGGCTATTTTGGAATTCGCTATGCGCGGGGTCTGCCTGTCGATTGGCACGTGGCGCATGACATTGCACGACGGTTGCAAGGCGTGGCCGGAACAACCGCGATCGGATCGTTTCCGTCGACCGCCTCGTTCGCGCCGTTGGCCTATTTGCCGAACGTTTTGGGCGTTGCGATCGCGCGCGCGTGCGGCGGAGATTTGCTGGCCCAATTGCACGGCGGGCGGATGGCGGGCGTTCTGTGTTATGTGGGATTGAGCGGCCTGCTCGTTGCGATCTTGCCGACGGCGCGGCTTGCCGCCATGGCGGTTCTCAGCATGCCGGCGGCGGTGACGCAGGCGGCCACATTCAGCGCCGATCCGCTGAACCTGATGCTTCCGGCCTTATTGGCGGCGTGCAGCCTGCGACTGAGGCTGCGGCCTGGTACGCGTTTCGGTATGGCAACGCGGAGCGGGCTCGTTGCGCTGGCCATGAGCCTGGGGCTGCTCAAGATGACCAGCGTGGTTTTTTCGCCGGTGGTGCTGCTGGTTCCAACAGTGCGTTTCGCAAGCGGCGCCGCGCGCTGGAGGTTTGTTGCAACGTGCATCTGCGCCGCCGTTGCGGTGGCGTTGGCCTGGAACGTCGCCTATCCGTTCATGCCGGGACTGTACTGGAAAACCGGTGCCGACCCTCGTGCCGCGCTCAACGCGCTTGCCGCACAGCCTGTGCATCATGTGCGGGCCATGCTGGGAGAGGCGTGGTCGGCGATGCCGGGATTGTTGCAAAGTGCCTACGGCAGGGTCGGCGCGCATCCGGCGGCGGACGGCACGAGATATCCGGCTCATGTCGGCTGGCTTGGGTTGGCGGCGATCCTTGGTCTCGCCTTGGGCAATCGGGGCCCTCGCGCGAAGGCCGCTTCTTTCCTGCTTGCCGCGCTGGCCGGCGCGGCCGTCATTCTTTTGATGATTGCATTTCGCATTGCCTATAATCCGCCGCTCGTCGATGCGGTGACGGGAGTGCAGGGGCGCTACCTGCATCCGGCCGCTTTTTTCCTCGTGCTGGCGGTCGCTTTGCTGCCGATATGGCGCGGCCTTGATGGATGGGCGAACATGTTGCAGGCGGCCGGATTCGCGGCGGCCTTCGCCGCGCAGGTAGGCACAATTCTTACGGTGCTTGGGTGGTTGCGGGAGACGTGGGGGTGAAGGAAGTCGTTCTTTTTTGAAAAAAAGAACCAAAAAACTTTTGTCTGTTGCGGCCGCTTAAACTGGCAGCCTTATCCTCGCACGCAACCCGCCGAGCGGAGAATCTTCCAGCAGAATGTCGCCGCCGTGCGCGCGTACGATATCCCGCGCAATGGTGAGGCCTAGGCCGGTGCCGCCGGTCGCATCGCTTTCGAACGGGCGGAACACGCTCTCGCGCCGGTCGGGCGGTATTCCGGGACCGTCATCATCAACCGTTACCTGAACCGAACGGCCGACCGTCGATGCCGATAGCGCAACCCTTGCCGCGTGCCGCCGCGCGTTATCGACCAGATTGGTGATGGCACGGCGCATCGCGTCCGGCCGCAGCGACAGAGTCAGGCCGGGGGCCGCGTCCAGCGCGATGTCGCCGCCGGTGCGCCGGGCGCCGGCGGCGACATCCTCCAGCACCGTGGTGAGATCGGTGGTCTGCGCCTGCTCGGCCTGTTCGCCACGCGCGAAGGCCAGGTAGCCGCCGATCATGCGTTCCATTTCCTCGACGTCGGCGGTCATTTCTTCCACGTCGGCCGCATGCGGACCCTCCGGCGGCAGCATGGCCAGGGCCAGCCGCATGCGGGTCAGGGGCGTGCGCAAATCATGGCTGACGCCGGCCAGCATTTCCGTTCGCTGGGCGAGGAAGCGGCGGATCCGTTCCTGCATGCGATTGAAAGCGGCCGCCGCGCGGCGCACCTCGACGGCGCCCTCCGGCCGGATGAAGCCGGTGTCGCGTCCCAGACCGAAATCTTCGGCGGCGGCCGACAGGCGGCGGATGGCGCGCACCTGGTTGCGCATGAACAGGGCGGCGATGCCGAACAGCAGCACGGAGCTGCCAAAAACCCAGATGACGAACAGGTAGATCATGCTGGTGTACAGACGTTTGCGCGGCGCCTGCACGTGCAGCACGCCCTGCCTGAGTTGCACGTCGATCAGCACGGATTGCGGATCGTGCGTCCAGTCCATGGTGAACGGCAGGCCGACCTTCTGGCGCATCGATAAAGCCAGGTCGTCGTCCATCGGGCCAAGCACGTTGATGAGCTTGGTGGGGGCCAGCCGCGCGGCGGGTTCGATGCGCATACGCAACTCGAAATCGCGTTCGGCGCCGCGGAGCAGCCACGCCTGGTCGGCCGGCGCCGGGGTGGAGTCGAGCAGTCGGACAGTTTCGGCAATCTCGCCGGCGACGGCACCGGCGAGGCGGCGGCTGATGAGATCGAGATGACTGCCATAGAACAGCATGAGTGCCACAGCCTGCGTCACGACCAGCGGCACCAGGATGATGAGCAGCGAACGACCGAGCAGGGACCGTGGCAATACCTTGCGCGCGGGACGTTCCCAGCCTGTAGCGAAGCGAGTCATTTTCAGTCGTCAGCTATCAGCTATCCGTCAACAGACCACCACAGGACAAAGCGTCCGGCAATTCTGACGACTCATCGCTGAAAGCTGAAAGCTTAATCATATCCCCGGCTTCAACACATATCCCCGCCCCCGCACCGTATGCAGAAACCGCGGCTCGCGCGGGTCTGCCTCGATCTTGCGGCGCAGGCGGGTGACCTGGACGTCGATGGCGCGCTCGCCGCTTTCGTCCATCTCCAACGAGGCTGCGAGGTCCTCGCGGGACAACACCTCGTTCGGGCGGGCAGCCAGCGCGGCCAGCAGGGCCGACTCGCCGCCGGTGAGGTGGATGGGGCCTTGCATGCCACGCAACTCGGCGCGGCCGGTATCGAACTCCAGTTTTCCCAGGCGGATCGGGCCGGATACCACCACCGGCACGGACGCCGCGGCGCGCCGCAGCATGGCGCGCAGGCGGAGCAGCAATTCGCGCGGTTCGAACGGTTTGCCGAGATAGTCGTCGGCGCCGGATTCGAAGCCGGCGATGCGATCCTCCGGCGCGCCGCGCGCGGTGAGCATGAGCACCGGCATGGCGGCGTTCTCGGCGCGCAGGCTGGCGGTGAGCGACAGGCCGCTTTCGCCGGGCATCATAACATCCAGCACCAGCGCGTCCGGCTGCACGAAGCGCATCTTGTCGCGCGCCTCGGCGGCATGCGCGGCGGTGCTGACGCGAAAGCCGTTTTCCGACAAATAGCGGCTGAGCAAGGTGCGCAGGCGCGAATCGTCATCGACGACCAGAATGTGGGCTTCCTCGGACATGCGCCTCGTATAGCAGGATTTTTATCTGGCTGCCGGCGGCCTGTCTTTCGGGGCGTCCAGCAGAGCGCGGGCCGCGTTGCCCATGACACCGCGCATGACGCGGCCGAATCCCTCGACAGCCGGGCCCCCGGCCTCGCGGTAGGCGGCCAGAAGGCGCTCGCGCTGGCAATCGAACAGGGTGCGCTCGAGCGCGGTGCCGTCGTCGGTGAGATAGAGCAGGCGCTGGCGGCGGTCCGCGCGGCCCTGGCTTTGGCGCACCAGGTTCTTGTCGACCAGCGGCGCGAGAACGCGGGAAAAGCTCTGCTTGGTGACGCTGAGCACGGCGAGCAGGTCGCTGACGGTCAGGCCGGGGCTGCGGCCGATGAAATGGAGCGCGCGGTGGTGCGCGCGGCCGAGCCCGTGGGTGCGCAGCACGGCGTCGGCGCAGGCGGCCAGGTCGCGGGACGCCAGGAAGAACATGTCCTGGGCGCGCCTGATCTGCTCCTCGCGCAGGAACAGCAGGCTGGCGCCTGGTGCGGCCGGGTCCGGCATGGCTCCCCTCTGATAATAGCGAAATAGGGCAAGATTTCTGACTTATAAAGTGGCGCCGAATCGGGTTCACTCAAGTTCCGAATTCTTGTGCAAGGTTTATGATGTCCCTGGTGCCTTTCGACGACCGTGACGGCCTGATCTGGTTCGATGGGGCGCTGATCCCCTGGCGCGATGCCAAGCTCCATGTTCTGACCCACGGGCTGCATTATGCGAGCGGCGTGTTCGAGGGTGAGCGGGCCTATGCCGGCAATATCTTCCGGCTGCGCATGCATACCGAGCGGCTGATCGGGTCGGGCCGTATCCTGGGGTTCGAAATCCCCTACACAGCCGACGAAATCGATGCGGCCTGCATCGCGGTGCTGAAGGCCAACGGCCTGACCGACAGCTATTTGCGGCCGATCGCGTGGCGCGGGTCGGAAATGCTGTCGGTGTCGGGGCAGCATACCAAGATCCACCTGGCGATCGCGGCCTGGGTGTGGCCCGCCTATTTCGCCGACCGCATGGCCGGCGTGGCGCTGGACTGGGCGGAATGGCGGCGCCCCGATCCCACCACGGCGCCCACCGCCAGCAAGGCGACCGGCAATTACATGATCGGCACGCTCTCCAAACATAAGGCCGAGGCGAACGGGTTTGCCGACGCCATGATGCTGGATTGGCGCGGACGCCTGGCGGAAGCGACCGGCGCCAACGTGTTCCTGGCGATCGACGGAGCGCTGCATACACCGACGCCGGATTGTTTCTTGGATGGTATCACGCGGCGCACCGTCATGGGCCTGGCGCGGCGGCGGCAAATTCCGGTCATCGAGCGGGCCATGCAACCGGAGGAATTCGAGCGCGCGCAAGAAGTGTTCCTGGCGGGGACGGCGGCGGAGGTGACGCCGGTGCGGCAGATTGGGGATCGGCATTTTACGCCGGGGCAGATTACCGAAACTCTGTTGCAGGATTATGAGGCGTTGGTGCGGATGGCGCCGGATGAGGTGGAGGGACGGTTGGTCGCGTAAGGAGAAAGGGAAGTCGTTCTTCTTTGAAAAGAAGAACCAAAGAACTTTTGCTTTTTGCGCTGCGTGGGACGACTTGGCGGCTTTTGGGTGCGAACCTGTTTCGACTTGCTTGACAGCTGCGCGAAGGATCGAGGGATGCCGATAGGTTTTGGCCGGCTTGCGGCGGCGCTTTGCACCATGTTGACGGCCGCGCCCGCCTGGGGTGCCCAATACACGGCCACCCGTCTGAAAATGGCGGGCGATCGTCCAGTGGAAATCGATGGCATTACCGCCGGCGGCGAAATCTACGGCTATCTTGGCATCAAGTCCGGCGTGCTGCGCGCCTTCACGATACTCAACGGACAAACCACCCTTCACGACGTTGGCAAGCCGCGTTTCCTCGAGGTGCAAGCCAACGATTCCGGGCAGATTGCCGGGCTCGAAGTTCTCGGGCCCTCGGTCTATCTGTTCCGTGAGGTTAACGGCTCGATACGGCGCAAGCGCTCGCTGACAAGTTTGGCCATCGGCCTGGACAGCGCGGGCGATTTGTTCGGCACCGGTGACGGCGCCAAAGGCAACCCTGAATATACCCATGGTATGGAATGGGTGGCGGGACAGAAGGGTGTGACGCGCTTCAAGGTACCCGGCTCGGACGGAACGTTCTTTTCCCATGTCAATGCGGCCGGCACCGTCGCCGGCCATTATACCACGGATGGCGGACGCAGCCTGACCGGTTTCACGTTGGCGGCCGGGCAGACGCAGGTGACGCCGGTTTCGGTGCCTGACTACACACAAAGCAATGTGGTCGGCATCAACGACGCGGGCTCGCTGGCCGTCACCGCGCAGAACGCCAACGGCGAAACCGGCGCGTTTCTCGACGTTGCGGGCAATTTCACGCAGATCGCGCCGCCCGGCGCGGTTGCCGTGAACTTGCAGGGCGTCAACAATCAAAACCTTGCCTATGGCATGTATGAAACGGCCGACAAGGCGTTTCACCCATTCGTTTATTCCGCCGGCACATACATCAGTTTCAAGCCGCCGCCGGGAACCCATTTTGATTTCTACAGCCTGCGGGGAATGGACGCGAACGGTAACCTGGTCGGCTATGCCGACGGCAAGGCATCCGCAATTTACTTCGTCGCCACCTGCAACGGCACCGGCTGCTAGGGCGCCAGGTCGACACGCCGCAACCGGGATTAGCGTCCTCCCACATCTGTGGCAAGCCCCTGGTTTCCATAGCATTCGCGTCGCAACATGGACGAAAAAATCAAAAGTTTTTTGGTTCTTTTTTTCAAAAAAGAACTGCTTCCTTCTTACCGTCTTGTGGCAGCGAAGTCTGCCCCAGCACCCACCCTTCCCAGGCATTGATCCAATAATCATCCGGTGCCGAATCGGGCCGAGTACCGTTGATAACACCCAGCACGCACAGCACGCCGAGCACGCAGTCGAATTGATCCTCGCCATTCTCGCCGGGTCCGAAACCATCCTGCAGCGTGTTGTGCAATTTTTGCGCGGGTGTCACAGGGAGTTGCTGCATGGCGCGCAGGATATCGGCGGCATAGGCGGCGCGGTCGGCCTGGCGGCGTTTGCTGCCGGCGATGCGCAGGCCGAGGTGGCGCATGGCCTCGGCCGGGTAGGTTTCGGCGACCACAAGCGGGCTTTCGCGCAGGGTTTTCAGGAGCGGGCCGGCGAACGGCCAGAGGCGGGGGGGATCGGGCGCGTGCAGGGCGGGGATGAGCATGTCGCGCCAGGCGGAAATGGCGGCCTTGCCGGACTGATTGGCGCCGAGGGTCCAGAAAATCGGGGCGCCGGCGGGGCGTTCGGCGGTGGCGCGATCGCAGGCGCGGCAGAGCGCGGCGGCGTCGGGCAGGCCCAGGGCGTGGGCGTGGGCGTGGCGTTTCATGCCAGCGAGGCCGCGGGCGGGATAGAAGGGGGTGGCGGGTGTGACGTCGGCGAGCGTGGCGGCGACGGTAAAGAAGGCGGGGCGATCGCGAAGCTGGCGCAGGAAGGTTGGGAAATCGGCGGCGTCGGTCAGGTGCGCGGCGTAGGCGCGGGGCAGGCCGATTGGGCAGTCGATGCCGAAAGCGACCGGGGCGCCGGCGGCGCGGGTTCGCAGGCGGGCGAGCAGGCTTTGAGGAGGGCCCACGGGCTCGGGCGGCTCGAGGTGCCAGCCATCACTATGTGGGTAGGCGACGCACATAAAGCGCTTTTCGGGGCGGACGCTCCAGTCGGCGTGGACGGCGAGCGGACGGGTCAGAGCGGCTTGTGGGCGCGATCGATGAGGCGGGAGAAGAAGCCGGGTTTTTTCTCCGCCTTGCGCGCCTGCTCGGCGGCGCGGGCCTGGGCGCGCGCCGCTTCGGCGGCTTCACGGTCTTTTTGGGCGAGCCATTTGTCGAGCGACATGCCGGCCTTGGCGGCACGTTTGGCCTCGTAGGCCCGCTGTCCGGCGGTCATGGAGGGTTTGGGTGGCATGGCGTGGTTTCCACCATCAGGCGGGGCGTTTGTCCAGTGGCAGCCAGCGCTGCGTTCGCCTTGAACGTCGTGCCGGGCGAGTGCGTCCCGACGCTCGCAACGTGGCGAGCAAAAGTTTTTTGGTTCTTTTTTTCAAAAACGAACTTCTTTCTTCCGCTTTACCTTGCTTGCCGGGCCACGTCAGCTTCTTGTTCTGATAATAAACTGACTCAACGCGCCCAACCCCGCGTTGATCGCCAGCCCCGCCGCGGACAGCAGCGCCAGGCAGGCGAACATGCGGGGGATTTGCAGGCGGTAGCCGGATTCGAGGATGCGAAAGGCCAGGCCGCTGGCGACGCCGCCGGCACCGGTGACGAATTCGGCGACCACGGCGCCGACCAGCGCGAGGCCGCCGGAGACGCGGAGGCCGGCCAGGAAATAGGGCAACGCCGCCGGCAGGCGCAGCAGGCGGATTTCCTGCAGGCGGGTGGCGTTGTTCAGGCGGAACAAATCCAGCAAATCCTGCGGCGTCGCCTCCAGGCCCGCGGCGGTGTTGGAGAATATCGGGAAGAAGGCAACGATAGTGGCGCAGACCACCATGGCGGCGAACGGGTCGTTCACCCAGACGACGATCAGCGGCGCGACCGCAACGACGGGGGTGACCTGCAGAATGATGGCCCAGGGCTTTATCAGTGCGCGCGCCCAGGAATTGGCGGCCATGGCGCAGGCGAGCGACACGCCCAGGATGCAGGCGGCCAGCAGGGCGATGAATGTCACCGACAGGGTGGCCAGCAAGGCGCGCAGCAGGCCGCCGGCGTCGGACAGGAAAGCATGTGCAATCTCGACCGGGCCGGGCACCAGATAGACCGGCACGTGCAGCATCCTGACAAAAGCTTGCCACACGGCAAGCGTTGCCAGGAACGACAGAATGGGCGCGAAACGTTTCACCCGGCGTGCAGGGCGCCGAGCGCGTGCGTCAGATCGGCCACCCGGGCGGCGTAGGCGGGATCGAGGCGATCGGTGATGGGTGTTGCGAAATCGTGGGTGGCCGCGATGCGGCCGGGACGCGCGGACATGATGGCAACCCGGGTAGCCAGGAACGCGGCCTCATAAATCGAATGCGTCACGAACACGACAGTACATTTGGTTTCGCGCGCAAGGTCGGACACATCGGATTGCAGGCGGTGGCGGGTGAATTCGTCGAGTGCCGCGAACGGTTCGTCCATTAGCAGCAGGCGGGGACGCGGGGCCAGGGCGCGGGCAAGGGAGACGCGCATGCGCATGCCGCCGGACAATTTGGCCGGGCGCGCGTGTTCGAAACCGGCGAGTCCAACGCGGGTGAGCATGGATGAAGCAGGCCCCGTGTCCTGGCCGCGCAGGCGTAACGGCAGGGCGGCATTTTCGGCCGCGGTGGCCCAGGGCATCAACGTGGGATCCTGAAAGACGAAGCCTATGCCGCCGGGTGCCGGAGCTTTTTGTTCCCAGATCAATGCGCCGGATTGCGGCTTATCCAGCCCCGCGATCAGGCGCAGCAGGGTGGATTTGCCGCAGCCGGAAGGGCCAAGCAGGACGAGAAAATCGCCCTCGGCAATGCGCAGGTCGATGCCTTGCAGCGCGACCAGGCCGCCTGGAAAGACTCGGGATATGTTCTTGGCGCGCAACATGATTAGATAAGGAAGAATGTTCTTTTCTGAAGAAAACAACCAAAAGACTTTTGCTCTTGATGCAATCCCTGACCTATCGGCCACAGCACGAACCGTTGTGCAGGCGCAGGCGTAAAAGTCTTTTGGTTCTTTTCTTCAGAAAAGAACATTCTTCCTTGCGAAAACATCACTGCGCCTTGCCGACGAATTGCAGCGTGTAGACGGCATGATAGTTCAGGTCGGCCGGGTAGAGCTTCGCGGCCACCATGGACGTAAAAAAATCCTTCCAGCGCGCGTCGGTCATGGCGCCGATGCCGCGCGTTTGCGCGTCGCCGCTCTCAACGATGCCATGCGACTTCAGGGCGCCACGGCCGTAGGCCAGCAGCGCGTCGGTCATTTCAGGGTTGGCGGCGCGGATCAGGGCGTTACCGGGCGCGGGATCGCCGTCGAGGTAGCTGTGCCAGCCCTCCGCGGTGGCGGCAACGAAGCGCTGCACCAGGCCGGGGTTTTGCGCCACCAGCGTGCGGCTGGTGGCGATCAGGCTGGCGTAGCCGGCGAAGCCAGCGTCGGCGAGGGACAGGACCACAGGCTCGAAACCGCCCTGCTGTCGGATCAGGAACGGCTCGGAGGCGAGATAGCCTTGCTGGATGGCGTTCCGGTCGGCCAGGAATGGTGCCAGGGAGAAGGTGTAGGGGCGGATCTGATCGTCGGTGTAGCCGAATTTCTGGCGCACGAAATTCCACCAGCCGACCCGCGTGTCGGCGCCGATCATGATCTTCTGGCCGCGCAGCGATTCGAACGTATCGTGGCCGGCGCCGGGGTGGGTCAGAATGATCGACGGATCCTTCTGGAAAATCGCGGCAACGGCGACGAAGGGAATGTCCTGCTGGACGAAGTTCAGGGCCAGGAATGAATTGCCGGATATGGTGAAATTCAGGCGCCCGGCCAGCAGCAGCTGCGCCTGGTTCACCTGGGGGCCGCCCTGGCGTATGTCCACCGCCAGGCCGTGGCGTGCGTATATCCCCGTGGCGACAGCCTGGTAGTAGCCGCCATATTCAGCCTCGGCGAGCCAGTCCAGGCCGAAGGCGATGGGATCGGCCGCGCGGGCCGGGGCGGCGGCGGCGCGCCAAAGGCCCAAGGACGATACCAGGTACAAGAGGGTTGGCAGGCGCTTCGGCAAATGGGCTCTCCGGGGCATCGGCGCGGGGCGGACGGCAATGGAGCACAAGGTCAGATGTCGGAGCCGCGTGTAAAGGTGGGGATTTGGGTTTCGGCGGCGCTGCGCATGGCGGACATCGCCGGCAAGCCCGGCGTGGTGGTGCGGAAAGGCGATGCCGACGCCGGCGGCGTGCTGGTGCTGCTGCGCGGCCGCGCCGGGGTGTCGGTGCTGAGCCAGGTGCGCACCGGCGCCGGCGAGGCCGCATGGATGCGGGCGACCGGGCCGGAGCCGGTGGATGACGCAGCGGCCGACGCCTATATTGCCCGCCAGGTGGGACGCGACCCGGATCTGTGGGTGGTGGAGTTCGAGTCGCCCGACCTCAAGCCACCATTCGAGGGCAGGATCGTGTAGGACCGAGAAGAAAGTAGTTCTTTTCTGAAGAAAAGAACCAAAAGACTTTTTCTCGTTATGCCATCCCTGACTTATCGGACTTGGCCCGAAGCTGTGTGCAGGGGCCGAGCAAAAGTCTTTTGGTCAAATGGGTTGTGGCGCCCGCGCCGGAAAGGGTATGGCGTGCCCGGCGCGCGTGGATGCGGGTTGGCGCATCGAGCTGGTCGTGTCGTCTCGCGGCGTGTAGGACGAAGTAACGAAATCGAGATGAGCCCATGACGGATCATGCCAGCGCCACGACACACCACGCGGCTCGCGCCGTTCCCGACGCGATCGCCGATCGGCTGATTGTCGCGCTAGACCTGGAAAGCGTGGAGGCCGCCTGGAAGACGGTGCGGCAGCTCGAGGGCATCGTCTCGTTCTTCAAGATTGGGCTTTGGTTGCAATTCGCACCGGGCGTGGATGAGCTCATTGGCGGTTTGATCGCAAGCGGCAAAAAGGTTTTTCTCGACGCCAAGATGTACGACATACCCGAGACGGTCAGCCGCGCCGTCGCGGTTGCCGCCCGGCGCCAGGTGAGCTTTATTACGGTGCATGGCGACGAGGCCATTTTGCGCGCCGCCTGCAAGGCGCGGGAAGGTTCGGACCTGAAGATTTTTGCGGTCACGGTCCTGACCAGCCTGGACGATGCGGCGCTGCACGGCCTGGGTTACCGGCTCGGTGCGCAGGACCTGGTGCAGTTGCGCGCGGCCCGCGCGGCGGCGTGCGGGTGCGACGGCATCATCGCGTCCGCCTACGACAATCCGGATGGCATACGCAGCCTGGCGGGAAAGGCGGACCTGCTGATTGCGACGCCGGGCGTTCGGATGGAAGGTGACGCCACCCACGATCACAAGCGGGGCGCCACGCCGTCGCAGGCGATCGAGAACGGCGCGGATTACCTCGTCATCGGGCGGCCCATCGTGCAGGACGCCGACCCGGCCGGCAAGGCGCGGCGTTTCGTCCAAGAAATGGAAGCCGGCTGGCGCAAGCGCGATGGCGCCGGGATGCAACATCGCAACTAGAGGTTGCAGATAAGGCCTACCGTAATCCGAAAACGGTAGAATACTAGTGCATTCAAATTCTTGACTAAACTGCAAGCAAGTGGCTATTCTTGCGAAGCGGGCGCATGGCAGAAAATCTCATTCGTGGGTACCTGCATCGCCGCGCTTAAGGGATGCACCGGTGCTGCGCTTGGTTCTTGCTGCGAGTCTTGCGCTCATAAAGGCATTGCCTGACCGCGACGTTCGTTCGGCTCTCAACCGCGTCTGCCGCCGTTCATGAGCGCTTCGCCCGCGGACGATGCGCGGCGCAACCCCGCGGCCCCGGCGGCATTGCAGACATTGCTTGCCAGGGTCTCGCGCGGTTCGGAACGCGTCATCATTCCGATTAACGATTGCGCTCTCTCGGACGACGCGCTGACACCTTCATTATATTGCGTTCACGCTCTGTCGGGCGCCGGCGGCGCGGACTTTGCCGACCTGGGCAGGCTGATGCCGGATGTGCGCATTTTCGGCATTCAGGCGCCGCCGAAGAAAATGTGGGACATGGCGTTCGGCGGCAGCGTGCAGGCCGTGGCCGATTATTACGTCGACGCGCTCGTCAGGTTTCAGCCAAACGGACCCTTGCTGCTGGGCGGTTGGTCCGCCGGTGCCAGCATCGCGCTGGAAATGGCGCAGCAATTGACGAAGATTCATGGCCGCGACGTGTCCCTGCTGGTGGCATTCGATGCGGCACCCGAGAATAGCGCGGCCGGCTTGCGGCCGTGGAACCCGCGTTATCTGGCCGAGCTTGCGCGCAACCTGCCGGCCTGGTTCGCGCAGGAAGGCATATTCGAAAAGGGATTTCTCCGCTCGTTGCGGCGGCAGTTTTCCAAGAAGATCGTGGCATTGGCCAAGACGGCGATTGCTTATGCGCGCGGCGACCAAATGGCGGCCAGCCATGCGGTGGAGGGGTTCATGGACCTCGCGCGGTTTCCGCCATTCCAAAGATCGTTCATGAAACGGCTCTACGACTCGCTGCTCCGCTACAAGCCTGCGCCTTATGCCGGCCGGGTGCTGGTTTATGAGGCGGAGGTGAAGCCGCTCTACCATGTGCCGCAAGTGGCGCGGATATGGCGCGCGATTGCCGCCCCGGTCGAAATTGTTTGCGTCGAAGGAACCACGCACTTGAGCATATTGCGCAATCCCAATGTGCAAGCGCTGGCGGATGACCTGCAGGAACGGATTGCCCACCTATAAGAGAAAAAGTCTTTTGGTTCTTTTCTTCAGAAAAGAACGGCTTCTTCCGCCTTATTGTTACGCTGGCATACCTTGCACCAGATAGGGCCAGTACAACATCTCCACCTGCCGCAAGCCCCAGGCCAAATCAACCTGCGTCACCGGCGTGCCGTCGCCATGGCGGAAATCCATCCAGTAGGTCGAGACAATCCAGATGTTGGCGATCAGGCACTCGATCTCCTCGTCGGCCGCGCGCAGCAAACCGTAATGGCGCATGAGCGTGAACACGCGGCGCACCGATGACTGGCCCTTGCGCGTCAACGCCGGCAACCGGTCGCGCAGGGCCGGCGCAATCGCGCGCAGTGCACTGCCGTCGCGATAGAAAAACCGGAAATCCCACATGACGTCGAACCAGCCGCGCTGGTAGGCCGCATAGGCCGCGAGGTTGGACGGGTCGGCCAACGGCCGCTCCGCCACGTCCATGAGCGCGGCGGCGAACAGGTCGAACAGCGCGAGCGCAAGGTGCTCCTTCTTCTGGAAATAGTAGTAGAGATTGCCCTCATTGATGGACGCCGCCGCGGCGATTTCGGCGGTGGTGACGCGGGCGATGCCGCGTTCGTTGAACAGGGAGAGGGCGACACGCAACACGCGGTCGCGGGTGCCGATGCGCGGTGCCACCTAGAAAATTGCCTCTTGCGGGGTCTAAGGTGTTTACCTTAGAAACGTCGCCAAAGGGAAGGAAGGAAGGCGTTCTTTTTTGAAAAAAAGAACCAAAAAACTTTTGACGATTAGGTCGCGCAGTTTGGCAAGCCTCATAGGCAAAAGTTTCTTGGTTCTTTTTTTCCAAAAAGAACTGCTTCCATCCTTCATCCCAACGTGGAGCCAGGCATGGATTTCCCTCTCAAAGGCGGCGTCGCGGTCATCACAGGCGCCGCCAGCGGCATCGGCGCCGCGCTGGCGGTGAACCTGGCCGGGCGGGGCATGAACCTGGCGCTGGCGGACCGCAATGAAGCGGGCCTGGCCGCCGCCGCGGCGCGCGCGCGGGCCGCCGGCGTGAAGGTGAGCGAACATGTGCTCGACGTCACCGATACCGACGCGCTGGCCGCGTTGCCCGAGGCCGTGCTGGCCGAACATGGGCACGTCACCCTGCTGGTAAACAATGCCGGCGTGGCGCTGATCGGTTCGTTCGCGGAAGTATCTGTGGCCGATTTCGCGTGGGTGATGGACATCAATTTCTGGGCGCCGGTGCATCTGACGCGAGCGTTCATGTATGCGCTCCAACGCGAGCCCGCGGCACATATCGTCAATCTCTCGAGTATCTTCGGCATTATCGCGCCGCCCGGGAATGCGGCCTATTCGGCCAGCAAGTTTGCGATACGCGGGTTTTCGGAAGCGCTGCGGCATGAGCTGCTCGGCAGCAACGTAACGCTCACCGTGGTACACCCGGGCGGCGTTCGCACGGCGATCGCCGACACCGCGCGGATCAGCCAGGGGATAGACCCGGAAACGGCGCGCGCGGCGACGGCGGAATTCACCAAGCTGCTGAAGACATCGCCCGAGGACGCGGCCGAGCAGATTGCACGCGCGGTGCAGAAACGCAGCGGGCGGTTGCTGATCGGCAGTGATGCGCGCATGATCGATCGCATTCAGCGGATTTTTCCGACCACCTACTGGAAGCGGATCGCGCGGGGGCAGAACAATGTCGCCGCGGCGATTACCGGCAAAAAAGGATAGATCATGGCAAGCTGGCAGGCTCATGCTGTTGACGCATTGCTGCGCGTGATGGTGAAGCGGCGCTTGCGTAACAATACCGACCTGGCCAGCGTGCGGGAGATTCTGCAAAACGGCCGGCTGCCCATTGCCCATGATGTTACTTATGCGCCGCATTGGCTCGGCGGCGTGGAAGGCGAGCGGGTGGAAGCACCGTCTGCCGGGCCCGGCGCGCCGGTGATGCTGTATTTGCATGGCGGCGGTTATTTCGCCTGTTCGCCGCGCACCCACCGGCCGCTGACATCCTGGTTCGCCAAGGCCGGCTTTCGTGTGTTTGCGCCTGCCTACCGGCTGGCGCCCGAACACAGATTTCCCGCGGCGGTGCACGACGCGGAGGCCGCCTATCTCGCATTGCTCGATGATGGACATGCGGCGGACAATATTGTTGTGGCGGGCGATTCGGCGGGAGGCGGCCTCGCTTTGGCGCTGCTGC
>CAJCIS010000252.1 GCA_903970435.1 Acidobacteriota bacterium | reverse complement strand
AACCCAAATCGCAATAATCCAACTGCGCCGGTGGATCTTCGCGTTTGTGCAAAACGAGGTAGAGTCCGACATGCGGGCGACCGCCATTGCGATCTTCTATTTCGTGATGAATGTGATCGGCATTGGCCTTGGCCCGCCGCTCATTGGCAGAGCCAGCGACTGGCTCGGTCATTTGGCCGCGGGGCATTTGGCCGCGGGGCACGGCAGCCAGGCGTCCGGGGGCCTTACGGCCGCGCTTGCTCTCATCAGTTGCGTGCTCATTTGCGCGAGCGTGCATTTCTACATTGCCGGCAGACGGGTCGGCCGGCGCGCGCGCTAGCCCGACCGCGCCCGGGGTAAAAATCACGAATGGGATTCGTGATCGTGTCCGATCCGGTCTGGTGTCGCGTCCGAGGGCCCATGTGGCAATCTCGCCCCTGGAACACAAAAGGCGGCACGTTTGAACGATGACCCAATAATCGACCGGCTGTTTGCCGAATGGGAAGGTTTCATCGACGGATTACGGCCAATCGGTGCGCGCATGCGCACGCGCGTCTGGAGCCCGGACGATGCGCAGTTGCGCCAAGAACTCAGCCAACTGATGCTCACGTCGCTGGTGCATGGCTACGTTGGCCAGCTTTATGCCGACCCCGATTACCCCGAATTCATCCCGACCCTGGGCCTGTTCCTGAATCTCGCCGCGCCAGTGCCAGACTTCATGTATCAAGGAACGCCCATTCGCGGTGAAGGCGTGTATCGAATATCCGGCAATCGCGGTACCTCGCTGTTCGTCGATTTCAGCGTGCTCGCTGGCTATTGGGCGGTCCGTTCGCCGGCCATGGGCCGGCTGGCGGCCTATCGCATCGATGATCTGACCATTTCACCAACCGGCGCGTTCGACGTCATCCTCAGCAACGAACGGCCGCGTGGCTACGAAGGTGACTGGTGGCATCTTGATCCGACCGCGTGCCGGCTTATGGTCCGGCGCGCCGCCTATGATTGGATTGCGGAAATTGACCCGCGTCTCACGATCGAACGGCTGGACCTTCCGGCGCGGCGACCGCGGCGCAGCCGGATTGATATCGCCGCAAGCATGGCGAAATTGGTGGATTGGACGGAAACCGCCACCGTTGTCTGGCTTGATCACATGGCCAGGCAGAAAGCGAACGGGGTGATCAATCAACTTGTCGTGCAGGACTGGAGTTATACCGGCGGCGCGCCCGGCCAGGTTTATCTGGAAGGGCTTTATGATTTGAGACCTGATGACGCCCTGGTGATTGATACGCCCGTGCCGGAGGCGTGCCGCTACTGGTCGTTTCTGGTCACCGACGAGTTGTTTACCACGCTGGACTGGATGCATCGCTTCTCCAGCATCAATGGCCACCAGGCGCGGCTCGACGAGGATGGGCGGTTCCGGGCGGTCATTTCGGCGCAGGATACCGGCGTGCCGAATTGGATCGATATCGGCGATTATCGCCGGGGCGCGATTCAAGGCCGCTGGAACAACGCAAGTTCGGCGCCGGTTCCGACCGTTACGAGAATGAATATCGGTGACGTGCGGCGACATTTTCCGCCTGATACACCGTTCGTAACACCCGCCGAACGTGACGCGTTGCTGCGCGTGCGCCGCAAGGGCGCGCAAATGCGGCATGTCTGGTGACCGGTGATGCTGTCCGGCTGTGACGCAGCGGAATCCTTTGTGCACCATGAAGCGGCACGGCTCTCGGGATTGAATGATTTCGGCGAGCCATCCTACCTTGAAGGCCTGCGGCGGCTTCTGGCGGCCCTTGACGCAGACCTGGTGCGCGATGCCCGCGCCTATGAGGCGTGTCTGGCAATGGTGGTGACACCGCTGGTGTCGCGGCTCTATGCCGAGCATGGCTGGACACAGAATCCTCATTGCCTGTCGCAAGAATTGCATCGCCCCGTTTTTATCGTGGGGGCGCCGCGGACGGGCACGACCGCCTTGCATAAGCTGCTGTCGCTGGACGCAAGATGGCAAGGGCTGCACTCATGGCTGGTCAAAACGCCAATGCCAAGACCGCCCCGCGAATCGTGGGAGCGGTTGCCGCAGTATCAATCCGCGGTTGCCGCCTATGACGCCAGGTTGCGCGCGACGCCGGCATTGCGTTTCATTCACTATGTCCAGCCAAGCGACGTCGACGAGTGCAACGGACTGATATCGCAATCCATGATGTCGAATGCGTTCGGCTCGAATGCGCATGTTCCAACTTACGATTCCTGGTTGCAGGGCCAGGATTTCCAACCAGTCTATCGTCGGCTGGCGAAGACCTTAAAGCTCATCGGGGCCAATGATCCGACGCGGCGCTGGCTGCTCAAGAACCCGAGCCATTTGCTCAACCTGCAGGCGCTGATGGACATTTTCGATGATGCCGTGGTGATCCATATTCATCGAGATCCCTTGAAGTCCATGCCTTCGCTATGGCACCTGCTGTGTCTGTCACGCCAGATCCGCGACGGTGCGGCGGCCGATACGCGCCATGTCGTGCAGCGCGAGCTAAAGCTCTGGCACAATGCCCTCATGAGAGCCACCAATTTGGCAAAGCGATATGTCGACCGGATTTGCGAGGTCCGGGAGGACGACTTCACCGCATCACCGATGAAAATTGTGTCGCGCATCTACGAATTTGCCGGAGAGACGCTGACGCGCCCGGCGGAACGTGCCATGCGCGGCTGGCTTGCGGCCAATCCGAAGCACAAGCACGGTGAACAAAGATATGCAGCCGAGGATTTCGGCGTCATGCCGCAAGAGCTCGCAACATACTTCGCCGCGTATCGGTCACATTACGGATTTGCCGGGCCTTGATCCGGACCACCGGGAGAATGCAGCGCGCGTATGCTTGCAGAGACTGGCGCGATGCGCTTTGCTGCGGTGAATTCAGGACGGGCGGCGATGACAATCATGACGCAATTGGCGGATCGGGATGCGCGCGCGGTGCCTTATCAGTTGCCGCAGCCGGCCGGTATGGTGCCGGATATGCTCGTGCCCGGGGGCGCCGCAATTGAATGCGACGAACGGCTTTGGGTGCCGCAGGGCGACAGGGTTTGGTTTCGGCCGGTCAGCTTTGCGCCGGAGCAGGGTTTCTATATCAACTATCTGCGTGTCCGCGGCGCCGGTGTGCTATCGCGCCACAGGCATAATGGCGCCGTCCATGCTTTCACCTATCGCGGCACGTGGCGGTATCTGGAGCACGATTGGGTGGCGGGGCCAGGTGATTACGCGTTCGAACCGCCGGGCGAGACGCACACGCTCGTCATACCGGATGGCGTGAGTGAAATGATTACGCTGTTTTTCGTGACGGGCGGCTATGTCTATGTCGATCCGCAAGGTCGGGCAATGGGCTACGAGGATGTGTTCACCAAAATGCAGGCCGCGCGCGAACATTATGACAGAAGCGGACTTGGCGCCGGCTACGTGGATCGCCTGATCATTGGCCGCTCAGGAAAGGGCCGCTTAGATGTCTCGCGATGATGACGGCGACCGGCGGCTTCGATCATCGCGCCATCGACGGCGCGGACGGGGCTAAGTTGATGGCGGCGTTTAGGCGGCATGTCGAGGAACCTAAGAAGGAAGCAGTTCTTTTTTGAAAAAAAGAACCAAAAAACTTTTGTTTGTTGCTGCGCCTTCAAAACAAAATAAAAGTTTTTTGGTTCTTTTTTTCAAAAAAGAACTGCTTCCTTCCTACCAAACCTGTCGCATCTGCGCCCCCCTTCGGCGCTGCCGAAGCAACCGGTCACGCTCGCCCGGCGTAACGTACGGCGTATCGGTTGGCATGTGCCGCCACACCTCCTCCATGTTCACGCGTTTCAGGCTCGGCAAGGGGGCCGCACTGGCGTTGTTCCAACGCGCCTGGATGATGCCGCGCCGGTACTCGCCGATATCCAGCCAGTTCGGCGTTCCCGGATCCTGGGCGGAAATGACGGCGCGAAAGCGACCATCCGCACTGCGCTGGGCCTGATGGCCGTTGATGCTCGAGAAGCGATGCATCCAATCGAGCGTCGCGAAAACTTCGTCGGTGACAAGGAACGACCAGTATCGGCATGTCGCCGGCACATCGCTGTCGATGATCAGGGCCTCGCCTGGCGCGAGGTCGTAGATTCCCTCGAGATAGACCTGATTACGCGGGCCGCCCATGAAGCCGTAATCCTGGATGGCAAGCTGATTGACCACGCCGCGCGCACGATGCGCGGCCAGATGGGTAAGCCACCATTGTGTTGCGGTCTCCGTCCAATTCACGATGTTGGCCATGCGGACCGCGATGTCCCGCGGGTCGCGGCGCGGCCGACGGGCTGGCAGATCGAGCCGTTCGATGGTCAGCCGCGCATCGACCTCATTTTCCCAGTCATACGCGGCGCGTCTGGCATTGAGGCGCTGGGCGCGCGGGTCCAAGTGCCACCAATCGCCCTCATATCCGGGTGGCCGTTCCGCGCTCAGGATGACATCGAACTGCCCATCGGGGGCGATCGTGAGATCGTCGAGATCGTAGGTGGCGAGCCGGCGCTGGTCGGGCGAAGCTTTCGGCCAATAGCCGGCGAGCACGCTGATATCGACAAAGAGCGACGTGCCGCGATGGCCGGCGATACGATAGACGCCTTCGGAACGGACCGGCGTGCCCTGGTACATGAAATCCGGCACGGGCGCGGCGACGTTGAGAAACAAGCCGAGGGTGGACAGGAATTCGGGATAGTCCGCGTCGGCGCATATTTCGCCGACGTAAGCATGCATCAGCTGGGTCAGGATGGTGCGGCTGAGATCCTGTCGAAGAACCGGATCGGCGGGGTCCCAGGCCAGCGGCAGCGCGCGGGCCCCGATCGGGCGGAGACCGTCGATCAGGTTTTCCCACGCTTCAAGGCCGGTGGCCTGCACAGGTTCATCACTCACTGTCGCTGGCCGAAACCGTACTGTGCGCGATAGGCGGCGAACCGTTCGGCGATCTCCTCTGCGGCGATGCCATGGTCCTCGGCTGCGTAATGATGAATACCATGCTTATGGGCGGGGTTTTGCACAATCCAGTCAGCGATAGCCGATTCGGCGGCTTCGGTGAAATTCTCGCCGGCAAAGGCAAAAACACGCGACGCGGTTTCGATTGCCGCCACGTGCAGATCCCGCTCGAATACGTCAAGAATGCGCGCGGGATAATTTTGCGTCATGACGGTGGCCCGCATCAGCGCGGCGCCATAGAGATCCATTTCGCGCAGCGCGATCGTGCGGCGGTTCATGCCGGCGCCATCGCGCAATGCGTGATGCTGCGCGAGCACGCTCCAGAGGGATGGCTGCGCCACGACGGGATCGCGATGGATGTGAATGACGACCGCATCGCTGAAGACTTCCAGCAATTCCTCGAGGTCCAGTATATGGCTTGGGTTTTTCAGCAGCCAGCGCCGGTCGTGATCCTGCGCACCGATGAGGCGCAGATTATCGGCCAGAAGCCGAAAGGCCGGGCGAAAATCCTGGGCGCGGAACCAGGCATCGTAGGCGGGAACATGCATGATCGAGCCGAACGTGTTGGAGATCATGGTTTGCGCGGTGATTAGAATACATTCGTCCACGTCTTCCGGCTCGACCGGACGCATGACGCGAAATTCCGGCTGTGCTTGCATGCGGGTTTCGTAGGCCGCGCGGGCCGCCCGATATTCGCGTGAGTTTGCCCAGTGGTGACGCGGCGGCCGCGTCATGGGTGTTCTGGCAAGCCAGGATTCGATACCCTGCCAGCATGGCGCGGCGGAGAGAAGCTTGTGCAGCGCGGTGGTGCCGGTGCGGGGTGCACCTACGATGAAGACAGGCCGCGGCAATGCGTGTTTCAGGCACGCCGGATTGTGCTTCCAGCCCGCCTGCGCATACAGCCGCGCGACGAGCGGGCCGATGATGCTGGCATAGCACGCCTCACGTTCCGCGGGGCCGCGGGGCAGATCGTCATCGAGCGACGCGAGCAGGCGGCGCAGGCCTTCGATGTAGGATGGCGCACCGAAATCATGCAGGCCGGTTCTGTCTGCCGCGATGTCGTGGAGGATTTCGACGGCGTCGCTGAAGCGGCTCGGCAGACCTGGTGCCGCGGCGCCGGCGGAATTGGCTTGGCCGGTCATTTCCACCGCTTCTGTCAGGCTGATGAGATCAGAACGAGGCCGCAGGCCATGATAACCACAATTCACGCATGGCGTTCGTGCCGCCCACCGTGACCCAGGGCGTGGTGCCGGGCTTGATCTGAAATTTCGGAATACGGTCGAGCCATTCTTCCAGCCAGACGCGAATTTCCATTCTGGCGAGGGCCGCACCGGGACAGGTGTGCGGCCCCGCGCCGAACGCCGCGGACGGCACCGGCGGCTTGCGGTGGAAGTCAACCTTGAACGGGTCATCGACGAGCGATGGATCAAGGCCATAGAAGCAATTCGGGATCTGGATCATGTCGTCCTTGCGCAAATGGACGCCGTGGAAGTCGATATCCTCCCGGACGAGCCTGGTTGTATTGACCAGCGCATTGCGGCGGATAAGCTCGTCGATGGCGCGCGGAATCAGTTTGCGGTCATTTACAAGCTGTTCGAGATGCGGCGGACTCGTTGCTAGAAAACGCGCGATGTGGCCCATCATGGAGGCCACCGTGTCGAGCCCGCCGGCGAGCAGCAACGTGCTCATGCCGCGCAGTTCCTCATCGGTGAGCTTGCGTCCGTCCACCTGGCCGTTAACGACCATGGTCAGGACATCGTCCTTTGGATTGGCGCGGCGGTCTTCGACGCCGCGCCACATGTAATCGGCCATATCGCGGCGGTTTTTCTGGGCGATGGCGAGGTCCTTCGCCTGCGTATTGATCCGGGAGAGCGGCAGCAGCATGGCTGCGTCTTCCTGCGGCAGACCCATCATGCCGAGGAATACGGTGATGGGCAGAACGTGTGAAACGTCCTCGACAAATTCGCATTCGCCGCGTGGCGCCAACTGGTCGATGACCTCGCGGATGACCGTCCGGCTGGTTTGTTCCAGGCCAGCGACGGCTTTTGGGGAAAAGGCCGGCGATATGACGGCGCGATAGGCAAAATGCGCCGGCGGGTCGATGTCGATCGGCGGCGATTTCATACCGCGCCGGCCCCTGGGCAACGCGAATTCGGACATCGAGAAATGCTCATGATCGAGCTGTACGGCCCTGACATCCGCACCCCGCGTCGCGACCCAGTGGCCGCCATTCTGGTTGGTCCAGAAGATGGGCGGCAGGTGCTCGGTGGCGGCCCGCCAGGCTTTCGTGGCGTCGCCGTCGGGCACATTTATTGCGAAGAAGTCGAAATCGGCGACGACGAGTTCGCGGGGCACGTGCGCCGGCGTGACGGAGGGGGACGCGACAAGGGAGGGCGCGGCAAGGCTGGCGGCGTTATCTTCCATGATGATCCTTCAGATCCGGCCCGGGACCAGGTCATCGTCTCCGCCGCGGGACCGTGCCAGCGATCGGCGGTCCGGCGCGTGCCGAAGCATTGCCCCCAGGCGCGATCGGGTGCACGACGGCCTACATCGAAGGCGCGGGCCTTGGAATGAGGGTGTCCAGGAAATCACGAATCGGATAAGCGGCCGTGCGGGCTGCGGCGCGGCTGGCTGCGACCTATATCCGGCGGCATAAAGGTCCATGTGGCGGCTTCGGCCGCCGGCGTTGCCGATCCGCCCTTCGGAGACCCTGCTTGAAGCTCTTGGATGTGTCCCACGCTCCGATCGCCCATGCCCCGGGGCCCAGTTACCAGGACATCCTGGACCTGGACACGGGGCACGAAATTCCCGCGGCTTTGCGCTATCGCAACACGGTGGACCTTGGGGTGCAGCCCTACCGGGCTGATCGTTACACAAGCGTCGATTTCTTCCACCGCGAGGTGGAAAAGGTTTGGCTGAAATCCTGGCAGTTCGCCTGCCGGGAGGAGGAGATCGCAAGGCCCGGGGATACCTACATCTATGAAATCGTCGGCCGGTCCCTGCTTGTCACGCGGCAGTGCGATGGTTCGATCAAGGCGTTCCTGAACGTGTGCCTGCATCGCGGCCGAAAGCTGGTGAATGCGGGCGGTTGCAAGGATCAGTTCCGCTGCCCGTATCACGGCATGACCTGGAACAATGACGGCAGCTTCAAGGCGAACCCGTTCGAATGGGATTTTCCGCAGATCGATGCGAAGGCGTTTTCGTTGCCGGAGGCCCAGGTGGCGCGCTGGGCCGGGTTCGTGTTCGTCAACTTCGATCGCGAGGCGGCACCGTTGCTGGATCTGATCGGCGATATGCCGGCCCATTTCGACCATTGGCGGATCGAGGATTGCTACAAGGCCGTGCATGTCGCCAAGATGGTGCCGGCGAACTGGAAGGCCTGTGCCGAGGCCTTTCTGGAGGGGCATCATGTCGCCGCAACCCATCCGCAAGCGTTGCCCTTCATTGCCTGTGAGCGCACCCAGTATGATCTTCTGACGGACCATGTAACAAGATTCGCGGGGGCGACGGGTATTACGGGGGGATTATGGGAAGGCCCGCCCTTGTCCGAGGAGCAGCTCGTGGCGGCCATGCTCGGTTCCGGTTCGCGCGCCGGCAAGCCGGGACAGACACTGCAGGCGGCGCTGGCGCCGGGCGAGACATCGCGCAGCTACATGGCCAACATTGCCCGCACGGCGTTGGAGACAGAGACCGGATACGACTTCTCCCACGCCTGTGATGCCGATGTGCTCGACGCGATTTCTTATGATATTTTCCCGAATTTTCACCTGTGGGGCGGCTTCCCGCAGAAGATCTGCTATCGGTTCAGGCCGGCCGGCATGAACCACGAGCAGACGCTTCTGGAAGTCATGTTGTTCAAGATCAAGCCGAAAGATACCAACCCGCCGCCCGCACGCATGCGCATGCTTGGTGTGGAGGAGCCTTGGGCGATCGCGACCGAACTCGGCTATCTCGCAGGCATCTTCGACCAGGACCAATCCAATCTGGCGCCGATCCAGGATGGTTTGCGAAACCTGGGCGGCGGCGACATCCAGTTCAGCCGTTATCAGGAAATGCGGTGCCGCAATTTGCACCGGATGATCGATATGTACATGAGCAAATAATCCGCGTGCCCAGGCGAAGCCGCCCGATCGCGCTTTTTTTGTCATAAGAAATATTATCGCTCAAATAACAGAAATCCAAACGCGCGGGAGACGACGACGATGGCCTTTGTGGATCCATCTATTGAGGTCAGGCTGGCTCATCCGGATCAACTTTATATCGACGGGCGCTGGGTGGATCCCCTGACCGATGCCGTGTTCGAGGTCA
Organism: Acidobacteriota bacterium; assembly: GCA_903970435.1. Classification (GTDB taxonomy): domain Bacteria; phylum Pseudomonadota; class Alphaproteobacteria; order Acetobacterales; family Acetobacteraceae; genus CAJCIS01. The sequence continues at coordinate 37,088 of CAJCIS010000252.1, read as the reverse complement.
TTTCCCCGAGCACGGAGCGTGTGATCGCATCGGTCCCGGCCGCCGCCAGGGAAGACGCCGACCGTGCCGTGGCGGCCGCGCGGCACGCCTTCGACGACGGCCCGTGGCCGCGTTTGAGCCACGCCGAGCGTGCTGACTACATGCGAAAGATTGCGGCCGAGCTTCGCCGGCGCGCGCCTGAAATTGCGCATGCCTGGACCCAGCAGATGGGTATTCTGTACGCCTACGCTCAGTATGGGGGCGCCGCAGCGGCGCGCGATTTCGAATTCTACGCCGATCTCAGCACCCGTTTTACATTCGTTGAGCATTTCGAACCGGTTGCCGCAACCTACGCCTACGAGTCGAACGATCCGGGGACGACGCTTCTGGTGCGCGAACCGGTTGGTGTGGTGGTGGCCATCGCGCCCTGGAACGGGCCGCTCGGCGCCCTGTCGCTGAAGGTGGCGCCAGCGTTGATCGCCGGATGCACTGTCATCATGAAGCCGGCCCCGGAGACGCCACTGGAAACCTTCATCCTGGCGGAGTGCGCCGAAGCCGCGGGATTGCCGCCCGGCGTCATCAACCTCGTTCCCGCCGGTGCCGAGGTGTCGGAGCATCTCGTGCGCCACAGGGATGTCGACAAGATCGCGTTCACCGGCAGCACGGCGGTCGGGCAGCGCATCGCCTGCATCTGCGCCCAGCGTACGGCGCGTTATACGCTGGAGCTTGGCGGAAAATCGGCGGCGATCGTGCTGGGCGACTACGATGTGGAAGAAGCCGCCGCCCGGCTGGTGCCGACGCAATGCATGATGACCGGCCAGGTTTGCGCGGCGCTCACCAGGGTGATCGTGCCACGCGAGAACCATGACGCGCTGGTTTCCGCCTTTGTCAGGCAAATGGAGTCGGTGCGGATCGGCGATCCCTACGACCCGGAAAGCCAGATGGGACCGCTGGCCATCGACCGGCAGCTGAAACGGGTGCAGGGGTACGTGGACAAGGGGATCAGCGAGGGCGCGAAGCTCTCGACCGGCGGCGGACGTTACAAAGCGGCTGAGCGGGGCTATTACTTCGAACCGACCGTTTTTTCCGACGTGAATAACGCCATGACCGTCGCGCGCGAGGAAATTTTCGGCCCCGTTGTCAGCATCATTCCCTGCGAGGACGAGGCCGACGCTGTTCGTATTTCTAACGATTCGATCTACGGCCTCAACGGATCGGTATTCACGAACGATATTGAGGCCGCCTATCGGGTTGCCAGGAACATGCGGACCGGAACGGTTGGCCACAACGGATTCAAGGTGGACCTCAACGTGGGTTTCGGCGGGTTTAAACAATCCGGCATTGGCCGCGAGGGCGGCAAGCAGGGGGTGTTGGCTTATCTGGAATCCAAGACGATCAAGCTGGACAGCGCGCCGCGTGCTTTGTAGGGCAAGAAGAAGTATTTCTTTTTTGAAAAAAAGAAACAAAAAACTTTTTTCTGTTGGCTTATCGCAATAATATTCTACATTATATGTGCCTTCAAATGAGCAAAAGTTTTTTGGTTCTTTTTTTCAAAAAAGAACTTCTTACTGTAAAGGAACAAACTTTGAAGGCATCGGTATTCTTCGGCCCGAAGCGCAAGCTCGAGGTACGCACCCTGGCGATCGACTCGCCGATGGCGAATGAAGTGCTGGTGGATGTGGCTGCGTCGGGTCTTTGCCATAGCGATTATCACCACATGACCGGCGACATTCCGCATCCGGCGCCGGCCGTGCTGGGGCACGAAGTGGCCGGCCTGGTCGCGGCGGTCGGCGAAAGCGTCACGGGATTCAAGGTGGGCGATCACGTGGTGAGTTGCCCGTCGCTGTTCTGCGGCAAATGCCTGCAGTGCGTGACGGGAAATACGCACAGGTGCGAAAGCCGGCCGGGGCGCGCGGCGGAGGCGAAATCCCGCCTGTCGCTGGACGGCGAGGCGGTGCATCAGTTCTACGCGCTTGGCGGATTTGCCGAGCAGATCCTGGTGCATGAGAATTCGCTGGTGACGGTGTCACGCGAAATGCCGCTGGATCGTGCCGCCATCATCGGTTGCGGCGTGCTGACCGGCGTGGGGGCCGTGTTCAACAGCGCCAAGGTGCATCCGGGCAGCAAAGTTGTGGTGATCGGCTGCGGCGGCGTTGGGCTCAGCATTGTCCAGGCCGCCCGGATCGCCGGGGCGGGGCAAATCATCGCCATCGATCGTGTTGCCGAAAAGTTGGAGATCGCCCGGAAATTCGGCGCGACAGACGCGTTTCAGGGCGGCGATGACGCTGTGGCACAGGTGCGCGAGCTTAGCCATGGCGGGGCCGATTACGTGTTCGAAGCGATCGGCATCAAGCACCTGATCGAACAGGGCGTGCAGATGCTGGCACCGGGCGGCCTGATGGTGATGGTGGGCGCCACGCGGATGGACGAATCCGTTTCAATTCCCGTGCTGTGGACGTTGGCGATGGAGTGGCGCATCCAAGGCGTGCGCATGGGGTCGAGCCCATTTACCCGCGACATTCCGACCTATGCGTCGCTTTACCTGCAAGGCAAGCTTGACCTGGACACGATGATTGCGGAACGCATCGGCCTGGAGGATATCGACAGGGGTTACGCGACGATGCTGGAAGGCAAGCACACGCGCAGCGTCGTGGTGTTCGACGATGTCATGAAGCACGCGGCGGCGCAGTGACCTTGATGCAATCCCTGACGTATCGTTCATTGCCTGCCAAATTTGTGCAGGCGCAGAGACAAAAGTTTTTTGTTTCTTTTTTTCAAAAAAGAAATACTTCCTTTTCAGGTTCAGGACCGAATTGCCGTCGGGCAAGCCGTCACCCCCGCATCGACCGTGATGACCTGGCCAGTGATGCTGCGCGCATCGGGGCTCGCGAGATAGGCAAACGCGCCGGCGATTTCCTCCGGTTCAATAACCTGGCCCAGCGGATTGTGCGCCGCCGCCGTCTCGCGGACCTTGTCACGGCTGCCAAATATGTCCCCGGTCAGCGCGGATGGCACCAGCCCAGGCGCCACGGCATTGACGCGAATGCCGTACGCCGACAATTCGGATGCCACCGATTTGGTCAAGCCCACCACACCGTGCTTGGCGGCGATATAAGCATGCGGACCGCGGGCAATCAGCCCTGCGAGGCTGGCGGTGTTCAGAATGATTCCATTGCGCTGCGAGATCATTTGCCGCGCGGCATGCTTCATGCCGTAAAACACGCCGCCGAGCAGGATGTCTATGGTCTGGCGCCACCCCGATGCTGGCAGCTCCGCGATGCTGCCGACGACGCCGAGCAGCCCGGCATTGTTGATCATGCAATCGAGCCGGCCGTGGCGGCGCACGGCCTCGTCCACCAGCGCCTCGATCTCCGACTCGTCGGTGACATCGGCCTTGAGGAACGCGGCGCCGATATCGCCGGCGACGTCGGCGCCGCGTTCCGCCTGTATATCCGACAGCAGAACGATCGCGCCGTCGGCCGCGAAGCGGCGCGCGGTGGCTTCGCCCAGCCCGTTCGCGGCGCCGGTGATGATCGTGACCAGACCGTCGAGTTTCCTCAAGTGCCTTTTATCCTACTCTTGGCGGCACCAGGGTACACGGCCGCCTTGGCGCGGCCAATTCAAGCTGGCAGAAATCAGCGGGTGGATGTCCCTGCGCGGGCGCCGCGCCGAAAACGAATTTTGGCGTTTCTGCGTTGTTCGCGCGGCGGGGTAAATCGCCGCAGGTTCATGACGCGACGGCCCGTCAGGTCACGACACCGTCCAACTCACGCTGTTTCGCGCTCGTCGGCAGCCTGCTGCTGTCCCAGCCGAACCGAGCCACCGCATCTCCCATTACGCGCGCCAGAGTCTCCGCCTCGACATCCAGCATGGCGGCGCGGCCGCCAACGCTCAGCGCCAACGGCCAGCCGCACACGTCGTTGAACGGCAGGCGGATGGCGACCGACCCCACGGTCGGAATGACGCGCCTGGCGATGTATATGTACCCGGCCTTGCGGAACTGCTTCAACTCATCGAGCACGGAAGGCAACTCCAACGGCGCGGCCTCGCCGCCTTCGGCATTGATACGCCGGACGATCTTGCCGACGTCCTGTTCGGTAGAGCCGGACAGCAGCGCGAGCCCGCCCGCGGTGCGGCACAGCGGCAGCAGCCGGCCCGGCACATAGCCGACCAGATCGACCTCGGCGCCGCGCATCGTGTACACGTACTGCATGTGAATTTCGTTGCGCGTCACTATGGCGGTCGAAAGCGTTGTGACGCCATGCACGTAATCGACCAGTTCGAAGACGCTGGCCGTGGGTTGGCCGCCGAACCGAAGCCCGCTGCCGATCAGCGCGACACGCAGCGAGAGCGAGTAAACGCGGGCGGTATCATCATACTTCAGGTAGCCCAGGCGCCGCAGCCCGGAGAGCAGCACGGACGTGCTGGATTGCGGGTAGGTCAGCCAGGACGCGATGTCGGCCACGCTGGCCGGCTGCTGCAGCTTCTCGAGAAGTTCGACAACCTCGAGCGCGCGTCGTGCTGATTTGACTGCCGAATCGGGTCGCATGCCGGCACGATGTCATACGCGGCGGTCCTTCACAACCAACGGCACGTGTCGGTCGTGGGTCAGCTTGGGTAAGAAAAGGCCTTCTTTTTTGAAAAAAAGAAGCAAAAAACTTTTGCTGACGGCGGCAAACATGCGGGTTTAATGGGCCAATACGGTGCCGCCCGTAACAGATAAAAGTTTTTTGGTTCTTTTTTTCAAAAAAGAACTGCTTGCTTTGCCTTACTTTTCAATCGCTTGGCGCGACCGCTCAGGCGGGGCGCCGGCCGCGGAACACCGGCTTGCGCTTCTCGGCGAAGGCGGCGAGCGCCTCCCTGGTGTCCTCGGTGCGGGCGAGTGACGCGGTCTGGCCCTGCTCGTAGCGATAGCCGTCGCGCAGCGGCATCTCCTCGGTGAAGCCGAACGACGCCTTGGCCGCTTCGATGGCGAGTGGCGCCTTGGCGGCGATGTCGTGTGCGACCTGCAGCGCGGCCGTGAGCAGCGCGTCCTTCGGTACACAGGCCGAGGCGACGTTCATGCGATAGAGATCGCGCCCGGTCATTTCCTGCGAGGTGTAGATCATCAGCCTGGCGTTCGAGGGGCTAAAGCAGCGCATGACATGCCGCGCGCCCCCGGCCAGGCCGTGATCCACTTCGGGGAAGGCCAGGTAGGCCTCCTCCGCCACGATCAGGATATCGCTGAGCAGGGCCAGGGCGGCGCCGCCGCCGATCGCGGGTCCGTTGACGGCGGCGATCACCGGTTTGGGGCACTCGGTAATCACGTCGAACGCGGCGCGCACCAGACGGTTATGGCGCGCATAGCCGCCCGGTTCAGACAGGATCGCTGGACGTTCCCTCAGGTCGGCGCCGGCGCAGAAGATATGTCCTTGCCCGGTCAGGATGATGGCGCGCACCGTGTCGTCGAGGCCCAGCATATCGAAGAGGCGGATCATTTCTTCGCGAAACCGCCGGTCCTGGGCGTTCACGGGGGGGGCGGCCATCGTCACGGTGGCTACATGGTTCTCAATCGAAACCCTGAATTTTTCGATGCCGTCGAGAGAGATCATGAAGGGGGCGAGATCATGAAAAGGGGATCATGCAGGGGGTGGTGCTTTCTGGCCGAAATGCGCGTCACGGCCGGCATGCGCCCGCGATGCGGCACACTGCACTGCGGCGCGCCGGAGGTGAACCCCGCCGCCGAGATATTCAGCAGGTAATATACCCTGCCGCCGCCTCGCAAGGTTTCGGTGCGCGGCGCAAAGTGCCGTCACGTCAAATGAGAGGGCGGTCGTCGCGTGTCAGCCTATATCATTGCCATTCGCGACTCCACCAGGGACGCCGGCGAACTCTCGAAGTATCGTGAAATGGCGCCAAAGGCGCGGGTGGACGGCATGCGGGCGCTGGCGGCTTATGGCACCTGCGAGGCGTTGGAGGGCGCGGCCGTGGAGGGCGTGGTGTTGCTGGAGTTCCCGGACATGGACACCGCGCGGGCCTGGTACGGGAGCCCGGCCTACCAGGCCGCGCGCACGCACCGGCTGGCGGGCGCCGACTACCGATTTATCCTGACGGACGGGCTCTGATCGCCGATGCTGCTGGGGGAGCCGCTGCAAACCGCCTATGTCACCAACGACATGGATCGCGCGGTGGGTGTTCTGGCGAGGCAGTTCGGCGTGACGCAATTTCTCCGCCGCGGGCCGGTGGACCTTCAGACGGACGCCGGCGAGACGATGACGCTCGCTTTGGCGCATGCCTGGGTCGGACCGACATGGCTCGAAATCATCCAGCCGCTGGACGGCGACGTCGGGATCTATCGCGACTGGCTGCCCGCGCGGGATTTCGCGCTGCGGTTCCACCATATCGGCATTCGACTGCCCGATGAAGCCATTTTCGACCGCACGCGCCGCGAGGCCACGCAAGCCGGACATCGTATCGCGTTCGCCATGACATCGCCCGGCCTTCCCTCCAACGTCTTCTACGTGGATACGGCGCGGACGTTAGGCCATTACATCGAGTATATTCATATTCCGGATGTCAGCCGATCAACGATATCGCAAATGCCGCGGAACCGGCTGGGCTTCGCGGCAGCATGACGAAGGAAGGAAGTCGTTCTTTTTTGAAAAAAAGAACCAAAAAACTTTTACTTTGTCTGAGGTATACCATTAGACCGGCCGAACCTTCACAGGGTAAAAGTTTTTTGGTTCTTTTTTTCAAAAAAGAACTGCTTCCTTCTGCGCCTCCGTAATGGACTGGAACTTCGCCACCGTCTGGGAAGCAATCGCCGCGCTGCAGCCGGACCGCGCGGCGATCATCCAGGGCGACGATATTGTTACGTGGAAGGCGTTCAACGCAGGCGCCAATGCGCTGGCCAGCGCATTGGCGGACCGGGCCTCGGGCCGGCAAGCCAAGGTCGGTACTTATCTGCGCAACGCGCCAGCGTTCCTGACCACCTATTTCGCCGCGTACAAGGCCGGCCTCGTGCCCTTCAACATCAATTTCCGTTACGGCCCCGACGAGCTTGCCTATCTGATCGATGATGCCGATGCCGAAGCGATCGTTTTCCACGCGGAATTCGCCGCCAGCGTGGATCTGGTCCGGGCGCGGTTGCCGAAGGTCACGACCTGGATCGCCGTGCCCCAGTCCGGGCACGCGGTGCCATCCTGGGCGCTGCCGTTCGACGACATCACTGACCGCGCGACGGCGGACGATTTCGCCGCGCCGTGGGGAAGGTGCGGCGACGATGCCATGATGCTCTACACCGGCGGCACGACGGGCATGCCGAAGGGTGTGGTGTGGCGGCAGGCGGACGCGTTCCGCGCGACCGGCGGCGGCGGCAATGCGGTCGGCGGCGTGGCGCCGATGGACGATTTGGCCCAGGGAATGGCGCGTCTTGCGGCGGCCGGCGCGCGGCAGGTCCGCCTCATCTGCCCGCCGCTGATGCATGGCGCCGGCCTTTCCCCCGCGCAGGGTACGCTGAGCGGGGGTGGCAGCGTGATCCTGCTGCAATCGCGCGGCTTCGATGCCGCGGAGGCGTGGACGGCGGCGGCGCGGCACCGGGCCGAGGCGGTGAATATTGTGGGGGCAGCGTTCGCGGTACCCCTGGCGGAGGCTCTGGAAAGGAACGGCGACGCCTGGGACCTGTCCTGCGTCAAGGCGATCTTCTCGTCCGGCGCGATGCTGGACGGTCAGACACGCCTGACATTGCTCCATTATTGCACCAACGCTGTCGTCATCGACAAGCTTGGCGCGTCGGAAATCTCGAGCCTGGCCGAGGCGATCACGCGTCCGGGCCAGGCGCCGGAGACGGCGATTTTTGCGCCTGCCAAAGGGTTTGCCCTGATTGGCGAGACAGGAGAGGTGCTGGAGATCAAGCCGGGCGCGCGCGGACAACTCGCCAGTTCGTATCTTGTGCCTGTGGGCTACTACAAGGATGCCAGGAAGACCGCGGAGACGTTCCGGGAAATCAACGGCGTGCGGTACGCGGTGCCGGGTGATTTCGCGCAGATCGAGGCGGACGGCCATGTGCGCCTGCTCGGCCGCAACTCGCAATGCATCAACACGGGCGGCGAGAAGGTGTTTGCCGAGGAAGTGGAGGAAGCCTTGAAGACGCATCCGGCCGTGCGGGACGCGGCGGTGATCGGCGTGCCGGATCGCCGGTTCGGCGCGACGGTTTTCGCGGTTCTCGAATTGCAGCCGGCGGCTTCTGTAACGCTTGCGGATTTGCTGCAACACGCGGCCACACGCCTCGCATCCTACAAACTCCCGCGCGGCATGCGCGTGGTGCCGCGCGTGGCGCGACTGGCGAATGGCAAGATCGACTACCGCCAGATCAAGGCGATGATCGAAGCCGACGCGATGTCGCCAGGACCAGATATCACGACGGCCGGCGTGACGTGACCGACGACGACTATCGCCGCCTCGGCCTGCTCCCGCCGGCGACGCGCGTGCCGATTCCGGGTGGGCCGCAGGATATCGCGACCGTGCTCGACACGACGCTGCGTGCCGCGCCGGATCGCGAGGCCCTGGTGGGACGTCATGCGCGGTTCACCTATGCCGCGCTGGACGCCGCCGCCAACGCAGCGGCGCGCGGTCTGGCGGCGCTGGGGGTGACGGCGGGATCGCGCGTTGCCGCCTTGCTCGGCAATCACCCTGACGCGGTTGTGGCCTTTCTGGCCACGCAAAGATTGGGCGCCGTCTGGGTGGGCATGAACCACCATCTTACGTACCCGGAACGGACCGCCCTGCTCGCCGATGTCATGCCGTCGGTGCTGCTGATGGAACAAGGCGCGGCCGAGGATGCGGCACGGTATCAGGCCGACATACCCTCGATCGGCCACGTCGTCGGCGTCGCGCCGGGCAAGCCGGACTGCGCCTGGGCCGCGCTGCTGCGGGACCATGCGGGCGCTGCCAGGCCGACGGTCGCCATCGATCCTTATGCGCCGGCCTCGATCAGCTTCACCAGCGGCACCACGGGCCGGCCGAAAGGCGCGGTGCACTGCCAACATGGCATCATGGCGTGTGCCTGGGGCGCCAACGCCGGCATGCGCGGCACATTGGGGCCGGCGCCATCGACCCTGCGCCGCGGCACGGTGGGAGTGACGGCGCTGAATGCCATGATCAGCGGCATGTTGATCCCGTTCGCGGGCGGCGGCGCCGGCGTTTGCGTGGACCGCAGGGACGCGGCGGGGATCGTGGAATGGATCGCGGCCGAGCAGATCGCGGTGATCTCGCTGGCCACGCCTGTTATCTACGACCTCGTTCACCGGGCGGGCGTGCTGCCGGAGCGGCTGGCCTCGCTGCTGTTTGTCACGAGCCTTGGCGCGCCCGTGCCGCCGGCGCTTCGGCTTGCGTTCGAGGCAAAGTTCGGCGCGGCGATCCTGGCAGGGTATGGCCAGACCGAGGCGCCGGGGCCGGTGGCGGGCGGCGCCTTCGACCATCCGCCGCGCGGCAATGCGGTCGGCCCTGCGCACCTTCATGTCGAACTGGCAATCCTGGATGGCGAGAACCGCCCCGTGCCGCATCGCGCGCAGGGCGAGATCTGTGTGCGCGCCGCGCGCGCCGGCCCCTGGGCCGGCGTTTACACCCCGATGCTGGGATATTGGCGGCGGCCCGAGGCGACCGAGGTCACCCTGTGCGGTGGGTGGCTGCATACCGGCGATATCGGATCCGTCGATGCGGAGGGCTATCTCACCATTCATGACCGCCTGACTGACATGGTGCTGCGCGGCGGCGCCAACGTCTATCCAGCCGAGATCGAGCAGGTGATCAGCAGCGATCCGCGGGTCGCGGCCGTTGCGGTGGTGGGGCGGCCGGACCCGCGTCTCGGCGAAATCGTCGTCGCCTTCGTGCAGCCCACCGGCGGCGCTACCGCTGGCGCGGCCTTGGAGGACGAATTGCGCGACCTGTGCCGAAGCCGGCTGGCGCGCTACAAAATCCCGCAGGACTGGATTTTCGTCGACAGCTTTCCGCGCGGCGCGACCGACAAGATTTTGAAGCCGGCATTGCGGGCCCGGTTTCTCGACACCGTGCCGGGCGCCAACCCGGTATCACATACCGGATTGACAGGAAACCGACCTGTCAGGTCCTTGCGCCGGTGCGACGGTTCGGGAAGATGACGCATGACCGACACCACAGCGCACGCCGCGGCCGACGAGCCAGATGCCGGCGCCCTTCTCGACATCTACAAGCGCGCCGCAACCATTGTTCTGACCGATGAAAAACTCCGTGCGGTGATCCGGTCCGGCCGCCTCTCCACGCCGTATTACTCGCCGCGCGGCCAGGAGATTATTTCGGCCGCCATGGCGGTCAATCTGCGCAAGGATGATTATGTCGTAACGATCTATCGCGGCATGCACGATCATCTTGCCAAGGGCGTGCCGCTGAAGGATTTGTGGGCGGAATATGCGGGCAAGGCTGCCGGATCGTGCAAGGGCAAAGGCGGCCCCATGCATATCACGCATCCGGACGTGGGCGTGCTGGTCACCACCGGTATCGTGGGCAGCGGCCTGCCGATTGCCAATGGTCTTGCCTGGGCGTCGAAGATCCGCCAGGAGGACCGGGTGACGGTGACCAATTTCGGCGACGGCGCCTCCAATATCGGCGCGTTCCACGAATCGCTGAACATGGCGTCGCTGTGGAAGCTGCCGGTGATATTCCTGTGCCAAAATAATCGCTACGCCGAGCACACGCGCTACGACAAGGGCACGTCCATCGAGCGAATCAGCGACCGCGCCGTGTCCTACAGCATGCCGGGCGTGACGGTGAACGGCAACGATGCGATCGAAATGTGGCGCGCCGCCCGCGATGCGGTGGCGCGGGCGCGCGCCGGCGAGGGTCCTACCCTGATCGAGGCAAATACATTCCGTTTTCATGGCCACCATATGGGCGATTCCGGCGAGTACATGGCCAAGGGCGAGCTTGAAGCGGCCATGATTCGCGATCCCTTCGTCGCGTTGCGGCAACTGATCGTCGCACGAGGTGCTGCGAGCGACGCGGATCTGACGGCAATGGAAGACGCGCTGCGCACGGAGATCGACGAAGCCGCGGCGTATGCGTTCGCGGCAAAATATCCCGAACCGGAAGAGGCGCTGGAAGACGTGTATGCGAGCGCCGTGTCGTGAGTGATGCAGGCCGCAACGACATGATCAAGGTCACCGCCGCCGAAGCGGCGCGCATGGCGATCGAGGAAGCGATGGCCGCCGATCCGACGGTCATAGCACTGGGCGAGGAGGTCGCCGACCCCGAGGGCGGCGGCATCCGCAAGGTGACGAAGGGGCTGTCCACGCGGTTCGGCGCGGACCGTGTCAAATCCACACCGATTTCCGAACAGGCCATCATGGGCGCCGCCGTGGGTGCCGCCATCGCCGGCATGCGGCCGGTGGCCGAGATCATGCTGATGAACTTCATGACCCTGGCCCTGGACCAGTTGGTGAACCACGCAGCGAAAATCCGTTACATGTCCGGCGGCGCCACCAGCGTGCCGCTGACCGTGCGCACCATGACGGGTGCGGGACGCTCGCTGGGCGGCCAGCACAGCGACATGGTGGAAGCCTGGCTCGCGCACACGCCCGGCCTGAAAGTGGTGGTTCCATCGACCCCGGCCGATTACAAGGGGCTGCTCTATTCCTGCATCTTCGATGACGACCCCTGCGTGTTCGTGGAGAACAGCATTCATTTATCGGCGCGCGGCGACGTACCGGTGGGCTTGCACGCGATCCCGCTCGGCAAGGCGCACATCGTGCGGCCCGGCGCCGATGTCACGATCATCAGTTATGGCCGGCCGATGGATGACGTCAAGAAGGTCGCGGAGTCGCTGGGTGAGGAAGGGATTTCCGTCGAGGTGATCGATCTGCGCACGATCTCGCCGCTGGACGAGGCGGCGATCCTGAATTCGGTGGCCAAAACGAAACGCGCAGTCATTGTGCATGAAGCCGTGCGCAGCTTCGGTGTCGGCGCGGAGATCGCCGCACGCATCCATGAGCACCTGTTCGGCGAACTGGCGGCGCCGGTGCAACGTTTGGGCATGCCCTACACGCCGGTGCCGTTCTCCTCCGCCCTGGAAAAAACCATCCTCTGGTCGCCCGAGAAGATTACGGCTGCCATCAGGAAGACATTGGGTTAATTCGATGGCATTCATCATTACGCTTCCCCGTCTCGGTTTCGCCATGGAGGAGGGCACGGTCACGGAATGGCTGGTCGAGGATGGCGGCCGGGTCGAGGCCGGCGCGCCGTTGTTTCTGCTGGAAAGCGAGAAATCGGTGACCGAGATCGAGGCTGCCGCGTCGGGGACGTTACGTATTAAGGTGGCGGCGGGGGAAATGCACCCTGTGGGGACGGAGCTGGGGGAGATCGAGTAGGAAGGAAGCAGTTGTTTTCTGAAGAAAACAACCAAAAGACTTTTGCTCTTGATGCAATCGCAAGGGCAAAAGTTTTTTGGTTCTTTTTTTCAAAAAAGAACTGCTGCCTTATCTAGGCAAGCCCAGCACCCGCTGGGCGACAATATTCCGACGGATCTCCGACGTTCCGCCCATGATCGTGTTGGAAAAAGATTGCAGATAGCGATCGATGGCATCCTGCGCGCTGCCGCCGCCCAGGCAATCGCTGGACAGCAACTGCATCGACAGGCGCTGCGTACGCTGAAGCAGTTCGGCATAATAGAGCGCCAGCAGGGAGCTCTCCGGCCCGGGAACACCCGACTCCTCACGCGAGACAACGGTGTAGGCCAGCGCCCGAAGGCCCGCGAACTTCGCCTTCAGTTCCGCGAGCTCCGACATTATGCGGGAATCCCGCAGCAGGGGTTCGCCCGTCGCATCGTCGATGTTGTCGTCGGCGAAGCGGATAAGGCGGTTCAATTCCTTTTCCAGCGCCATGTGGCCCGCCACGCCGCCGGCCCGCTCGATGGACAGCGTGGACATCGCGACGCGCCAGCCATCGTTGATGGCGCCGACAACGTTCTCGATGGGAATGCGCACCTCGTCGTAGAATACCTCGCAATAATGGTGATTGCCGGCGATCGTCCGGATCGGACGCACGGTGATGCCGGGCGCCTTCATGTCGCAGATGATCCAGGTGATGCCGGCATGCCGGCCGGCGGAACTGTCGGTGCGCACGAGCAACTCCTGATAGTCGGCAACGTGGGCATGGCTGGTCCAGACCTTCTGTCCGGTGACGACGATACAATTATCCTCGACCACGCCACGCGTTTTCAGCCCGGCCAGATCCGAGCCCGCGCCGGGCTCGGAGAAGCCCTGGCACCAGACCGATGCACCTTGCAGAATCCTGGGCAGGTGGAAGGCTTTCTGCGCGTCCGTGCCGAACGCCATGAGCGTCGGCCCCGCATGAGACAAGGCGACCGACAGGGTTCCCATCGGCGGCGCTCCGGCGCGCCCGGCCTCCTCCAGCCAAATCATGTGATGGACGGAAGGCAGTCCGACCCCGCCATGGGCCTTGGGCCAATTGATGCCGGCCCACCCCGCCTCGTACTGCCTGCGCTGCCAGGCGAGATCGAATTCCCGCGTGCCCGGCCCGTCATCCGGCCGCTTGTCGCGCGGCACGTTCGCGACGAGCCATTCACGGGCGGTGGCCCTGAAGGCATTTTCTTCCGCTGTGAATTCGAGATGCATGTTGCTATACCGGCCCGTTGAACTGACATATCGGTCAAGGAAGGAAAAAACAAACAAAGACTTTTATCGATGTCGATTGGGCCCCCATCAGAGCAAAAGTCTTTTGGTTCTTTTTTTCAAAAAAGAACGGCTTCCTTCCTTACTCCGCAGCCAGGTTAAGAATGTTGTCGTTGAGGCTCAATAGCGCGGACCACGCCTCCCTCATCGGGCCGAACAATACGGCCAGCGCATGGCCGCGCTTGAGGAACAGATGCGCGTCGCACTCCGAACTGTACCCCATGCCGCCATGCACCTGAATGCAGAGCCGCGCATTTTCCAACGCGGCCGTGCTTGCCAGCAGCCGGGAGGCCGCGACATGCGACGCATAATCCCCGGCCCGTCCTTGCCACGCCAGGCCCGCATAGGCGGTTTCCGCCCAGGCCACTTCGGCCGACATGGCCATGTTCGCACAGTAATGCGCAATGGCCTGGAAGCTGCCGATCTTGCGGCCGAATTGTTCCCGAAAACTGGCGTAGTTCACCGCCATGTCCCGCGTCGCTTCGGCGATGCCCACCAGCATGGCGGACAGCAGGATGCTCGCCAGCGCGGGCAGCGGCGCAGTGACCGAAGGGCACCACGCGACCGGCCGGAACCGTTCGGTCCGGCCGGTCGTGATGCCGAGCGTGGGATCAATACCTGGCGCCTGCGCCTGCGTTGCGAAATCCGCAAGATTGCACAGTGCCATGCCCGATGGGCTCCAGGCCAGCGCCAGATCGTCTGGCGCCGCGTCGATAAGTTGCACGGATGCGGCGCCCGACGGAAAGCCGGCCCCGGGCCGCGCGATATGCGCCAGCACCACGGGCTGCGCGCCCGTCAGTATGCGATCCGCGAGATCCCGGTTCCCCGACCGCGCGGCCACCTCCGCGCCGAGCCGTCCGGCGAGCACCATGGGCGAAACGAGTTGCCGTCCGCATTCACGGAACAACAGAATGTCCTCCGCGGTTCCGTACCCCACGCCGCCCACTTCTTCGGCTATGCCGAGGCCAAGCCAGCCAAGTTCGGCGATTTGCGCCCAGAGCCGCCGCTCGGCCGCGCCGTGCGCGAAAGCCGCCTTGTGCAGGCGCGTGGCCGGCAGTTCGGCGGAGAGAAAGTTCGAGATGCTGTCCCGGATGTGGAGCTGCTCGGCAGTCGGCAAAAGGTTCACGTGCGTTCTCCGGAGACAGACCCTGTCCCGCCTCGGCAATCCTGCATCTGACGTTCTACGCGCAACGCCGCGCTGGATGAAAAGAATAAGGTTCCGTCCGTTCCCGCAAGGCCAGCCATTTTCGGCCACTTCAACTTCGCGTATATGATTTCGGAACGGGGCGTATCCGCACTGTCCGCCCAGGGCGCGCGATGACCGCGCGCGATGACGCCGGCGCGCCGGTCCAATCGCAGCCGGAATGGCGGGCGGTGGCGGTCGTCGTCAGCCAAACCGCCGCGTCGCCGGGCTGCTTTGGCCTGGTCCGCCCCCACCAATCATGTACGTGTTTTGCTGCCCCCTCCCCACCCGGCAGGGATGGGAATAGGGTATGCGGCGGATACGCGTGGCCAGCCTGCGCGGAACACCTCTCGGAGACCGGCCCCACGATCATGAGCGTCTTGCACGGCGATGGAGCAATATCGGACAGGCGCCTGCGCGAGCTGTCCGACATAGAGGAAATTCGCAACCTGGTCGCCCGCTACGCCCATCACCTGCTGCACGGCGAGGGTGACGCGATGGCCGACCTGTTTGCCGAAGATGGGTGCTTTATCGCCTCCAACGGAACGCACATCATTGGCCGCGACGCCATCAAGGCGCGGCACAAGACCATGCAAGCAGGCGGGGTGGTGCCGGTGATGGGCGGCCTCGCGATCACGCTGATGGGCGCCACGGCGACCGGAACGTGCACGATGTACACACCTACCTCGCGCAAGCAGGGCGAGGCAGGCGGGCCCTTCTACGGCGAGTACAAGGACCGGTTCGTGTGGGTGAACAGCGGATGGCTGTTTCAGGAACGGAACTTTACCTATTATTCGTGAGGGTGGAATTTTCATGACCGCAACGGTCACCTGTGAGCCCGGGTCCGGCCGCGTGCCGCCCGAACTGGCCGTACCGGATTTCGATTTCTTCGCCATTCCGGTTCCCGACGGCGATCCCGCCCTGGCGTGGAAGCAGGCGACGGAGGCCCTGCCGCCCATCTTCTGGACCGACATGAACGGCGGGCACTGGGTGGCAACGCGCGCCGTCGACATCGAGACGATCCAGCTCGACCCGGACCGATTTTCCATGCGCTACATGGCGTTGCCGAAAGGAAGGCGCGGCATGCGGTCGCCGCCGCTGGATTTCGATCCGCCGGAGCATGCCAGCTACCGCGCGGTCATTTCGCCAATCTTTTCGCCCAAGGCTGTCGCCAGGCTGGAGACGAACATCCGCACCGTCATCCGCGATGTGATCGCGCACGTGGAACCGCGCGGCGAATGCGAGTTCGTGGACGAGGTGTCGCACGTGCTGCCGATTACCGTTTTCCTTGATATGATGGGCCTGCCGCGCGAGGATTCGGACATGCTGCTGCGGCTCTCCGCGCTCAACACGACAGCCACCGAACTTCAGGTGACACAGCGCGCCCGCCACGACATGGCCGATTATCTCTGGCGCGATGTGCAGGATCGCCGCGCCAATCCGAAGGATGACGCGCTGACGACCGTGGTGCAGGGCCGCGTTGACGGCAGGCCCCTCACGGACGAGGAAATCCGTGGCATGAGCACGCTGCTTCTGGCAGGCGGCCTGCATACCGTGGCCTCGATGATGGGTAACATCATGCGCTTTTTGGCACTGCATCCGGCGCACCGGCAGCAACTCGTCGATGACCCGAAGCTGATCCCCCGCGCCATCGATGAAATGATCCGGCGGCACGGCATCGCCAACACGGCGCGAATCGTTACGCGCGATTTCGAATTTCGCGGCGTTCCCTTGCGGCAGGGCGACATGATCCAGATCCCGAACTGCCTCTACGGGCTGGACCCTGAGCGCGTCGAAAACCCGCTCGAGGTGGATTTCCACCGGCCGCTGCCGATCCCCTCGGCCGCGTTCGGCAACGGACCGCATCGCTGCCCCGGCATGGCGCTGGGACGGATCGAAATCCGCGTTCTTCTGGAGGAGTGGCTGGCGCGCATTCCCCAGTTCGCCATCAAGCCCGGAACGGTTCCGCGCGCGGCGGTCGGCACGAGCAACACGATGCACGAGCTGTTCCTGGCGTGGACGCCATCCGCGACGTGACGAATGCCGGCGACAGCGCGGGGCCGATGAGCCCATGCTGCCAACTGGTTTTGGAGATCCTACATTGATCACGCTGCGGTTTTTTAGCCCCGAAGGCGAGGAGCAGATTGTGCAAGCTGCCGAGGGCATCTCGGTCATGACGGCGGCGACGCAATCCTGCATTCCCGGCATCAACGGGGATTGCGGCGGCAATCTCTCCTGCGCGACGTGCCATTGCTATATCGACGCGGCATGGCGGGGCAAGCTGGCGCCGCCGAGCGACATGGAACTCGCCATGCTGGATGGCGCGCTGGATGTCACCGAAGATAGCCGCCTGACCTGCCAAATTCGAACGAGCGCGGAACTCGATGGCATGAGCGTGCGGATTCCGCCGATACGTTATTGAGGGGCGAAGGAAGAATGTTCTTTTCTGAAGAAAAGAACCAAAAGACTTTGATCTTTCCGCCCGCGGCAACTTTGGAGCTGAGGCCGGCAGGTTCGGGATTGCATCAAAAGCAAAAGTCTTTTGGTTCTTTTCTTCAGAAAAGAACTGCTTTCTTCCTGTCAGACTTCAACCATCTCGAAATCAACCTTTCCCGATCCGCAATCGGGACATTTCCAATCGGCGGGCACATCTTCCCAGGCCGTGCCCGGCGCAATTCCGGCGGCAGGATCGCCGCGTGCCTGGTCGTAGATCCAACCACAATTCATACACATCCACTGCTTCATGCACCTAGATCCCTGCACCGATCGGCTCCAACGATGGTGATGCCGCCGCGCTGGCCGAACTGCAAGCCAGAGTTGCAGCGGCACAAGGTGGCATCACCTGCGTAATCTCGACCGCCAGGCCCGCGTGACAGCCAGAACGCGCCGTTGATTATGTATATCACACCTGCAAAGCGGACGCGCAGACCCACGATGACACGCAAATGAAGGAAGTCAGGATACATCTCGACACCGCCGCCAACACCGGCGTGCAGACACTGCTCGACGACCTTGTCGAACGGGGCGAGGAAATCGGCGTGCAGGTGGCCGCCTACCATCATGACCGGCTCATTGTCGATGCGTGGGCGGGCATCGCCGACAAGCCATCAGGCCGCGCCGTCGATGGCGACACGCTGTTCAATGCATTCTCGGTCGCCAAGGCGATTACCGCCGTCGCCCTGCATATCCAGGCAGAACGCGAATTCGTGGACTACGATGCGCCGCTCAGCCGCTACTGGCCCTGCTTTACCGGCGAGGGACGCGAGCTTGTAACGGTGCGCCAGGTATTGACGCATCGTTCCGGCATGGCACGCATGCCGGCGGACGTGACGGTTGCGCAGATGTGCGACTGGGACTTCATGGTTCATGCGCTGGAAACGACAGCGCCGGCCTTTGAACCCGGCACACGCAGCGGCTATCAGTCCATGACCTATGGCTGGCTGGTCGGTGAGATCGTCCGGCGCACCGATCCAAAGCAGCGGCATTTTGGCGATTTCGTCCGGCAGGAGATCGCCGAACCACTCGGCATCGCCGATCTGTGGATCGGCATTCCGGATGCCGCGCAGGATCGCGTCGCCGCCCTGTATGATGATGAAGTCAGCGTGGCGCCGAAGGACTCCCCGTATCGCGAAACGACGCCGCTGCAAGTGGATTTGATGGCCGATCCATTCGGCAGGCCCGAGGTGCGCCGCGCGTGCATTCCCGCGGTCGGCGCGATCGTTACAGCCCGCGCGGCAGCACGCTTCTTTGCCATGCTGGCCAATGGCGGCGCACTGGATGGTGTGCGCCTATTGTCCCCCAGCCGCGTTGCGATGTTCAGCGAGCGGCGCGATGGCTACGACGACATCGATGTCTTCACCCGCCGCCGGGTGCCGCTCGGGCGCGGCGGCCTGCAACTCGGCGGGGCGCCGTCCGGCTCATCCTATGCGCCCCGCAACCCGCGCGCTTTATGTTTTCCCGGCATGGGCGGATCGTTAGGCTTTGCCGATCCGGACACCGGTCTGGCTGTTGCGTTCTGCCATAACCGGTTGTCCGATTTTCTTGGCAATGAGGACGATGTCCGGTCGCGCGTGGCGCGCATCATCGAAGCTGCCCTACCGAAAATTGTCCGGTGCTGATAAAACATGGCTGAAATAGATTACATCGTTGTCGGGGCGGGCTCCGCCGGCGCCATTGTCGCCAACCGTTTGTCCCGCGATCCCGCCTGCCGCGTGCTGCTGCTGGAGGAAGGTCCCAGGGACACTAGTCCTTACCTTCATATTCCGAAAGGGTTCGGCAAAATTCTGCCACGCGACCGTTTCGCTTCAACATACATAACGACCCATCGGCTGGGGCCGGAAGGTCCCCCCGAGATCTGGAAACGCGGCAAGACGCTGGGTGGATCAAGCGCCGTCAACGGCATGGTGTGGGTCCGCGGCCAGAGCGACGATTACGACCGGATCGCCGAGCTCGGCAATGCTGGATGGTCGTGGCAGGACATCGCCCCCTATTTCGAAGAATTGGAGGGTCACGCAGACCATCAACCAGGGGGCCGGAACGCAAGCGGCAAAGGCGGCCCCATCAAGATACGCACGAACCCCTCCGGCGGCCGGCTTGGCGAGGCTTTCGTCGCCGCCGGGCGCGCCATGGGTCTTTCCTACAAGCCTGATATGAACACGGTCGATCAGGAGGGTGTCGGTTTTTTGCAAGTCAATATCGACCGGCGGGGACGGCGGGTGAGTTCCGCCCGCGGTTTCCTGAAGCCGATTCGTAATCGGTCCAATCTGCGTATCGTGACGGACACACGCGTCGATCGCCTCATCATTGAGAACGGGCGCGCGGTCGGCGTGGCGGCGACGCGGGGGGGCGCACCGGTTGAATTCCGCTGCGGCTCCGAAATCATCCTCAGCGCCGGCGCCCTCATTTCACCCAAACTCTTGCAATTATCTGGCATTGGTCCGGCGGCGCATCTACAGGCGCATGGCATTCAAGTGCTGGTGGACAGTCCAGGCGTGGGCCGGAATATGCGGGAACACCGGTTGCTCGCGTTGCAATATCGGCTGGTGCACGCCTCGGACAGCCAGAATGCAAAATTCTCCGGAATCGGCCTGTGGGGCGCGGCGTTGCAATACCTGCTGACAGGCGGCGGGCCCTTGGCGGATGCCGCGTGCACCGCCGCCGCCTTCGTCCGTTCGAAGCCGGACCTCAATCGCCCGGACGGACAAATCATGTATATGCCGTACTCGCTTGGCGCCACGAAGAGCACGTTCGAGGACAAGCCCGGCATGCGGATTTTCGGCTACGTGCTGCGGCCGGACAGCGAGGGCACCGTGATGATCAACAGTCCCGACCCCCGGGAGCCGCCGGTCATTACACCAAATTACCTGTCTACCGAACATGACCGGGCGCATTCCGTCTCGTTGATCCGCTACATGCGCGAGGTGATGCGGCAACCTGCCTGGACGGGGCTGGTGGTGGGCGAAACCGACGGCACCTCGTGGGCACAAACTGACGACGAGATCGTGGAGGCGTTCCATCGCCTCGGCCGGGCGGGTCTGCATGCTTGCGGCACCTGCGCCATGGGACAGCAGGCGGACGCCGTTGTGGATGAGCGGCTGAGGGTGCGTGGCGTGCGCGGGCTGCGCGTGGTCGATCTTTCGATCTTTCCTGAAATGCTCTCGGGCAACACAAATGCACCGGTCATGGCCATGGCCCTGCGTGCCGCCGATTTGATCCTGGGCGATCGCCGGGCAGCCGGCGCGTGATGACAGGAAACGAAGGCGCGTGCATGGATATCGATCACGCGAAACTCGTTGTTGCTTCGTTGAACGATCATGGGCACCCAACCTTCACCGACGTAGAGTCCGTCTGGCACTTTCGCGAGCCGGATGTCGTGGAGGCGGCGTTTTTCTGGGAGTTCGTGCAACCGCCGATGCTTCCCGGCGACATTGGCAACGCGCCACGCGATATGAGCTTTCCCCGGCCAGGCGGTTCCAAGGCAGGTCTGGTTCGCTTTGCGCCCCGCTCGGCGGGTAAGCTCGATATCGCCGCGGCGCTTGACGGGCACACGGTTTCTATCGACGATCGGGCGCCCGACCTGCATCAATCCGACACGGTCGATATCGAATTTGTGCTGTCCGGCAAGATCGACATCGTCCTCGAGGGTGGCGCGACACAAACCTTGGTGCCAGGCACCTGCATCGTCATGGGTGGGATTATGCATGCCTGGAGGAACCATTACGACGAGCCCTGTGTGGTTGCTATTTTCCTGACGGGCGCCCAGCGGTAGATAAGGAAGAAGTTCTTTTTTGAAAAAAAGAACCAAAAAACTTTTGCTCATTGAGGAGGTGCGACAAGATGTCACAGTCCGACATTCCCTATCCACCGCACCTTCTGGTGGAGAAGCCACCATATAGGCCGCGCGTTGCGCGCGTTGGCGTGAACAGATATTTTGAACTTGCCTATCACCAACGGGAAGTTGAGCGAATCTGGAAGCGGGCTTGGCAGTGGGCGTGCCGCGAGGAGGAGATCCCGGAAATCGGCGACTACATGGTTTACGAGGTTGCCAGCCTATCGTTTATTGTGACCCGCACGGGCGTGAACGAATTCAAGGCCTATTGGAACTCCTGTTTGCACCGCGGCCGCAAGCTCTGCGATTTCGCGGGCAAGCGCGCAACCGAGTTTCGTTGCATGTTCCACGGCTGGGCCTGGAACATCGATGGCACCCTCAAGGACATGAATTGTGGCTGGGACTTTCCCGGTACGCGTGACGAGGTGGCCCGCCTGCCGGAAGCCCGGACGGGCGTGTGGGGCGGTTTCGTTTTCATCAATCCCGATCCGGCATGTGAGCCGCTTGCGGAATTCCTCGGCGAGTTGCCCGATCATTTCGAAGGCGCCGGCCATGACCTCGGACGGCGATCGAAGCAGGTTCACGCGACCGTTCATGTCCCGGCAAATTGGAAAATCGTGCAGGAAGCTTTTCTTGAGGCCTGGCACGTCAGCCATACCCACCCGCAAATCGTGCGCTCGCCGGATTACCGTTCCGTCGCCGGCAACCGGTGGGACGATTTCGGCAACTGGATGCGCAGTGCGCCGGCCCGGCCGACCGACCAGTATCGCGCGCCGCCCGGTTACGCCACATCCACGGCCGAAACACCCCAGGATGCCGTGGACATGTACTGGGATTACCATCGCAACGAAGACTCTCCCATCAAGGTCGGCCCCGGCGAAACGGCCGGCCAGGTCATTGCGAGGGAAATTCGCATCGCCCAGCGCAAGGCGCTGGGCGATGCCGTGGAAGCCTACCATGATGTCCATATGTCCACAGGTGAAATGGTCAGCGTTTGGCCGAACTTTCATCCCTGGGGTGGCTTCAGCCGATTGGTATATCGTTTCCGGCCGTATCAGAACGACCCGGAACGGTCCATCATGGACGTGCTCCTGATGGCGCCCTGGCCGGATGATCGTCCGCGGCCGCCGCCGGCGCCACCGCACGAACTCGGACTGGAAGATTCTATTTCCGAAGCCCATGAACTTGGCGGGCTGTGGCGGATTTTTCAGCAAGATCTTGGCAATGTCGCCGCCGTTCAAGCTGGCCTTCAGACGTCAGCGCGTGGTTATGTGATCTTGTCGCAGCACAACGACGCGCCGGTGCGGAAATTCCATGACATGTACGACAGGTGGATGGGTTCCGATAACAGCGATGACTTCATTGCGGCGGAGGTACCATGAGCGAACCAGGCCCGCGGAAATCCCACCTTCGCAAGTATCGCTATGTGGCCTTCAGGCAAACCTTTGAGCAGCAGGAGGACGGCACCGTCCTGGTGACATGCGACGACGGCCGGGTGGGCCGGTTCCACACGGATGGGCGCTACATTGAGGGCGAGTTGACGCAGGCCAACAAGCACATGCTGATCTGGACCGGCGCGCCACCGCAGAAGCCGGAATGTCGCTATCGCTGGGGTGAAGTTCCCGTTGACATCAGCCGCCCCAGCGGCTGGCCCGAACAACTCGAGGTTGTTCTCCATTACCATCTAGGGCGATGATGACCAATTCTTAACCGTAAGGGTTTTTTTGGTTCTTTCTTTCAAGAAAGAAGAACTTCCTGTTTTGGTGTCGATCCCTGGAGCACATCTTTGACGATTCGGATCATTGTTCAATTCCGCGTCAGCGCCGAAAACTTCATCCGCTTCGAGAACTTTGTAGCGGCAGCCACGGAGATCGCCCAACGCAAGGAAGCCGGCAGAACCCTGGGGTTTGACTTCTTTACGGCAGATGACGACCCGTTGAGTTTCGTCTTCGAGGAGGTATTTGCCGATGCAGCCGCTTTGCGAACGCATATTGAAAATCTTGGTCCTTTGCAGTTGGTGGCGCGGGAGGTGTTCGTCGTCGAACGAATGATCTGTATCGGCGATATCCCAGCGCCTATCCTGACGCAGTTCAAGCAAATCGGCATTGCGCATGCCTACACGCGCAAATTGGCGCCGGTTGCCGAACCGCCAACGCAGTCTTGAGAGGGGAATCGTTCCGGTCCATGGCTATCTCGGTTGAAGCGTTGTGCAGCCCACTGTCCCTGCGTGATTTGACGTTGGAGAACCGCTTCATGATGGCGCCCATGACGCGGTCATTTTCGCCCGGCGGTGTCCCTGGCGATAATGTCGCGCAATATTATCGCCGTCGCGCGGAGGGCGGCGTTGGCCTGATCGTTACCGAGGGCGTAGGCATCGATCATCCTGCTTCACTCGGTGTCAGCAGCCGCGGCACGGACATTCCGGTGATGCATGGCGAGGCGGCGCTTGCGGGTTGGGCGCATGTCGTTGCGTAAGTGCATTCGGCTGGCGGCCGGATCGCCCCGCAGCTTTGGCACATGGGCGTCACGCGGCCGCCCGGCACGGGGCCGCATCCGGACGCGCCGCGCGGGCACATGAAACGGCGCCTTCGCGCCAAATGCGGCCTCGCTCATCGAATGCTACGTCCTCCACGATATTTGCCTGCGTAAAATTCCTCGGAGATCCCGGCACCCCGTACTCTCGGCATATCTTCCGTGGGACGGGCCAAGTGGCAAGCCAGCCCGGCGGCGATCGAGGCGCCATCCCATACGTAATTTCGGGCGTTTTTCATTGCCTCGGGCATGCGCGCTTCATATCACACAGGAGCCGATGCGGCGCTCGCGATGACGGTTGGGCGGCTCCGCCCGCAACAATGCTGGCATGGAATTCGTGGATCGTGCCCGTTCAATGCATGCCCACGGCCCGGCCGGCTGGCCGGGTTGCTTGTCATGAACTTCAATGTGGGCCACCACGTCCGCTAAGATGGTACCGCGTTGCAGGGCGCACGTGATTTTGGGAGACGACCATGAATGTGGCGGTGTTGCCGAAGCTTTCCGATCTGAACGATACCAGCTTCAATCCATTCGTGGCCGAGACGCTCGAGTATGGCGAGTTCACCGACACTTATGAGCGCTTGCGCGCCCTACGGCGCACCGGCGACGTTCAAAAAGGCAGCATCTACAGTTTTTTCATGAACAAGGAAAACGAAGCACTGCGCGGTGTCACGACCCACATGGTTTTGGGCTATGACCTGGCGGCGATGGTTCTTACCGATCCGGTGACATATACCAACGAAGCCTTCAGGCGAACGCTCGGACAAAGTTTTGGTGAAATGAGCCTGACGATGCTCGATGCCCCCGAGCACACGAGATACCGGCGCATTTTCCAGAAAGCCTTCCTGCCGCAGGTCGTTTCCGCGTGGGGCGAGAGCGTTGTCGCGCCCGTGGTGGATGAACTCGTTTCGAAGTTCGAAAAGCGCGGCTCGGCGGATCTACTCCAGGAATTCACACGATTCTATCCGTTCCAGGTAATTTACAAGCAGCTCGGCCTGGATGAGGAAGCGCGCAAGCTGTTCCAGAAGATTGCCGTTACGCAGACGCTGTACCGCAGCAATCTTGAGAACGCGATCGATGCCGGCCGCAAGCTTGGCGATTTTCTCCGCCAGCTTGTCGAGCAGCGTATCGAACGGCCAACGGATGATCTGGTCACCCATTTGGCGCATGCGGAAGTGGAAGGCGAGCGTCTGCCCGTGGAGGTTGTGGTGTGCTTCTTCCGCCAGTTGCTGAATGCCGGCGGTGACACAACGTATCGTGGCACCAGCAATATCCTGATGGGCCTGCTGATCAATCCCGAGCAGCTGGATCGCGTGCGCACCGACCCGAGCCTTATCCCACAGACGATCGACGAGGGGCTGCGCTGGGAAAGTCCGGCGATGACATCGCCGCGCACAGTTACCAGGGATGTCGAACTTGCCGGTGTTGCCTTGCCGGCCGGCTCCGTGGTCGATGTCGTGTTGGGTTCGGCAAATCGCGACGAGCAGAAATTCGCCGATCCCGACCGGTTCGACATCTTCCGTGATCGAAAGGTGCGAGCATTCCCGTTTGCCACAGGTCCGCATGTCTGCCTCGGCCAGCATCTCGCGAAAGTGGAAATAACCCGGGCACTCGTTGCTTTATTAGAACGCCTGCCTAATCTACGGCTCGATCCGGATCAACCCAAACCCGTGATAACGGGATTTCACCTTCGTAAGCCGAAAAGTTTGCCCGTGTTGTTCGGTTGAGGCCCAAGGCAAGCCAAAAGGCAAGCCACAAGGCAAGCCACAAGACAAGCCACAAGGATCAGAGGATATAGATGGCAGTATCCGCTCGCCTGGCATCGGACGACGCGCCGCGCTGTCCGACAGCTTCCGAAAATAAGACTTTGCTTTCGGCATTCGAAACGGTGCTCGCGTCGGCCAGCGCAGCTTTGGCCTTGCGGTGTGCGGTGCGTGGCGAGCTTGACGCAACGAAACTCGATCAGAATCAAGTGAATTGCTACGAGCTGGCGTTCGCCTGTTCGGAATTGCTGGCCGCCCGCGCCGTGCTTGCCACCTCATCCGGCGATGCATGCGCCCTTCCGGACCGGCTGGGGGTGACCTATCTGGCGGAGGCGCTTCCGAGCGCGCTGCAACGTCTGGAAGGCATTTTCTTTAGTCTGGATTTTCATGGGTCGGATATTGTCGCGTTGGCGCGCGACCCTGCCCTGCGGGCGCTGCGGCGATTCGCGGGCACGCAAATGGAGGCTACCGGGCTGGCGCTGATGACGTGTGATCACGAAATCGCGGCGGTGGAAACCAACCCGGAAATTGAAATGGTGCGCGAGAGTTTCCGCCGCTTTGCCCGCGATGTGGTGGCGCCGATCGCGGAGGAAATCCACCGCAAGAATATGACTGTGCCGGAGTCGCTTCTCGGCCCGATGCGCGAAATGGGGGTGTTCGGCTTGTCCGTGCCGCAACGTTACGGCGGCACAGCGCCAGATGAGGGCGAGGATAATCTCTCGATGATCGCCGTGACGGAGGCGCTGTCGGAGGCGTCCCTCGCGGCCGCGGGCAGCCTGATTACCCGTCCGGAAATCCTGACCCGCGCCATCCTGTTCGGTGGAACCGAGCCCCAGAAGACATATTGGCTACCGCGCATCGCCGCGGGATGTCCTCTATGCGCCATCGCCATTACGGAACCGGATTTCGGCTCCGATGTCGCAGGTCTGTCATTGCGGGCGCGGAAGACGGAAGGAGGTTGGAGGCTGGATGGCGCGAAGACCTGGTGCACGTTCGCGGGCAAGGCGGGTGTGCTCATGGTCGTGGCGCGTACGGATCCGGACCGCGATCTTGGCCATAGGGGACTCAGTATCCTGCTTGTCGAAAAGCCGAGCTATGAGGGGCATGATTTCCTTTTCCGGCAGGAGGCCGGTGGCTCATTGACGGGGCGTGCGATCCCGACCATCGGCTATCGTGGCATGCATTCGTTCGACCTGGCGTTCGAGAACTTTTTTGTTCCAGACGCGAATCTGCTGGGTGAGGAAAGCGGTTTGGGCAAGGGTTTCTACTTTACGATGAATGGCATGACGGGCGGCCGGATGCAGACGGCCGCGCGTGCCTGCGGTGTCATGCGGGCGGCGTTGACCGCGGCGATTGGTTACGCACGCGACCGCAAGGTGTTCGGCGCGCCGCTTGCCGACTTTCAATTGACCCGCGCTAAATTGGCGCGAATGGCGGCGCGCTTTGCCGCCTGCCGTCAGCTCACGTACAATGTTGGCCACATGCTGAATGACGGTGGCGGCCAAATGGAAGCGAGCCTGGTGAAGCTCTTCGCCTGCCGGTCAGCCGAGTTGGTCACGCGCGAGGCGCTGCAAATCTTTGGCGGAATGGGCTACGCCGAGGAATATGCCGTCAGCCGGTATTTCGTTGATGCGCGGGTGCTGTCGATTTTTGAAGGCGCGGAAGAAACCCTGGCATTGAAAGTGGTTGCGCGCGGCTTGCTTGCACGATCGCTCGCTGCGTTGCCACACTGATTGGTGTGCGGATCGAATGGGTAATCTCTCGATCGACAGTCCCGCCCCGCACGTGTTCCGTATTCTCATCAACAGGCCCGAGAAACTCAATGCGGTCGATGCGGATGTACGGACCGCTCTGATACAGGCTTTCACCGCCGCCTTCAGCGATTCCTATACACGCGCCGTGGTTTTCGGCGGCGTGACGGGCAACTTGTCCGCCGGTGGTGATTTGCCTTCCATGGTCGGCATGACGAAGGCGCAGGCGGTGGCTCGTATGGATCATGGGCACCATCTATGCCGGCTGGTTGCGGAGGCAAAAATCGCTGTCGTAACGGCGGCGGAAGGCGTGGCGGCAGGCGCGTCGCTCGGGCTTGCACTGCTGAGCGACTACATCGTTGCGGGCACCGGCACAATAATTCTATTGCCGTTCCTCAAGCTTGGTCTTGTGCCTGATTGGGGCTTGCTCCGGACACTGCCAATGCGCGTCGGGTTTCCCGTGGCAAGGCGGCTGATCCTGGAGGCCAAGGCGATCCGGGGCGAGGAAGCGGCGCGGATCAACCTTGTGGATGCCTGTGTCGCAGACCATGATGTTATGGCTTCCGCCGTTGCCAAGGCCGCAGAATTCGCAACGCTTCCGCTGCAGGCACTTTCGCTGGTGAAGGCGCGTTGGCTCGGCCAGTCTAGCTATTTCGAAACAGATCTTACTCAGGAGGCGTCGGATCAGGTGATCTGCTTCCTGGGGGATGAATTCAAGGAGGGGTTCGCGGCATTCAAGGAAAAGCGGCCGGCGGATTTTGCTGGGATCAAGGGATAGGAAGAAGTTCTTTTTTTGAAAAAAGAACCGAAAGACTTTTGCTCTTGCGGTGGGGTGCTACGGCATCCTTGGGTCGATGACGACACGATCGGCGCCGGACGTGATCGCTTTGTCGAAACGGTCGCAACGATCGCCCGGGACGAACAGAAATGTCATGGCGCTTGAGATGGCGTCCATTGCGCCCGTCAGCGTGACGCCGTTGCGGATACGACGGTGCGGCCATCCGCACCGAGGGCGCGAAGTTCGATCTTGTCTCCGGGCTCGCCGACGAGGTGAAGATCCTGACCGGCGAACGCGGGCGAGAGCATCCGAAAGGTGAAACGTGAGATAGCATCAGCCCCTAGTTCGCGCGCGCATAGATCGAGCAGAAGCGTCGCCACCAAAGGCCCGTGGACGACAAGGGCCGGATAATGTTCCTCCGCGATGGTATAGGGCAGGTCGTAATGAATGCGATGGCTGTTGAAGGTCATCGCCGAATAGCGGAACAGCAATACTGGGTCGGGCGTGATGGACCGGCGCCATGTCCATTGCGAGAGGTCCAATGCGCGACTTGGTGGAAGCGGCATACGTTCGGTGCCAGAAGTTCGATACACAATGGTCTGTCGTTCGACAATGGCTTCAATCCCGTCGGCGCGTGTCGTGTGCTCGACGTCGACAAAAACAAGTGGGCCCGTCGCGCCGCTTTTCTCCGTAATCCGGGCAACGGACGAGATTCGTTCAACGCGCGCCGACACGCCGAGCGGCGCGCGGAATTGAACCTCGCTCGATGCCCACATGCGCCTTGGGAGGGTGACAGGTGGAAGGAAGCCGCCCTTTGGTG
This sequence comes from Acidobacteriota bacterium, assembly GCA_903970435.1. Taxonomy (GTDB): domain Bacteria; phylum Pseudomonadota; class Alphaproteobacteria; order Acetobacterales; family Acetobacteraceae; genus CAJCIS01. The sequence continues at coordinate 8,254 of CAJCIS010000252.1, read as the reverse complement.
GATGTCCATCCGGGCCCAATGCATCGGTAGATGTGTCAGGCAGGCACAGGCACCAGTGAAAGCCTTGCGGGACGGCGCCGGGCGGCGTGGCACTTTGTATCGTTGCGCGAAAGCGATCGAGCGCACCCGCGCCCACGATATCATAGAGCGTCTGGCTGGTGCCGCGCCAAGCGCCGAGCGCGTCGGACATCAAGGAATGCTCTGCCTGTTCGGACTTGCGACAATTCCCGCATCATGCAGCCTGCCGATTTCGCGCGCGCCAAGCCCGATAACCGATGCGAGCACCTCTTCGGTGTGTTCGCCAAGGCGCGGCGCCGGACAAGGCGGCATGCGATCCGCGGCGGACAGGGTGGCCGGTGCGCCGGCGACCGGGTATGTCAGCCCGCTCGGATTGTGCATATCTGTAAAAATCGGGTTGTTGCGAATCAGCTCTGGGTCCATCACCGCCTCATGCACGGTCCTATATAAACCCCAGCAGACGCCCAGACGATCGAACATCGGAAACAAATTATCGCTGGCGCGCCCGGCAATCGCATTCTCGACAAGGGGGATGAGAATTTCGCGATGTTCGAATCGCGTCCCTTCATCCCGGCAGAAGGAAACGCCACGCTCTGCCTCGATCCTGGCAACCGCATCGGCAATATCCAACGCCTTTAGCAGCCCAGCCCACTGGCGCGGCGTGATTGCCATCACCATGATGCGTATCCGATCCGATGTGATGAAGTCGCGGCCAAAAGCACCATATACCTCGTTGCCATAACGCGCGCGATCCGCGCCGGTCGCCAACACCTCGGCGACCTGGCCGAGATTGGAGATGGTCGAGAGCGCGATATCGAGCAGTGGCACACGGACCTCCTGCCCGGCGCCGGTCTCGCGCCGATGGCGCTCGGCCGCCAGAAGCGCGAACGCCGCATAACTTCCGGTGAGTAGATCCCAGGCTGGGAGAACATGGTTTACCGGCGCTGTGCCAAGCGAGGCCGGCCCGGTCATTTGCGGAATGCCCACCGCGCAATTAACTGTATAGTCGAGCGCGTTACCGCCGTCGGCGCGCCCCATGATCCGCACTGTCACCAGATCCGGCCGAAGCGCGCATAGAATTTCATGCGAGAGAAAGCCGCCGGCCGGATAATTTGTCAGGAACAAACCGCTGGTCTCCCCAGGTGCCGTAATGAGTCGCTGCGCCAGGTCACGCCCTTCAGGGCGCGAGAGATCGAGTGCGATTGACTTCTTGCCCTTGTTGAGCCCCTCCCAATACAAGCTCGAGCCACCAGGCAATCTCGGCCAGCGATGGAAATCCGCACCGCCACCGATTTGGTCGAATCGGATGATTTCCGCGCCCATCTGCGCCAAATAGAGCCCGGCGCTGGGCGACGCCACGAACGACGACCCTTCGATCACACGACAAGTTTTTAGTATCTGATATGTCATTCCGCGTGTCCCCGGCCTCTATCGCGCCGCGCATGTCTGTGCGGATGTTCCTCTGAGCGGGCGTGTACAGACCGCGCCTTGGTGTCGAGATCGGGATTGCGCGGCCCGATCGGCGCCCGGTCAACGGCAACTTGCAAGGGTTCAATGAAGATCAACAATACCATCGACGACACGATCGAGGGGGACGTGGCTGTCATTGCGGCCGAATCGCCGCCGGTCAATGCGTTTTCCGCGCATGTCAGGCAGGGGCTGGCCGATTGCGTCGGCCAGGCGATCAATGACAGGGAGGTCCGGGCGCTCGTCGTGATCTGCCTGGGACGGACATACTTCGCCGGTGCGTATATAACCGAGTTCGGCAAGCCTCCAGTTCCTCCCTTGCTGCAAGACCTTCTAGGCCCGATCGAAGACGCGGCCAAGCCGGGCATCGCGGGGCCACCCCGTTGGTGCGACAGGCGGCCGCATTCTTGCCAATATGGTGCGCGAACTCCGCAGAAGGAAGGCGCGCTATGGACTTGAAACGATGTGTATCGGCGGGGGTCGGGGCCTGGCTGCGATTTTCGAGCGTGCCTAGTCACGCTGAGAAAACGCGCCGCTTCAGATTTTCCAGGGCGCCAGCATGACCTTGCATTGATCCTTGGGATGGCGGAGATCTTCAAAGGCCGCGGGTAATTCGTCGAGGGAGACGGTGTGCGTGATCATCGCGGATGCGGCGATATCGCCGCTATTCATGACATTCAATGAATGCTCGAAATCCTTCCTGCTGTAAACGAAGGAGAAGAAGAACGTGAGTTCTTTCAGGACCGCCCGCGAAGGCACCAGCGAATCGGCAACACTGCAATAGCCGACGATGCCGACCGCGCCGCCGAACCTGACGCACTCCACGGACCGGGCGATCATGCCGACGGCACCGGAACATTCGAACACGATTTCGGGTGCGCCGCCAAGCGCCTCCGCTGCTTCTTGTGCCAGCGTATCGGTCGCTACCAGGAAAGAAGTAGCGCCCATTTCAGATGCGATGCGCGCGGCGCGCGCGGAGCGGGCTGTGACAACAATCGGTCCCGCACCGAGCCGTCGCGCCCAGTAGGCGGTCGCCAGACCGATCGGCCCCGCCCCGATGACCAGAACACGTGCGCCGGGCTGTATCTTTGCAAGATAGACGCAGCGTAGACCGCAGCACAAAGGTTCGGTAAGCGCTGCATCTGCGAAAGACACCATGGCAGGCATTTTGACCGCGGACCGCTCGCCGACAATCACGTATTCGGCAAAGCCGTGCGAGGCTGACACGCGCGTGCCGGCGCAGCGCATAGGGTCGTCCTGCAAGCATGCCGAACATTGACCACAGCCGATCGTTGGCAATGATGTCACTAGGTCGCCAACTTTCAGGCGGGTCACACCGTGGCCAAGTTCAACAATTTCGCCCGAATATTCGTGACCCGGGACACGGCCGGCAGCGAAGGTGTCGCCATGACCACTGGTCATATGGATATCCGAACCACAAATTCCGCAGCAATGGACCTTGAGTAACGCTTGACCATAGCCCGGCCGGGGATCTGCTACGGCCTTTATGGCCAGAGCCTCTCCGACGGCTTCGAATACCGCTGCTCTCATAAATGTCGTTCTCCCTCTCTCGCCGCCAGACATAAGCCGAATCGCCGTGCGACCACTTGCTATGCTGATGGCGGTGCCGCAGAACCAGGTCGGCCGCAATATGCCAGTCTTCGGGCAAGTCCACTATCGGCTCTACACGTAACGACAGCGCGGCGAACGGGCTTGCCGCGCCTCACAAAATTGAATATCCAGCTTATGATATTCGATCAACGATCTTCCTATTTGGCGCCAATTCATTCAACCGGTATCCTAAGTCTCGAACGGAGCAGGATATGCCCAGGGAAGCGGAACCGTTCAGAAAAAGTTGCTGGTAGGAATTGGGCGGCGTGGCGACAATCTCCCGCCTGGATGAGCGTAACATCTCTTCTGTCCTTATCCGCTATGCCACGTCTATCGATGGACGGGATTGGCCGCTTCTTCGGTCGTGTTTCACCACCGATTTCGAGGGACGTTATGAGAGCCCAAACTTTGGCGAATTCAAGGTCTGGCCAAGCGGTGACGCCATCGTAGGGGCCATGGCAAAGACCCACGAATCCTTCGGTGCGACACTTCATCGGATATCAAATATTACCATAAGCGCATCGCACGGAAGCATCACGGCCCGAAGCTACGTCGATGCTATTTTGATGCCGCGTGAGCCAACCGGTCCGTTGCGCTGTGCCGCGGGCACCTATGACGACCGTCTCGTCAAGCAATCGGGGGTTTGGCGCATTTGCCGGCGCGACTTCACGCTCGTCCATCTCATATCATGACGATTATTTCTGCAATGGCCTCCGGCGCCGCATCCAGTATGTGATATCGGCCCAAATCGGCCGCGCGTGAGTATTCAGTCAAACCGCCCGAAGATAATGTTGGGCCAACAAGAGTATGAGGGGGGATTGAAGTGCAGGGTTTGATTATCGCTAACACACGGGTCGACCCGGCTGACGCCGCGAACGCGGCTCGGCGGGGTTTGACGCTCCGTCGGTGGTGGCTATCCAGCGCAAGCACGGCTGTAATTCTGGCCGTTGTCGGGCATGCACATGCGCAGCAAGCGACACCGGCGCCGGCGGCGCAGACCCAGGCTCAGACTCAAACAAAGATAGAGGAAGTTGTTGTCACGGCCCAGAAGCGTGCGCAACGGGCACAGAACGTCCCGATCACGATCAGCACGTTTTCATCGGCGCAGTTGGAGCAGCGGGCAATCAGCAGCGTTACCGAGTTGAATCAGATTGCGCCCGGCATTGGCGTCACGCAATCCACCGACGCTATTTTGTTACCGTATCTAAGAGGTATCGGAAACAGCGCGACGTCCCCTGGAAACGAAGCAAGCAATGCTGTTTATGTCGATGACGTCTATATCTCCCGTCTGGATAGCAGCGTTCTGGCGCTGAATAACATACAGCGTATCGAGGTTCTGGAGGGGCCGCAGGGCACGTTGTTTGGCCGCAACTCAACTGGCGGTTTGATCAATATCGCAACGAGAACACCCACGCAGACCCCAACGGTAGATGCGAGCTTCTCGTACGGCAACTACAATACCAGCACAGAAAATATCTACGTCGCCGGCGGGCTCGCCCCGGGCATTGCGGCGGATCTCGCGTTCTACAATTCGGACCAGCTCGATGGGTGGGGCAAGAATGTTTACAATGGCCATCCCATGTATACCAGCAGGGATATCTCGCTACGGTCGAAATGGGTCTTCAACCTGTCCGACACAACAACGCTTCGACTAATTGGTGATTATAGCCGCAACGCCAGCAGCGACGGGATTCAGGCGCTTATCTATCCGGGCACCGCCTTCGGAACGGATCACTTTCTAACGCAGCCACCCTACAATCTGCCGTTTCAGAAATTCCCTGGCGTGGGGTTTTATAATGTCGACGACAACCTGGATCAAAACAACATTTCGGAGAGCTGGGGTGTTTCTGCACGGCTCGATCAGGATCTGGGGTTCGCAAGGCTGTCCAGCATCACTTCGTACAGGTCGGCAACGGATTATTCCGCCTATGATGGTGACGAGTCCCCGCTGAATGAAGCCGACTACGCCTTGCGTTCGCGCTACCACACCACAACGGAAGAGGTGCAGTTCGCCTCGACGCAACCGAGCACAGTCGATTACATTCTCGGGTTTTTCTATTTGCACGATACGGGGGGCTACCTGCCCTTTACCTATACGGGCGAGGAAGTAGGGCCGGTCGCTCTTGGCGGCGCCCTGGGACCGCTTCCGGCGACGACGGGTCTCAACATTTACGGGCAGGAGGTTACGAACGATTTCGCAGGGTACGCCCAGGCGACTTATCACGTGCTGCCGGACACGAACATCACCGGCGGCATCAGGTACACCTGGGACTATCTGACGGCGAACGGCACAACAAACCTGCAAATTCCGGGCGCGCCTCTTATTACGCTTGTGCCGGAGACTGTGAAGAAGGCCACATTTACCAAGCCGACATTCAAGGTTTCTGTGGACCACCATTTTACGCCGGATCTGATGGCCTACGCGACGTTCAGTACCGGCTTCAAGGCAGGAACGTTCAATACCGGACCGCTTTCGGCTGTACCGGCGCGACCGGAGACGGTCAAGGCTTACGAAATAGGCTTGAAATCCCAACTATTCGACAACAGGCTGCAGTCAAATGCGTCGTTGTTCTACTATGACGTGGGAAACCCTCAAGTCGAAAACGTCATCAACGGCGTCATCAATCTCACGAACGCCAAAGCTGCGATCGTGCGTGGCTTTGAAATTGACGAACAATATCTCGTTACCGACGGGCTGCGGCTTTTGGGCGGCGGCGAATACCTGAATAACCAATATGCGTCCTATGGCGGTGGCCCCCTTTATACCATTAACAATAAGCCGCCCTATGGCAGCTTTGTGACGTCGGGCGACCTGGATGGTTACACGCTCGTTCGTTCGCCAACCCTGACTGCGTATGCCGGTTTCAATTACACCTATATAGGCGATATCGGCCGCTTTGATCTCTACGCGAATTACTCGTACAACTCAGGTTTCTCATTCACGCCCGACGATGTCGTGCGGCAAGGTCCGTTCAGTCTGCTGAATGCAACGTTGACCTACCGCCTGCCGGGAAACAAGCCCTGGGAATTCCAGCTATGGGGCAAGAACATTACGGGCACCGAGTATTACTCTTCAGGCACCGAGGAGGCCGGCCGGGGCTTCATCGTTGGACCCGCGCCGCCTGCAACCTTTGGCTTCACGCTGCGTTACAAAATGTAGTTCGTATCATTCAAGTATCGACTTCTATGACCCGGGCAGATCGGAAATATTTGGAGTTTGCGTTCCGGTTGCGCAGAAAAGTCTGTGCGACCGGAAATGCTCGGCATGCCCTAACGCGTTGCATGGCATCGGCTGCGCGGTGTTCGGTCTGACGGATGGTTAGCGAAAGCGAAGGAAGCGGTTCTTTTTTGAAAAAGAACCAAAAAACTTTTGCTTTCTTTCGGGCGCGCCATTGTCCCGGCGGCCGCAGCGCCAGGATAAAAGTTTTTTGTTTCTTTTTTTCAAAAAAGAAATACTTCCTTCCTTGCCCGATTCGCCAGCCTCATCCTGGGTGGGTGCCGAGGGGAGCGCTGCCGTCGGCGCCACCGGGTACAATCACCTACGCACGGGGATAAGGTTAGAAGCCGTTCTTTTCTGAAGAAAAGAACCAAAAGACTTTTGCTCTTAATGCAATCCCGGACGTATCGGAGATAACTCAAACCTTGCCGCAGGTGCCGGGACAAAAGTCTGTTGGTTCTTTTCTTCAGAAAAGAACTGCTTCTAAATGTCCCGGCCGCCCGCACGGTGCGGGCGGATGACATCTTGGGGGACATGCGCGTGGGCCTGGTGCTTCTCATTATCCTTATTGTTCTGCTGTTTGGGGGCGGGTTCGGATCGACTTACCGCGGCTGGGGCGGCGACCGGTATCGGCATTATGGCCGCGGCGGCATCGGACTTGGGACTATCCTGCTGATTGTTCTGATCGTTTTGTTGTTGCAGGGGCCTTAAGCAGGCGGCTCCGGGCCGTGCCGGCGTTCGGTAGGGGCTCGCGTCGCGTTCGGGCTGACAGTGGCTGTTACGATTTCCCGGAACCTCGTGACACTACGTCGCACGCAACGCGGGTAAGGAAGGCGTGTCCGCCGGCCCGCGGACATCTCGCCGAGGCCGCCCTTCCTCCCCGGCGGCCTGGCACCCGATTGGCCCCGTCTGTCAAACCGGAATCCCCCCGGCGGCGGGGCCAGTCGTTCCATGCAGGGGGCCGGGTGGCGTTTCGCCATGGCGCGCCGCCTTGTCCTGTCCTCGCGGCCGGGTGCCATAACGCGCCCCTGGCGTTCACGCGTCCGGTGCGGCTACCATTTGACCGTCCGATGCGGGCGCAAGGCAGCCGGGTGCGGCAAACCCTGGGCGCGCGATCCGGCGTGGCGAAGGGGCAATTTAGACGTGCAGGCGCTTGAGACCAGCTACGAATTCGGCCCGTTCCGGCTGCATGTCGGAAGCCGGCAATTGCTGCTGCACGGTGCGCCGCTGGTGGTGAACGGTCGCGCCTTCGATGTGCTGGTGTCGCTCGTGCGGCGGCGGGGCCAACTGGCCAGCAAGCAGGCGCTGCTGGATGAAGTGTGGCCCGGGATCGCGGTGGAGGAAAACAACGTCACCACGCAGGTGCTGAATTTGCGAAAGCTGTTCGGCCAGCACGATCCCGGCAAGAACTACATTCTCACCGATGCGGGCCGCGGCTACCGATTCGTGGCGGACGTTCGTTTGCCCGCCCCTGGGTCAGTGCCTGGACTGGCGCACCCGGCCGATGCGGTTGCGGCCGCCGGCCAGATGGCGCCGTTTGCGCAACCTTTGCCGGATGCGGCCCTTACCAGCGCGGCCGACATGCCGGCGGCGCCGCCGCAGGACGACACCGAGCGGCGGCTGGCGGCAATTCTCGTGGCCGACGTGGTCGGCTTCTCGCGCATGATGGGCGAGGACCAGCCGGGGACGATGGCGCGCATGGACAGCGTGCGGCGCGACATCCTCGATCCCGCCGTGACGATGTTCCGGGGCCGGGTGTTTAAGGAGCTGGGCGACGGGCTGCTGGTGGAATTCCCCAGCGCCGTTCTGGCGATGAGCGCAGCGCTGCGTATTCAGAACGAGGTCGCCGCGCGCAATGCGGCGGGGGCGGCGTGGCCGGCCGGACCGGACATTACGTTCCGTATCGGCGTGCATCAGGGCGATGTGCTGGTGCAGGGCACC
>CAJCIS010000251.1 GCA_903970435.1 Acidobacteriota bacterium | reverse complement strand
AAGCCCGCCTGCCGACCTCCCCAAAATGGGAGAGCAAACATATAAAAAGCAAAAGTTTTTTGTTTCTTTTTTTCAAAAAAGAAATTCTTCCTTCCTCACCTCACAATCGCCGGATGCGGAACCCGAGGCGCCCCCAGCATCTCCCGATAACTCGGCGGCTGCTTACCCGCATCGTCCGTAATCCCGTAGCGCTGCGCAAGCTCCGCCCCGATCAAGGTCTGCCCGGACAGGCTGGTTATTTCAGGATCGGCATAAAGCGCCGCGATCAGGCGGCCGGTGAAATCCGGCGTTTCGGCGACGGCGGCGAATGGCGCATATTGATCCGGCCGCGCCGCCACGGCGCGGGCCATGCGTTCGGTGCGCAGCGGGCCCATCCAGATCGATACGGTGGCGACGCCGGTGCCGGCGAAATCGACCGCCATGTCGGCGGCGAATTTGTCCACGCCGGCTTTTTGCGCGCCGTAGGCGGGGCCGTGCATGTAGCAGACCGAACCGAACGAGGAGGTGAAGGCAATCAGGCCGCGGCCGCGCGGCACCATCAGGCGGGCGGCGTGCCAGCTGGCCAGGTAGTGGCAGCGCAGGCCGACATCGAGGATGTCGGCCAGGGCGGCGGGTTTTTCCCAGAACGGGCCGGGGGTGATGAGCTCGTCGTGAATGATGGCGGCGTTGTTGACCAGGATGTCGAGCTGGCCCGCCTCCGCGGCCACGCGGGCGAACAGGGACGCGATGGCGTCGTCGTCGGCGTGGTCGGTGCGGACCGCGATGCCGTGGCCGCCGGCCGCGGTGACCGCGGCGGCGGTGGCGTGGATGGTGCCGGGCAGTGGCGCCGCGCCTTCGTGCTCGGTGCGGCCGGTAACGTAAACCGTGGCGCCGGCGGCGCCGAGCGCTTCGGCGATGCCGCGGCCGGCCCCGCGGCTTGCGCCGGTGACGATCGCCACCAGCTTATTCTGTGTCATGCGCGTCATCCCCGTGGTTCGATCTTGTACCGACCGTCCTTGATCTTGATCCTCGCGTTTCGCCTTCGGCGACCGCCGGCGTCGCAATTTGGCATTCAGCCAATTTGCGACGCCGGCGGCACGCCGGTGGGGGGTGCAGGGGGGCAAAGCCCCCCGCCCGCCGGAGGCGAAACGCGAAAGTCAAGACCAACGACGGTCGGTATTGTGGGCTCCGCTGCACGAGCGTTGACGTGATGCGCAGCAAAATCTAGGTTTCTTTACGCATATCGTAACCGCAGGAGCAGTTCATGGCCAGTGCCAGCGTGCGTCGGGTTTATGCGGCGGACCCCACGCGTGAGGAATTGGTGGCACGGGCCAGGGCGATGATCCCGGCCCTGCAGGCGCGGGCGGACAGCACGGAAGCGGCGCGGCGCATCCCCGACGAAACAATCGCCGACCTGCAGGAAGCCGGCTTTTTCCGCATTCTGCAGCCGCGGCGATGGGGCGGCTATGAGATGGACCCGCAGGCCTTCTTCGACGTGCAGATCGCCCTCGCGGAGGGCTGCATGTCCACCGGCTGGGTGTTCGGCGTGGTTGGCGGCCACCCGTATGAGCTGGCGCTGTTTCCGGACGCAGCCCAGCGCGAGGTGTGGGGCGAGGACGACGCCACCCTGGTCAGCTCCAGTTATCAGCCCGTGGGACGCGTCGAGCGGGCGGAGGGCGGATTCAGGCTGAGCGGACGCTGGGGATTTTCGTCGGGCTGCGCGCATTGCAACTGGGTGCTGCTGGGGGCGCTGGTGCCGCCCGAAACGCCGGGCGGGGCGCCGGACATGCGCACCTTCCTGCTGCCGCGCCGGGACTACGCCATCGAGGACACCTGGCACGTGTTTGGCCTGAAGGGCACCGGCAGCCAGGACATCGTGGTCGACGACGTGTTCGTGCCCGAGCACCGCACGCACCGCGCGGTGGACGGCTTCATGTGCCACAATCCCGGCCAGGCGGAGAATGATGGGCCGTTATATAGCTTGCCGTGGGCGCAGGTGTTCGTGCGGCTGGTGTCCACCGCCTCCATCGGCGGCGCCCGCGGGGCCGTGCAGGCCGCGGTGGAAATCGCGCGCGGGCGGATTTCCAGCAACACCGGCAAGGTGTCGAAGAACGACCCGGCGCTGCTGAACGCCATTGCCCGCGCGCATGCGGCGCTGGACGAAATGGAGGCGGTGCTCGAGCGCAATTTTGCCGACATGATGCGCCTGGCCCGCGCCGGCGCGCCGATGCCGATGGAAAAGCGCACGTTGTACCGCTTTCAGTCGGCCAGCGTGGTGCGCCGCTGCGCCGCGGTGGTGGACGATCTGATGCCGCTGCTGGGCGGGCGGGCGATCTACCTGTCCAGCCCGGTGGTGCGGTATTGGCTGGATCTGAATGCGGCCCGTGCGCACGTGGCGAATGATCCGGGCAATTTTGGACCGGACCTGGCGCAGGGGCTGATGGGAGAGGCGCCGGCTTTTATGTTCCTGTAGGTCCCGGTAGGTAAGGCAAGGAAGGAAGTATTTCTTTTTTGAAAAAAAGAAACAAAAAACTTTTATTTGTATAGGACTTCGCCTCACTCTTGACGTGGTGGCATCGCTCTGGGATTTGTCCGCCTCGCACGGCGGGGCTGTAGCTCAGTTGGGAGAGCGCCTCGTTCGCAATGAGGAGGTCAGGGGTTCGATTCCCCTCAGCTCCACCATGGCCCGCCGCGGGGGGAGGGGGTGCCGGGGCGGCGATGCAGGGCGGACTATGGCACCGGGCGCTCGTCCATGATCATATCGTCCGTGATCCGCCATCCCGCCGCGGTGCGGTGCAGCACCTGAAGATAGTGCGAATGCCGATCACCGAGCGGCTTGCCGTCTTCGATCTGACCGACGCTGGTCTCTTCGGACCAGACAACGGCAACGTCCGGCCCCAAAAAGCGCACGGCCTGAACGGTGGGTGGGCGTGTGTCCTTGGCCGCCCGGTAACCGGCGCGCGAGAAGAGCCGGTCCAGAAAGGCCTTTATCTTTGCCGGCCCTTGCAGCCGCACGCCGAACGGATTTTGCCAGGTCGCATCGTCGGCGTAGGTGCTCGCAACCAGGGCGGCGTCGTACCGCGACCAGCCTTCGATGTTCCGGGCGACCAGCGCCCGCACCTGGTCCATGGGGGTCGGCGCCGGTGCTGCCTTCAGGTCGCCAGGAAGCAGTCCCATGACGAGCCATGCCAACCCCGCAAGGCGGCGCGAACGCGTGATTGACCGTTCCTGGGATGATGACATCGTTGCCGCCCGGCGCTGCCTTATGCGGTCCAATAGGATGGGATCCCGTACAAGTCACGTCGAAGGGAGTGGCATGCGGCAACCGGGGCGGCGATACCGAAATGAGCACGCGCATGGTCGAACTGCGGCTCCTGTTGGCTCTCCTCTGCGCCGGCCCCGCGGCGGGCAGGTGCGGAGCCGTTCGGGCGGCGGGGGCGCCGGTGGACTATGCGCAGGCCGCAAACTGGGTTTGCCGGGCCGGCGATGAGGGGCGCTGCACCGGCGGGCTGGATGCGTTGATCGTTTCGGCGGACGGGACGCGGCGCTTGCGGACATTCACGCCGGCGGCGGACCCGCCGATCGATTGCTTCTTTGTCTATCCGACGGTGTCGCCCGAAACGACACCCTATAGCGATTTGCGTCTGACACCGGAGATTTCGGATGTGGCGCGCAGCCAGGTGGGGCGGCTCGCGTCGCGCTGCCGGCTGTTCGCGCCGATTTACCGGCAGCTGACCGCGGCGGGCCTGTCGGCGGTGCTGGCGGCGCACGGGACGCCGGATTGGAGCGGCCCCTATGCCGACGTGCGCGCGGCCTGGCGCTGGTATCGGGCCCATGCCAATGACGGACGCGGCGTGGTGCTGATCGGGCACAGCCAGGGCACGATCTTGCTGCAACGCCTGCTGGCGGAACAGATCGACGGGCAACCCGACCAGGCTGTGCTGGTCGCGGCGTTCCTGGCCGGCGATCCCTCGCTGCCGGTGGCCAAGGGGGCCCTATCGGGCGGGGTGTTCAAGCATATTAAGCTGTGCACCGATGGCGCGCAAACCGGCTGCGTTTATGTGTGGAGCAGCTATCTTGCCGACGACACCACGCAACATCGTGTCTTTGGACGCAACCCGCCTTCGCCGTTGGCGGCGGCCTGCGCCAGCCCGGCGGCACCGGGCGGCGGCCCGGGAGAATTGCAGGCCTATTTCCCCAAACCCCGGTCGGCGCCGGATGGCGATCCCCCCTGGATCGGTTCGGAAGACCAATTTTCGGGCCGGTGCATAGCGGATGGGGAGGGCAACGTGCTGCGCGTAACCCTACGGGCAGGCCGGTTTGCCGAGGGGCTGCGTGCGGCGTTGCGGCACGATACCGAAGACGACCCGGCCGGCTGGGGGCTGCATGCGCACGATCTGGATTTACTCCAGGGCAATTTGCTCGATCGGGTCGCGCAAGAAAGCGTCGTCTGGCTGCGTCGCCACCCGGCGCGGGCGCAGTGAGTCGGCCACCACCCAGGCGGCGCCGGTCAGCGCCAGGTTCAGGGCGTTTTCGTTCCAGATGTAATGGTTGGCCGGATCGGCGAACAGCATCGGCAGGTGCACCAGCGGCGTGAAGGATGCATACATCGCGGTCAGCAGGATCGCGGCCAGGCGCGCCCGCACGCGGATGAGGATCGCAATGCCGGCGGCGATGTGGCCGATGCCCGTGGCATAGGCCCAAAACACCGGCGACGGCTGCAGGAATTTCGGGATCAGGGGGACGGTGAGGTTCATGTAGGCAAAATGCGCGCCGCCGAACAGCACCGCGCACAGGCCGAAAATCATCTGGCCCGGGCGCGTCGGGCGGCCATCAATGCCGGCGTAAAGAATCAGTGCGGCGGCGCCGAGCGCGAGTTGCTCGGCGGCGTTGCTGTAGGTGCCGTATTCGGCGAAATGAGCGCGCTCGAAGGGAACGCCCAGCAAGAACATGGTGATCAGGGCGTAGAGGACGGTGAGCGCGGCGGCAGCCGCGCGTTCGGTGCGCGGCCACATCAACGCGGCGCCGGCCATGAGCGTGAATGAACCGATGGCATTCGGCCAGGGCGGGTCTTGCGATGCCAGACAGGCTATGGCTGTTGCGATCAGGGCAAGGCCGAAGAAGAGTTCTTTTTTGAAAAAAAGAACCAAAAAACTTTTGCTCGTTGAAGTATACATCAGGCCCAAGTCGGCAGGCGGCGATGGGAATTCACCACAACGCTTGCGCCAGCCATGGCCAGCCGCTTCGAGGTAGACATATCCTTCCCCGTCCTGAATTCGCCGCCGCAGGTGCAAACAGGCTAACCGCGCCGGGGTTGATCGGCCTGTGCCAAGAAAGCAGGGAGTGACTGGGCCATGCGGGCTGATTCCGCTCGGCGTGACGTCGCTTACAGGCCCAGCACCTTTCGAAACTGGCCCACCAGCTGCGCTGCCTGCGATTCGGGCACATTGGTGAACCCCATCAGCAGACCTTTCGGCGCGCATGGCTGATGGCTCAACGAAGACAGCGCAATCGGCCGGTAGCCCTCGGCAATGGCGCGCGCCGCCAGCCTTGAATCATCCACGTCATCCCCGAGGCGCCCGATCACGTGCAGGCCACCGTTGCTGAGGTCGAACGTCATCAGGCCGCCCAATTCGTGGGTCAGCGCAGCCACCGTGGCGGCGCGGCGGGCGGCATAGGCGCTGCGCATTTTGCTGAGATGGCGGGCGAAATAGCCTTCGGTAATGAAATCCGCGACGGTGATTTGTTCCAGGCTCGATCTGCCGCCGTCCAGCGCCCAGTGGGCGCGGCTGAAACGATCGGCTTGCGCCGCCGGCGTGACGAGGTAGCCGAGGCGCAGGCCGGGAAAAAGGGTTTTGCTGAAGGTGCCGACGTAGAACACACGATCCTCGTGATCGAGCGCTTTTAGCGCCGGCAGCAGGCGGCCCTGGTAGTAAAATTCGCTGTCGTAATCATCCTCCACGATCCATCGCCGTTCGGCCGCCGCCCAGTCGAGCAGTTCGCGGCGGCGCGGCAGCGACAGGGTGACGCCCAGGGGAAATTGATTTGAAGGTGTTACGATGCACAGGCCCGCGCCCGGCGCGCGGGCCTGGCCCCCGGCGACGTCGAGCCCGTGCCGGTCGACAGGTACGGGGACGGCGCGGGCGCCGATCGCATCCAGGGTCGCGTGGGTCCAGTGGTAGCCGGGGTCTTCCACCCAGACCGTATCGCCGGGCGACAGCAGAAGGCGGCATACGAGGCCGATGGCCCCCTGGTAGCCGCCGGTAATGACGATCTGGTCGGGCGTGCAGGCGATGCCGCGGGAGACGGAAAGATACGATACCAGCGCGGTCTTCAGCCGCAGGTCGCCGGAGCGGTTCGGGTAGCGATAATCCTCGGCCGACAGGCCGCGGCCCTCGCGGGCGAGCAGGCGTGACCAGATTTTGCGGGGGAACAGGTCGATGGCGGGCAGGCCGACCCAGAAGGGCAGTTTGGGCAGCGGCGGCACGGCGGCGGCGGCGGCCGGCGCCTTCGGGCCCGGGGGGATTTCGGCATGGTGCGGCAGGGCCGGCGACACGAAGGTGCCGCGCGCGCCCTCGGCAATCAGATAGCCCTCGCCGCTGAGAACGGCGTAGGCGACGTCGATCGTGCCGCGGGAGACGCCCAGTTGGGCGGCGAGCGCGCGGGCGGAGGGGACGCGCTCGCCCGGTTTGAGCCGGCCGTCGATGATGGAGTGGCGCACGCGGTCGTAGACGCGGCGGTAGACGGGGTCTGGCGATGCGTGGCTCGACATGCGGGAAATTGGGCACCGATGACGCGGTCATTCAAGAAGGCCTATGCGCCTGCGCAAGGGTTTGGGCCATGTCCGATAAGTCAGGGATTGCATCACGAGTAAAAGTCTTTTGGTTCTTTTCTTCAGAAAAGAACTGCTTCCCTGTTTTTTGTTCGCGCCGCCTATTGCGGAAAGTTCACATGCGCGCACATCCCCCGTGGCCGCCGCGGTATGATCCGCCTGGTGCGCAGAGGGGGGTTTTCACACATGCAGAGGGTGGCACTTTATCGGACGGCGGCGCTCGCCGCGTTGACGTTGTTTGCGGGTAACGTTTATCCGGCGGCCGCGGCCGCGCCCGGCGAAGTCGCCGTGCGGGGTGCGACGGGTACCATTCTCATCCCGGCGTCCAGCGCCGCGCGGCCGGAGGACGCGGGCCTGCGCGCCCATACGAATATCCGCATTTTCATTCCGGACGGCCACGCGAGCGCGTACAATGCCGCGCCCTCCGGCAAATATGAAACGCCGCCCTCGCTGGCCTGCCTTTATGGCGTCACCAAATTCGTCAAGGGCTGCAATCCGGAAACATTGAAAACGGTCGCGACCGGCGGCAGCAAGGCGATCGCCCTGGTGGATGCGTTCGACTACCCGACGGCCGCCAACGACCTCGGCGTCTTCAGCAGTCAGTTCGGGCTGCCCGCGATTACCAAGAGCAATTTCCAGGTGGTGTATGCCACCGGGACGAAGCCGAAACAGGATTCGAGCGGCGGCTGGGAGCTGGAAGAAGCGCTGGATATCGAAATGGCCCACGCGCTGGCGCCGAAAGCCATGGTGTACCTGGTGGAAGCCGCGTCCAACGACAACAAGGACCTGCTGGTCGCGGAAGCGGTGGCGGCAAAGCTGGTGGCCGCCGCGGGCGGCGGCGAGGTTTCGAACAGTTGGATCGGCGGTGAAACCGCCAAGGAAGAAAACACCGAAAAGGACTTTTCGGTGGCCGGCGTGGTGTTCTTCGCCTCGGCCGGCGACTCGGCGGGCGTCGGCTGGCCGTCGGTGCTGTCCAACGTCGTCGGCGTTGGCGGCACGGCCGTCAATCGCAAGACGAACGGCGATTTCATCGACCAATCCGCCTGGGCCGCCACGGGCGGCGGGTCCAGCCAATATGTGCCGCGCCCCGGCTATCAGGCGAAGATCGAGAAGATCGTCGGATCGATGCGCGGCGTGCCCGACATTTCGCTGGTCGCCGATCCTTCCACGGGCGTTTGGATGTATGACACCACCCCATACAATGGGAATGTGCTGGATTGGCTGGTGATCGGCGGCACCAGCGTGGCGTCGCCGGCGAGCGCCGCCCTGGTGAACAATGCCGCGCATTTCTTTGCATCGACGCCGCTCGAACTGGCGCAGGTGTATGGCGCGAAAAAGAAGGCAAAGGCGTTTACCGATATCGTGCTGGGCAGTTGCGGCGCGAACGGCAAGACGACGCCGGCCAAGAAGGGCTGGGATTTCTGCACCGGCGTCGGTACATCGCTCGGTACCGCGGACAAGTGATCGTCGCAAAAGGCCAGGGCAATGCGCCCCTGGCCTTTGATCACGCCGTATCCGTCCGAAAGAAGTCAGCCGAAATCAATGCATTAAGTAGGAAGAACGTTCTTTTCTGAAGAAAAGAACCAAAAGACTTTTGCTCCTGATGCAATCCCCGACTTATCGGCCTCGGCCCGAACCTATGTGCAGGCGCAGGGGCAAAAGTCTTTTGGTTCTTTTCTTCAGAAAAGAACGCTCTTCCTCGGACCGGCACTAATAGCTGTCCGGCTGCGTCCGCTGCAGATCGTACCCCGCCGCTACCCACCCCTCGATCCCGCCGGGAAACCATCCCACGTGCCGGTAGCCCACGCCGACCAGGACCTTGGCGGCGTTCCAGCTCGCCCAGCAATTCGGGTGGCAATACAGCAGGATCGGGCGCCCCGGCGGCGGCCCCGCCAGAGTCGCGGCTTTGTGAATATACGCGGCCGCGCGGTCGGCGTGCAGCACGGCGCGGCCGGCGTCGGGCAGCCAGGTGCTGCCGTAGATGTCCTGGTGAGCGGCGGGCAGCCAGGGCATGCCGGCAGCCATGGCGGGGGGCTTTTTGGGCGCGGGTGCCACGTCGATGATCACCGGATGCTGCGCCGCGATCCAGGCTTTGGCGGCGGCGGGCGTCGGCAGAACGGTGGCCCCGCGCAAGGTGGCTGGAACGGCGCCCTCCATGGCGCCCGGCCACAGCCCCGGCGGCTCGGGCGGCGGCGGGGCGGGCGGCGATGCGGCCGCGATTAGCAGCAGAAGGCCGGCGGCGGCCCGGCGGTCAGCTGCCATGCGCGGGAACAGGGAAATCCTGATGCCAGACGGCATGCGCTGTGTCGGCCACTTCCACCGTCATGGTACCGGGCCCGTCCGGCTTGAACCCGAAGCCGATCGCGGGGTCGGACGCGAGCGAGATGTCGGTGTCCATGTGGATCACCCGGCGGCCATTATAGGCAATGTCGATCCGGTTGATGTATCGGGCGGGCGTGTAGAGATGGGTGACCTGGTCCATCTGCATGCCGTTGAAGTTGGGATGGCGGATCAAAAGGTCAGCCGCCTGGGCCGCATCCGGGGCGCCATCCGGCACGCCTTGCAGGCGCAACTTCATGCGGCCGGCGGCGCGCAGCGCAATCTCGGGCGTCTCACTGCCCGGTGCCGAGCAGCCGCCGGCGGCCTTGATGAATCGGGCGGTGGAAATCAGGCGGCCATCCGTCGTTTCGGCAACGGCGTGCAGGTTTGTGTATTGGTCCACGCGGATGCGCAGCGTGAGGGTGTGCGGATCCGCGGCCGGCCCGAACACCACGTGGGCCGCAATGGGCGACGGGTTTTCATCCACCACCAGATAGACGCCCTTGACCGGCTTATCGCGCGGCAAGGTGAGCGTGACGGGCACCAAGGCGGCATCCATGGCGCGCACCGGCGCGTCGATGGTGATGAAGCCAGGGCTCTCTTCCGTGTGGCGGCCGCCAAAAATAGCGGCCGCAAGCGCCTGCCAGCGCTGGGCGCGTGCGGCGTCATCGTCCGCGGCGCGGACGGCTTGTGCGGTGAACGCGACGGCCAAGGCGGCGAGGATGGCGGTGGAAAGGAGGGCGGGGCGCATGCGGCGTGGTCCTTCTTCTTGCCTTCGGCGGATGTGATGTCTGTCGCGGGTACAGGGAATGCCCGCTGCGTATGGCAGAGAATATTGCACAGGCATTGCCACAGGCGGGAGCCATAACCGATGGCCACTCTTGCGACGAAGACGGACCCCGCCTTGCGGGCGCAGGTAAAGCACGAAATCACCGCGGGCGACAAAGGCGGCAAGCCGGGGCAGTAGCCGATAATAGAAAGCAGTTCTTTCTTGAAAAAAAGAACCAAAAAACTTTTGCTTTTTGGCGCGCTTCAATTTCCGAATACGTCCTGGTGGTAGAGGCCGTTTTGGATGAGGGATTCCAGCCAGGCGGATGATGCGGCGTGATCGAGCGCTTGTTTGGTCTGGCAGATTTCGATGAGTGCGGCACGCACCGCGGGCGCCATGTGGCGGCCGTCGCCGCAGACGTAAATCGGTGCCCCCTCCTCGATCCTGTCCCACACATCGTCGGCCGCGGCGCGCAAAGCGTCCTGCACGAAACGATGCGGGTGACCTTCCAGGCTGGAAAAGGCGAGATGCAGCGTGAGAAGGCCGGCGTCGGCAAATTTTTGCAGGTCGTCGCGGTAGAAAAAATCATGGTCCGGGTGGCGGCAGCCATAGAAGAGATGGGCGTGACCGACATTTTCGCCGGCTTCGTGTTGCGCGGCGCGTTCGTGCAGAAAGGCGCGGAATGGGGCGATGCCGGTGCCGGGGCCGATTAGAATGAGTGGCAGGCGGTGGTCCGACGGTGGCGCGAATACCGGATTGGGGCGGCGAATGTAGCCCAGTACCGTATCGCCGGGTTGCACGGACATGAGATAGGAGCTGGCAAAACCGCGATATTGCCCGATGCCGGACCAGGCCGGCGCGTGCAAGGTTCCCACGGTCAGACTGGCCTGCGCGGCATTCTCCAACGGTGTGGACGAAATGGAGTAAAAGCGCGGGCGGATGGCGGCGCATAGATCCAGCAACCCCTCGAGCGTGAGCGCAATATCGGGGTAGATTCGCAACAGGTCGAGAATTGTGACGCGTTTTTCGGCAATGTCCGCGGCGAAGGCGGCGCGTGCGGCGTCGGTGTCGGCAACGAGCGCCGCGAGAGCGGCCTGCGTAGCGGCCGACCTGGCCGCCGGCAAAAGCGCGCGGATATCGTTGCGCGTGGCGGGATCCTGCAACTCGACAAAATCGCTCAGCAACTGGCGTGCCGTAATGGGCGTTCCGAGCGGCAGATGCCGCAGGCGTGCGCCCTGGCCTTCCAGGACCAGAACCGCGTCGGGTGCGAGCGCCATACGTTCGAGCAGCGCCTCGACAAGCTCGGGTCGGTTGCGGGCATAGATCGCAATGTGATCGCCGGTGGCATACAGCGTGCCCTCGGGCAGGCGCAAAACGATATGGCGTGTGGAAGCGCGCGGCGCCTCCTTGGCAAAATCCCACAAGCCGGTGGGATCGGCGACGAGTTCTTCGTTGCGCAACACCTCCAGGGCCACCGCGGAGGCAGGCATGGCACGGGCGCGGATTTGCGCGCCGTCCAGGATTTTTGCGCTCAGCCGCGGCGCGGCCGTTTCGGTGGTGTCGCCGAGCGCCGACCAGAGCTGTTTCAGCCATGCATCCACGTCGCCGTCGAAATCGCGATCGGCATCGGCTTGCCCGCGCGGCAGGATGGGTGTCGCGCCGGTGCCGGCAATCGCCCGCTCCACCAGCTTGGGAAAAGCCTGGTAGGTATCCCGCCATTGCGTATTGCCGCAGCCGAGCACGGCGTAACGAAGATGCGGGCGTTTTTGCTGCGCCAGGCGGCCGGACTCGATGGCCGTCTCGAGCCTGGCGGCGTTGTCGGGCGCGCGCCCATTGTAGGTGGAGGTGACCACCAGCAGCAATCCGTCCTCGGGCAGGCCGTCGGCTGCCTCGTCCAGCGCACCCTCCGCCACGGCAAAACCCCCCGCGGTGGCGCGTTCGGCAATCTGCTCGGCGATGTCGCGGCAGGTGCCCAGACTGGTGCCGGTCAGGATGGTGAGGTGGCGGCCGCCGCCCTGCACGCCGGACTGCGTTTGCCCATCGGCATCGTTGCGCGTGCGCGCCGCCGCCGGGGCGGCCTGCAAGCGCTCATGCGGGCGGCGCGCACGCACGCGGATGCGGAAATTATCCGGCTTGAGCGTGAGTGTTTCCTTTACCGTGAGTTTGTAGTCATCGGCATCGTGCAAGGCGAAATTCTGCAGAATGACGGCGAGCGCCAGTTTGGCCTCCACCAGGGCGAACTGGCGCCCGATGCAGGCCCGCACACCGTTGCCGAAGGGTTTGTAGGCATGCGGGTGAAGTGCTGCCTCGCGTTCCGGTAAAAATCTGTCGATATCGAACCGTTCCGGACTTTCCCAGACCTTCGGATCCCGGTGCAGTGCCAGGATCAGCAAGGTGACCGGATAATCCTTCGTCAGCCTGTATTGGCCGCCGATGATCGTGTCCGCGTACGGACCCATGGTAATCGCCGGCGCTGTCGGCCACAGGCGCAACGTTTCCTTCAATATCCGGTCGAGCGTGGTGAGCTCCGCCATCATGGCGTAGTCGGGCGCTTCGGTACCGATCACGCGGTCCACTTCGGCGTAGGCTTGGGCGAGAACGGCGGGATTGCGCAGCAGAAGATACAGCGCAAAGCTCAGAAGGCCGCTGGTGGTCTCGTGCCCGGCGATGAGAAATGTAATGACCTGATAACGGATATTGACGTCTTCCAGGCGCGTCCTGGTTTGTGGATCGACGGAAGTGAGCATCAGGTTCAGCAGGTCATTTCCCTCGGCCGGGCGCGCCTT
This sequence comes from Acidobacteriota bacterium, assembly GCA_903970435.1. Lineage (GTDB taxonomy): Bacteria > Pseudomonadota > Alphaproteobacteria > Acetobacterales > Acetobacteraceae > CAJCIS01. Next base: position 19,233 of record CAJCIS010000251.1, on the reverse strand, counting down.
GCGTTCGGCAATGACATCATCCACCAGCTTGAACATCGCCGCGATGTCCTCCGCATAGCGGGCCTCGCGCGCGCGGTTGGGGAGATGTTTCAGGAACGGCAGGCGTACCAGGCTCGCCATCGCTTCGGCCAGACCCCGCCCCATGCTCTGAAGGAACGGGTGCAGGCGTTCGCTGCCGAAGGAATTGAAACGATAGCCGAAGCCGGCGAGCGATATGGTGTCGAGCGTCAGGCGGGTCATGTCGTCGGCGACCCAAAGATCCTGGTTCTGGTGCAGGCGCCATTTCGCGACGAGTTGGTCGGCAACTTCCAGCATCATGGGAAAATAGCCGCGCATGGCGCGGCCTGAAAACGCGGGGATCAGAACGCGATGCGCCTTGTCCCAATTCGGTTCGGTTCCGTGCGCCGTGAACAGGCCGTCACCTGCGAAATCGCGCACGCGGCCGAGGCCGGCGCCGATGACCTTGCGGAAACGCTTCTCGTCGCAAAGCTCGGATGCGAGCTCCGCGGAATGAACGAAGATGCCGATGCGGCCGCCAAAATCGAGTTGAAAAATGCCGTCATGCGCCTGCGAGACCGCCAGCAGATGCTGCATGAACTTGCCGCGTGGCACCTGGTGCAGGTTGCCGATGACCGGCAGGCGGGACGGCATGGGAATTTGATTCATGATCGCTCTTCTTCGCAGCCGGGTCGCTCGGTTGATGCGGCTTCAGGCAGGGACATTTTTCTTGCCGCGCATGGAGACGACCCTTGGCGTGTCCGGTTCGGCGGCCGACGGCGGCGAAATGGCCTCCGCCAGTTCCCTGAAGGCGACCGCCAGATCGTCGGCAAGCACGTCGATATCCGGCACGGCGCGGCGATCCGCGGTGAGGCCGAAATCGAGATTGTCCACGTAGCTTTGCACGGTGAGGTTCAGGGCCATGCCATGTGCCGGAATGGACACAGGATACAACGCAGATACCCTGGCCTCGGCACAGAACAGCGGGACCGGCGGGCCCGGAACGTTTGAGATCACCACGTTGGCCGGCGGATTGACCCAGTTGCTGATGCCGGAACGGCCATAGATGCGCGACAGGCCGCTCAGGATGATCGGCGCGCCCACGAACGAGAAGTCGGTCGGCGCGGCGTCCTTCAATTGGCCGGCGAGCTGTTTGCTGTTCCGGCTGCTTGCAACGATCTCGTTCAGGCGGGCCACCGGATCGGCGATGTTGGTGGCCAGCGAGCACAGCATGCCACTGACCTGATTGGACATGTCGGTATTACCCAGCTCGCGCAGGGAGATCGGAACGAAGGCGACCAGCGGCCGGCGCGGCAACGCCTTGCCGCCCTGCAAATAACGCCGCAAGGCGCCGGCGCAGATGGCCATGACGATATCGTTCAGTTTCGCCCCGGCGGATTTCGCCAGCCGGCGCGCCGGCGCCAGCGGCAAACTTCGCGCCGCATAACTGCGCTCGCCGGTAATCTGCACATTGAGTTTGGTGCGCGGGGCGATGATGGGCGGCAGGCGCGGCAATTCCCCGCGCGGCAGTAGGTCGGTCAGTTTTGCCCCCTCCGGGATCTTCGGAAGTACAACGTTATTGACGGCCCGCAACAGATCCGGAAAGCGCGCCAGGGCATCCACCTGGCGGCGGAGAAAATCCACATAAAGGCTGCCGAGGCCTTCCAACAGACCGGGTTGTTCGGAGGGCAAAGGCGCAGTCGGTGGCGCCTGCGGCGCCCGTGGCTGCGGCGTGACGTCATACATGGCTTGCGTCAGAACCATGCCGGCGCCGCCATCCAACGCGGCGTGGTGCACCTTGGAGTAGAGTGCCGCCCGCCCGTCCGACAGGCCCTCGATAATAATGAACTGCCAAAGAGGCCGCGTCCGGTCCAGCAACTCGCCGTGCAGGCGCGCAATGGTCTGCTCCAGTTGCGCAAAGGTGCCAGGGGCGGGCAGTACCAGGCCCCGCACATGGTAGTCGAGATCGAACGCGCGATCCTCAACCCAGTTCGGGTGGTCGAGCGCCAATGTCGTGTTGGCCAACTTGCGGCGGAAAATCGCGGCGAGATCCAGACGGGTGGCGAGGAAGTCGCGATAAACCTGGTGAAAACGGCCGCGATATGAGTCCGGCAGGTCGAACAAGGTGAGCCCGGCCACGTGCATGGGCGTTGCCGGCGTCTCAAAGTAAAGAAAACTGGCGTCCAACCCCTTCAACCTGGCCATGGCGCTCCCCTGGTGTGTTGCTTTCGTTGGTGGGAGTGTGGCGCAAGTCAGGGTAGGAAGGCCAGGGGCTCTGCCCCTGGACCCCGCTCAGGACAAGTCCTTAGAACCTGTGACTTAAGTGTGGTCAGGGGCTAAGGAGGGGGTGTGGCGACGGACCGTGTTGCCCCCGTCCTTCGCCCCTGACCGTCTTAAACAAAATGGGGTCTGCGGACTTGTCCCCAGCTTGGGTCCAGGGGGCAGAGACCATGGGCAGAGACCCCTGGCCTTCTTCCTGTCTTGCGCTACGTTCCCTCCCACGAAAGCAAGACAAATGGGGAAGCGGCATGCGGGCTTGGGAGTTTGTGTATCCGGCGGGTGTGCGGTGGGATGCGCCCATTCAGACCGGGCCGGTTCAGGCGATTTTGGAGGATGCGGCGCGGCGGTGGCCTGGGCGCCCCGCGCTGGATTTCGGCGGGCGGCGGATTTCCTATGCCGAGCTGGACGGGCTGGCGGACCGGTTCGCGGCGGGACTGCAACGGCTGGGTGTAGGACCTGGCGTGCATGTCGGCATTTTCCTGCCCAACACGCCGCACTACTTCATTGCGTTCTTCGGTATCCTGAAGGCGGCAGGCACGGTGGTGAATTACTCACCGCTCGATGCCGAGGCGGTGCTGGCACACAAAGTGGAGGACAGCGAAACCCGTTTTCTCGTCACGTTGGACATGAAGGCATTGCTGCCGCAGATGCAGCGTCTGCTGGGTCATGCCGGATTGCGCGGGCTGGTGGTGGGCACATTGGGCGAGATGTGCGCGGACCCGGCGGCGGCGATTGCGGGGCAGGCGGAGGCGGGCGAGCTGGCGGCCGTTACATTTTCCGAATCGATTGTCCGGTTCGGCGATTTGCTCGTGGAGGGGGTTCCGGTGCGGCATCCGGCAGGGTCGCCGGCGGAGACCATTGCCGTGCTGCAATATACCGGCGGCACAACCGGGTTGCCAAAAGGCGCGATTCTGACGCACGCGAACCTGACGGCGGCGACCCATCAGATCTGGCTGACGGCGATGGGCGACACGCCGTTGCTACGTCCGGGTGAGGAGCGTGCGCTGGCGGTGTTGCCGCCGTTTCATGTGTATGCGCTGGTTGTGAACATGCTATACGGCCTGAAGCTGGGCGCGGAAATCATTCTGCATGTGCGGTTCGAGGTCGATGCCGTGCTGCGCGACATCGCGGCCAAGCGAGTGACCGTGTTTTGCGGCGTGCCGACCATGTATTTCGCGATGCTGCAGGGCAGCCTGGCCAGCGCGGACCTGTCATCGCTGCGTCTCTGTAACAGCGGCGGGGCACCCCTGCCGGGCGAGGTGCAGGATCGTTTCCAGACGGCGTCCGGCTGCTCGCTGAACGAGGGCTGGGGCATGACGGAGACGTCCGCGATCGGAACGTTTTCGCCGTCCGGCGTGGCGCGGCCGGCGGGAAGCTGCGGCATACCGGCGCCGGGCGTGGATATCCGTTTCATCGATGTCGCCGACCCGGGCCGGGTGCTCGAAGCGGGCGAACGAGGCGAGATTTGCATACGCGGTCCGAACGTCATGCCGGGCTACTGGAAAAATCCTGAGGCGACGCGTGACATGATATCGCCGGACAAATTCATGCGCACCGGCGATGTGGGCTACATGGACGAGAATGGTTTCGTCTTCATTGTCGACCGCACCAAGGACATGCTGCTGTGCGGCGGCTTCAATGTATATCCGCGGGTTATCGAGGAAGCCATTTATCAGCACGCGAGCGTGGCCGAAGTGGCGGTGATTGGCGTGAAGGACGATTATCGCGGACAGGCGCCCAAAGCGTTTGTCAAGCTGCGGCACGGCGCCAGCGAAATGTCGCTGGAGGAAATGCGCGCCTTCCTCAAGCCGCGTCTCGGCAAGCATGAAATGATCGCCGCTCTGGCCATCGTCGCGCAGTTGCCGCGCACGCCGGTGGGCAAAATCGACAAGAAGCCCCTCTATGCCGCCGAAGCGGCGCTTGTGTCGTAGGGAGGAGAAGAGGCCGGGGCTCTGCCCCGGGACCCCGTCGGGCAAAGCCCCCGGGCGTTCTTCTCTTCCTTACGGGCACCACAAAAATTGTGCAGTGCACAAGTTTGTGCTTGATTCATTCATCTCTGCCGCATATGTAGGCATTGCTGCGGTGCAGCAAAAAAGGAGAGACACATGGCAGATATGGAAACCGTGAGCCCCGTGGCCACGAAAAAGTTCGAGAAGGTCGCCGAGACGACAACCGCCCGTGCCGCCGAGACGATCAGGCAGACGACGGAGTCTGCGACCGCGCACGTGAAGACGATGCAGGCTGAAGTGACGGGCGGCCTGAAGCAGGCGGCCGAGATGGCACGCACTTATGTGGATGTGCAGCGCACAGCGCTGGAGACCGTCGTCAAGGCCGGCCAGATTTATGGCGAGGGCCTGAAGAACCTGGCGACGCATGCGGCCAACGTGAACCGCACGCAGTTCGAGCAGACGTTGGCGCATTTTCGTGCGCTGACCGGCGTGAAGAGCGTTACCGAGGCGATGAGCCTGCAGGCGCAGTTTGCGCGTGCCACGGCGAGCCGCGCGCTGAGCGAGACCAGCGCGTTCGTTGAGGACTATTTGAAGGTGACGGGCGAGGCGCTCGCCCCGGTGACCGCCCGCGTGCGTGAGGCGGCCGAGAAGGTAAAGCAGGCGGCATAAAGCCTGGATTCCTTGCGTTGATGACCGGATAGCCATCGGGCCCTTGCGGCTCCGGTGGCTTTCGGCTGTGCGGCGAATCTTTGGTCGCCGGACTATTTGGCGAGTGCAGGCTCCGAGCGCCGGCTGCGGTTGCGGCTGGGGCGTCGGTCCGGGCGCATATGGGCCGGAAGCCGATACGAAGTGTAAAGCAGACTGGACAGCGCGCCCGCCAGCAGCAGCGCCAGAAGACCCAGCGGCAGCACGACCGGCAGGTCGTTGGCGGGCGCCCACCACGCGAGCGCGGTCGCGGCCGCCGCGAGGGGCGCGCCGGTCACCAGCCAGACGCCGAGAATGTGCAACGCACGGCCGCGGGTAATTTCCCAGCTTTCGGCCGCCGATTTGGCCAGGCCCAAGGCGAGGGCGGCCGGCGCCAGCGACAGTCGCACCACGCACAGCGCGGCCATGACGAAGAGCGGCGCCAGCAATACCAAAGTCAGCAGGGCGGAAACCTGGCCGAGTATCAGCACCAGCATGACGGGCATGAATGCCGCCAGCCAGGCAGAGGCGGCACCGGCCAGTTTAAAAGCCAGAAGCGCCATGGCGACCCAGGCCCAGCTGGATATGTCGCGGAGCGCGGCGACCCCGTTGCCGCCGCCGGCCATGAAGACGCGCTGCATGGCGAGGAAAAGGCCGCCCCCGACGATGGTCGGCACGACGAAGCGCGCCGCCATGAGGAAATAGAGCCACGCCGCACCCCAGCGGCCGAAATCCGCGGCCAGGTCGCCGCTGCCGCCCAGACCGATATGGGCCCGTTCCAGCAGCATCGACGGCACGAGCGCGCCGGCGGCGAAGGCGGCCGCGCCGGCGACGACGAGGATCGGCGAGCGTCGCGCGAAAATGAAAACCAGGCTCCACGCGCGTGCCGCGGTCGGCAGAAAGTCGGCGCGCCGACGCGGCGGCGGCGGACGGCGATGTTCGGGATCGGCCCGCATCGCCCGGGTTCCGCTACAGGCTGCCAAACAGGGCCGCGGTGTCGGCCATGCGGTTGGAGAATCCCCATTCGTTGTCGTACCAGCCGACGATGCGGATCAAGGCGCCGTCGTCCACCGACGCGGTTTGCGTCGCATCGAAGGTGCAGGACGCGGCGACACCGTTGAAATCGCTGCTGACCAGGGGCGCCGTGTTGTAGTCCAGAATGCCCTTCAGCCGGCCTTCCGATGCGGTTTGGAAAACCGCGTTGACGTCCTTGACACTGGGCCGCTCGCGCAGATTCACGTCGAGCGAGACGAACGAAACGTTCGGCGTCGGCACCCGGATGGCGGTACCGTCGAGCTTCCCCTTCAGCGCCGGCAGCACCAGGCCGAGCGCCTTGGCCGCCCCCGTGCTGGTGGGGATGATCGACAATGCGGCGGCGCGGGCGCGGTGCAGGTCCTTGTGCAAGGTGTCCACCGTGCGCTGGTCGCCGGTGTAGCTGTGAATGGTCACCATGTAGCCGCGCAGGATGCCGAATGCGTCGTGCAGCACCATGGCCATCGGCGCCAGGCAGTTGGTGGTGCAGGACCCGTTGCTGATCACCGTCATGTCGGGCGTGATGATGTCGTGGTTCACGCCATAGACGATGGTGGCGTCCACGCCGTCGGCCGGGGCGCTGACCAGCACGCGGCGGGCGCCGGCGGTGATGAGCTGGGCGGCGGTTTCCTTCTTGGTGAACAGGCCGGTGCATTCCATCGCCACGTCGACACCCTGATACGGCACCTTGGCCGGATCGCGTTCGGCGCTGACGCGGATGGGCCCCCAGGTGCGGCCGCCATGGGTGATGATGAGGTTGGTGCCGTCCACTTTCACCTCGCCGGCGAAGCGGCCATGCACACTATCGTAACGGAACAGGTGGGCGTTGGCCTCCACGCTGCCAAGGTCATTGATGGCAACGGGCTCGAGATCGGTGCGGCCGGAGTCGATGAGCGCACGGAGTACCAGGCGGCCGATGCGGCCAAATCCGTTAATGGCAACCTTCACGGCCATAATCTTCTGTTTCCTCACTTTTCTGGCCGGTGAACCGGCGGTCACCGTCTCATGCCGGTAGCTAACCGATGTTGGCCCGGCTTCCTAGGGGGCGCGCCCGGCGCCCCGGACGGCAATCGGTTCCGCGCGTTCGTAGCGTTCCGGCAACCTTTACCCGCTGCGCCGGATGGCCCGGATGACGGACTCCGCAATGTCGGTGCCCTGCCGCGTGTCGACAAGAACGTCATGGCCGTCCGGCATGCAGCCCCAGGCCGGAATGGCTGCCGGTCCGAGCCACATGCGGGGCGCGGTTCCCAATACCGCCGCGCGATACGCCGCATCCTGCGCCGCGAAGAGCTGCCAGCACGGCAGCGAGACGCAGGCGGCGGTGATGCCGGATGCGTCCAGGTCGTGCCGCGCGGTGCGTGCCAGCCGCACATCCGCGCCGCTGGCGATGAGGGTGACGTCGCGCCGGGACGCTTCGTGCACCACGTATCCGCCGCGGGCGCAGGATCGCGCCGGCACGCCGGGCGCGGGCGGCATGGCGCGGTCGCCGAGCAGCAGCAGGCTGGGCGCCGCCACATGGCGTAGCGCAAGGGCGAGGCATTCCAGGGCCTCGGCGGCGTCGGCGGGGCGGAAGATCCGCGCACCTTGCAGGGCGTGAAGCGCGGCGAGGATACCCTCCGGCAGCGGCACGCTTTCGCGCACCAGCAGCAGCAGGCGCAAATTGAGGGACGCCGCGAGGCGCAGCGTGGGCAAAGCCATGTCAACGGCGGTGACGCTCAGATCGGCCATGGGCAGAATGCCGCCATGCAGCGCCATGCCGAGCAGGCCTGCGGCGGCCGCTTGGGCGCGGTCGCCCCACGTGACGGTTCGGCCGGCAAAAAGGGCGGGCGGTGCGGCGAAGAATCCGTCCGGCGTCAGGCCGGCGAGTTCGGGCCAGGCGGGGGCCAGGCGTGGCAACGCGGCCTGCACGGCCTCAGCAGGCGAAATCGGTGCCGGGGCGGGCGGGGACCCTACGGCCTCGATTCCGCCCGGCGGCAGGCGGCCGGCTTGCGCGCGGAGGAAAAGCTCGTGGCTGGCGTGCCGGCGCAGGCGTTTGAGCCAGGCGCGGCGCGCCCCGGCCGCCCGCCCATGCGCCGTCGGCTCGTCGGATGAGTCCGCGGCGGGGCCGGGCGGGGTGGCACCCGGCACGGCAATGCAGGCGACGAGGGTGGGTTTCTGGGCGCGCCCGGCCGCCGTGATCGCAGCCTCGAACGAGGCGGTGTCGCAGCGGGTTACCCGGCGCACCATCCAGCCCAGCGCGGCAAAGCGTGCGAGCGCGGGTGCTTCGGCATCAGGCAGTTCGGCGATGATGGTGAGGCGGCCGAGCGGCGCGGCGCCTGCGATGGCGGCCGCCTCGTGCGCCGCGCCGGCGGCAAGTTCGGTGCGGTCGGCGAGCAGCCAGGTGTGATGGTCCACCAGCGAACGCCCGAAGCGGGCGGCCAGGATACGCTCGGCGAGCGCGGCGCCGGTCGCCGCGGCGGCGGTAAAGCCGGGGGGCGCATCGAGGCGGATGGGCTCGATGCCGGCGGGCGGCGTCGCACCCGCGGCGCAGAACACACGGTCGCGATCCGGCCACAACGGATCGGCGGGGTCGTGGCGAAGGTGGCGCGGGAGGAGCATGGCAAAGCAAGCAATTCGTCTTTGAAAAAAAGAACCAAGAAACTCTTACAGGCAAAAGTTTTTTGGTTCTTTTTTTCAAAAAAGAACTGCTTGCTTTCTTTCAACGATCATAATACCGCATCGAAAAGCGAATTTGCCCGTCCATGCCGCCCACATCGAAGGACGCCGCACCAAACGCCGGCGGCCCGAATCTCATCGGCGCGTCATTGGAGAATCCCATGCCTTCCTCCGGCAAGCCAAAAAAGCTCCGTTCCAGCTTGCCGTTATCGTCCTCGTCATGAAACGCTTCGGCCGCGTAGGTGCCAGGCGGAACGTTCTGGATGACGATACGCACGTCCCCCGGCAGGGCTGGCCCAATGCCAAACCACGGACATTGCGGGCGCAGAAACATCGCCTTAGGACAAATGGCAACGCGAACATGGCCATGGTTGTTCCGTATACCGCCAACCGTGACGACGATTGAAGCGGCGTGCGCGGGCAGCGCCAGCAGCAATGCCAAGGGAGCCGCGCGTATCATCCCTGGACCGTGTAGGCGCGGCCCCGCCAGGTCGCCCTCACCCCGAAAGCCGCCCGCAGCAACGCGGCCCACTGCAACATCAGCAAGACCGCGACGCCGGCCGGATGCAATACGACGCTGCGCCACGATTGGCCAAACCGCCACGCCAACAAGGCACGAAGCAAATAGGCGCACGCGCAGGCAATTATCGCAGGCCAGGCCGGCAGCAGAAAAAACGGCACCACGTGGCCGCCGGCGAGCAGGAACGTCCAGATCGGGAGTGCAATGGGCTTGGCCATCCCTTCCGTGGCGTTCTTCGTCAGCCCCTCCCAAACCCCCGCGCTGCTGTCATACATGCGGCAACTTGCCAGCGCGGTTGCGTCGAACAGACCCGTCATGATGCCGGCGCGGCGGAAGGCACGCGGCAGCATGATGCCGTCATGCAGGCTGGCCCTGATGGCCGAATGTCCGCCGGCCCGCCCGTAGGCATCTTTGCGCACCATCATCAATTGACCGCATCCGGCTCCCAGGCCCGGTGACAGATTGTGCTGCATGCGTGCGATCGGCAGATAGCCCAGCAGCAGGAAATGGATCAGCGGCAGGAGCAGAATCTCCGCCCAGCCGATTGTCATCTGCCGCGGAAAGCCGCTGGCCAGCCCGACATCGTTGCGCTGCATGAACCCCGCGATTCGGCGCGCGGCGTCCGGCGCCAGGCGCACGTCCGCATCGACGAACAGCATCAGATCGTGCCGGGCCGCGTCGGCCAGGCGGGCGCAGGCGTGCTGCTTGCCGCTCCATCCCGCGGGCAGCGCGCCCCCAAGCAGCACGCGCAGGCGCGGGTCCGCAATGCCGGCCAGAATATCGGCCGTGTCGTCCGTGCTGCCATCGTCCAGCACCACCAGATCGAGATCGACACCGCGGCTTGCGAGCACCGCGTGCACCGCCGCACCGATATTGGCGGCCTCGTTGCGCGCCGGGATCAACACCGAGACGGCCGGCACGCCGTCGGCCGGCGCCGGCGTGCGCAGGCGGCGCATATTGTCCAGCGCGAGCGCCAAGGGGGAAGCTGCCAATACCGCGCAAATACCCGCGATCATGACGCGGCCGCGGCACGCCGGGTTTTCTGGAACAGCAGACCGGTTTGCGTGGCGCCCGGTATCAACGTCATGAAACGCAACGGGTCGCGCGCGGCGCTGTCCTGTGCCAGGCCATCCATCGCCTCGGTCAGCGCGCCGGTCAGGCGGCCTCTCCATTCGGCGACAGGAATGCCTGGCGCGCCGGCGATCGGCTCGCCGAACCGCAGCAGCACTTCAGGACGGCTTTCGTTCCAGAACACGTAGTCCAGCGCAAGCGGCAATAGAACGACGTCCCGCACGTCGCGCGCCAGATGCGCGACACCCGGTTGCAGGTGCAACGGACGTTTTCGTGCGTCGGTGAAGGCGCCTTCAGCGGTAATCCATAAGGCAGCGCGGGGATCGGCAAGACCCTGCCGTGCGACGCGCAAAAATTGCGCCGCACCGCGCCGTCCCGGCTCCAGCCCGAACACGCCGAGCCGCCGGAAAAATCCCCATTTCCGCAACTCCGCCGCCGCCATCGGGCCGAATTCGAGGCGCCCCGGAAAAAATTTCGGCCCGGCGATCATGAAGATTGCCGGATCCCACCAGGACGGGTGGTTGCTGTAAATCACCAGCGGGCGCCCGCTGAACGGCGCCGGCAGTCCGCCGCGGGAGACGCGCACCGCGGAAAAGCGCATCCAGGCAAAGCATCGCACGTAGCAACGGAACGCCGCCAGCAGCGCCGGCGAGCGCAGCGCCAGGGGGTGCCGCTCGAAACCCGGCTCAGGCATGTTCCGGCGCCGGCACAACAGGGTCGGCCATGCGCAGCGCGGCACCCATGTCGGCATCGAGCGAATCGGCCGCGATCCAGCCGCTCATGAGCACCATCGGCATGCCGGGACCCGGATGGGCGGCGCCGCCGGCAAGATACAGGCCCGGCAAATCGCGCGAACGGTTACCCGGCTTGAAAGCGCCAAACAGCCTGCCATGGCTGGCAAGACCGTAAATCGCACCGTTCAGCACGCTGTAGCGGTCGTGAATATCCTGCGGCGTCAGCACCTGTTCGAATACGATCCGGTCTTCAATGTCCGGCATGTTCCCGGTGCGTTTCATCTTGTCGAGAATAATCCTGCGGTAGGCCGGCAACATGCGGGCCCAGTCGTGCCGCTGCCGGATGTAGGGCGTGTGGACCAGCACATACAGCGCCTCGCCGCCCGGCGGCGCCACCCCGCGATCGGTGCGCGACGGTGCGGCCACGTAACAGGTGGGATCCGGCGCCGGCTCCCCGCGGTCATAGATCGCGTGAAACTCTTCCTCCGGATCGCGCGAGAATATGAAATTGTGGTGCGCCAGATGCTCATAGGCGCGGTCCAGCCCTAGATACAGCACAACCCCCGAACAGGCGGGCTCGCGCTTCCAGCGGCGCGAAAAACTCTTCTCGGCGCTGCCGCCCACAAGTTCCTTGTAGGTCCGCACGCTGTCCATGTTCGACACGACGGCGGCCACCGGTGTAATCCGCCCGTCCACCGTCTCCACCCCGCGCACCCGCCCACCGGCCGTTACGATCCGGTTGACCCCGATTCCGGTGCGGAATTCCACGCCGAGTTCCCGGGCGAGTTTCTCCAAAGCGACCGGCACGGCCCGTGTGCCCCCCATCGGGTACCACACGCCGTCATGCGTCTGCATGTGCGCAATGCCACACAGCACCGCCGGCGACCCGTACGGCGAACTGCCGACATATTGCACGAAATGATCGAGCATCTGGGCGACCCGCTTGTCATCCACGCGCTTGCGGATCTGGCCGGCGACGGTCGTGCCCATGCGCAGGCTCAGCACATCGCGCAATGTGGCGAGATCGAAATTCTTGCTGAAATCCAGCGTATCGCCGATATCCTCGACGCTGCGCCAGAAGAAGAATTTCTCGCTCACCTCATGCAGCCTGGCCGCCATGTCGATGAAGTCGCGATAGCCGTTGCCGCTGCCGGGCGCATAGTCGCGCAGCCGCGCCGCCATTGCCACGGTGTCCTGCAACAGGTCCAGCACCGACCCGTCCTGGAAAAAACACCGCCATTGCGGATCGAGGCGCCGCAGGTCGAGCATGTCGGCAGTGCTGCGCCCCGCCTCGGCGAAAATGCGATGCAGAACCCGCGGCACGGTCAGAATTGTCGGACCCATATCAAAACGAAAACCGTCCGCCGCAAGCTCGGCCGCCTTGCCGCCCAGCCAATCGTTCTTTTCCCACACGACAACCTTGTAGCCGCGCGCACCCAGGATGCAAGCCGCCGCCAGGCCGCCCAGGCCTCCGCCGATAATACCGATGGGATCCATGCTCAGGCTGCGACCAGGTCGGGGGGCGTGACACCCTGGGCATGAGTCGCATCGGCCGCACGGCATGCGGCGCCGAGATCGGCGCCACTATCGCGCGGCAGGCCGAGATCCGCGCACAGCAATCGCGCCGAAATCCGCGCCCCCTCGAAGATCACCGGCAGACCGCTGCCCGGGTGGGTGCCGCCGCCCACCAGATACAACCCGTCCAGGTCCTCGAACCTGTTACGTGGGCGGAATATCATCATCTGGTCGATCGAATGCGCCAGATTGAAGGTGGCGCCCTCATGCACGCCGCTCTGCGCCCATCCCGCCGGCGTTTGCATGCGCTCGTAGCGAATACGCCGCCTGACGTCGCCGACGCCGGCCTGCTCCACCAGGTTCAAGATCTTTTCCCGGTAGGCATGTTGCGCGGTGTGCCAATCGACCCGCTTGCGCGTCAAATTGCCGACCGGCACCAGCACATACAACGTCGAATGGCCGCAAGGTGCCAGCGCGGGATCAGTCACGCAGGCATTCTGCATGTAGAACGAGGGCGCCCCGGGCGCGTCGCCGGCTTCGATTTCCGCCAGATTGCGCCGGTAATCTTCGGCCAGATGGATCGTATGGTGCGCCAGATGATCCAGTTTTCCCTCCAGCCCCAGGTAGAGCATGAAGGTGGAGCACGAGAATTTTTTGCGTGCAATGCGCCGGTCGGTCCAGCGCCGGCGCGCCTGGTCGGGCACCAGGGTGCGCATCGCCTCGGCAAAATCCGCGTTCAGCACCACAGCGTCGAACAATTCGGTGCCCGCATCGGTGCGCACGCCGCGCACCCGGCGTCCGGCCAGCGGCAATTCATGCACCTTCGTGCCAAGCCGGAACTGAACGCCCATGCGCCGGGCCACCCGTTCCATGGCCGTCATGACACTGCCGCAGCCGCCGCGCGGATGATAAACCCCGTGCTCATATTCCATATAGGCGAGAATGCTGAACAGGCTCGGGCAGCGAAACGGCGACATGCCGAGATATTTGCTTTGAAACGAGAACGCCAGCCGCACCCGCTCGTCGGAAAAATGGGTCGCCAGATCCTGATCCACACTGCGCCACGGCCGCAACATCGGCAGCGCGCGCAGCATGGGCTTGGACACCATGTCGGCATACGACAAAAATGGCATTTCCAGCACCGGCCGGAAAAGTTCCAGCTTGCGCCTGTTATCTTCCATGAAACCGGGGAGCCCCGCGGCGTCGCCGGGTGCGATGCGTGCGATTTCCGCCTGCATGCGCACAAGGTCGGGGGTGGCTTTGATCCGGCCGCCGCCGGCAAACACCAGCTCATATTGCGGGTCGAGCCGGATCAGCTCCACCTCGCGCGCCAGGTCGGCGCCGCAGGCCGCGAAAATTTCTGCCAGGATGCGTGGATACAGGAAGAAGGTCGGCCCGGTATCGAACCGGAATATCCCCGCGTTGCTAGCCGCCACTGCGGTCGCCGAGCGGCCGCCCACCTGGCCTTCCCGCTCGAACAATGTCACCGCCGCGCCGCTGCGCGCCAGAAGCATGGCAACTGCCAGCCCGCCCGGGCCGGCGCCGACAACCGCAATCCGGCGTGTCATTCTGCGCGCGTCCGCCGCGCCGCCTGTTTGCGCCGCCGCGGCCGCGGCGTGTGTTCTGTCCGCCGCGGCCGCGGCGTGTGTTCTGTCCGGGGCGGCCGCGGCGTGTGTTCTGTCCGGGGCGGCGCGGGGCTAGCCCAGCTTGCGTGCATCGCTTCTAGGGTCATGACGGCGCAGTTAAGCACAAAAGCGACCTTGTCAGGGGGTGGAGGTCGCACAAACCCAAAGCATCTTGGGCGATGGGGTGGTTTACGGCGGGCAGGCTGTGTGGTGCACCCGCTTGATGCTGTCCCGCTGGCGAACGCTCGATCTGCAACCGGAGGCCGGCGGCCGCCCCGGCGGTTGCGAGGCCGGCCTTCCGCCGACTGCCGGCGGCCGCTGGTGCAAGCTTCGCGCGGCTCTGCCGGACGCGCAGCCCTGGTGGGCGCAGGTGGCGCTGACCGACCCCGCGCGCGGCCAAGTCGTCCGCAGCGTGTTCCTCGGCCCCGCGCGTGGGGCTGCGCGCGGTTGGTCACAACGCGAAACGATTCTGCACATCCCTGGTGCTGCAACCGGCGTGGCGCTGCGCCTGTTCGGTGCCCCGACCACAAACGCCGAACTGTCCATCGCCTTGCTTTCACGGTGGGAGGCAGCGGCGTGTCTGCTGTGGCGCGGGCGGCATCTTCTCGCGGACAGTCTCCGGGGCGCGCCGCTCGGCGTGCCCGGGCGGCTGCGCGCCAATCTGGGGCAGGCCCCGGCGCGCGGCGGCGACGCACCGCCGTATGCAGTCTGGATTGCGCTCTGCGAATCGGTACTGCCGCCGCCGCCGATCGCGGTACCTCTCGATATCCAGATAGCCGTGCTGGGCGACTCGGCGCCGGCATTCGCCGACACCGCCGCGGCGCTGCGCGGATCGACCGCCACCGCGCCGTGCCGCATTCTGACAGAGGCGGATTGGGCGCAAATTACCGCCCCTTGGGTGATGCTTATGCAGGGCGGCGAGGTGCTGGCCCCGCACGCGCTTGCGTGGTTTGCGTGGGCCGCGTCCGCCCACCCGAACGCCGTGTGCATCACTGCCGATTTCGACCGCCTGGGAATCGACGGCAGCCGGCATGACCCGGTGTTTCTGCCCGGCGCCGACCCGCTGGTGGTGCGCAGTTCCCTCCCGGCCGCGGGTCCTTGCGCCGTACGTTGGACCGCACCGCCGCCTGGTCTGGATGGCGCGATGCGTGCCAAGGATTTGCGCCAGGCACGCCTTGCGGCCTGTGGTGCGGATGAAATGGTGCATATACCTCGCATCTTGGCGCACCTGCCGCCGAATGCGCCCGTGGTGTTCGCGGAGGCGGCGCCACAGACGTGCGAATCCGGCTTCGTTCCTACCGTTTTGGCGCTGGTGCCGAGCCAGGGCCGATCCAGGCACGTGGCGCACAGCATGTGGCGCATACACACCGGCACGGACTATCCGAATTTGCGGCTGGATCTGCTTTTGTCGGCGCCCGCGCGCGCCAGGCCGCTTGTGCTACGCCGGCTGGCGGCGATTCCGCGCCTGACGATACGCGCCATCCCTATGCAACAATTCAACTATGCTTCCATCAACAACGCGGCTTCAGCAGGCGCCGATTCCGAATTCCTGCTCCTGTTGAACGATGATGTGGTTCCCGTTTCATCCGGTTGGCTGGCCGCAATGGTTGCGCACATGCAGGACCCGCGCGTCGGCATCGTCGGCGCCCGCCTGATTTACGGCAATGGCATGGTACAACATGAAGGTGTCGTTTTGGGACTTGCCGATCTGTGCGAACACGCCGGCCGGCTGCGCCCGGCGGGCGATGCCGGGCCGCACGGTATCGGCCTGGTGAGCCGCGCCGTCTCGGCCGTCACGGCCGCTTGCATGCTGGTGCGTGCATCCTTGTATCGCGACATTGGCGGCATGGACGAAGGTTTTGCCATCGCCCTGAATGATGTTGATTTTTGCCTGCGGGCAGGGCGGGCGGGTTGGCGAATCGTGTATTGCGCGGAAGCGCTGCTGATGCATTACGAGTCGCTATCCCTCGGCCGGCATTATGCGGGCGCCCGGGCCGCGCTGGAATCCGTCGAAGTGCGGCGGCTGCGGGATCGCTGGGGGGCGGTATTGTTCGCCGATCCGCATTACAATCCACAAGCCTCTCTAGACCCTGGCCGCGAATGGCAGCCGGCTTTTTGCCCGCCTCCGTTTCCGCCGTAGCTGTGTCACATGTCGGGAACACCCCGAAATACCTCTGCCAAGCACTGGGAAGTCCTGCATCGTTGGCTGTTGCAGGGTTCCGGTGAAGGCGCTATTGCACACGCGAAAGGTCGGCCTTCCAGAGTCGGCAGGCTCCCTCACGGTGTTTGGGCCCGGTGTCGCCAGGGGTGGGCGGCGGGTCGCCGCGGTGGGGGCATGTCGACGGGCGGGCGGCCGTTCGCCGTCATGAATCGTGCCGGACCGCCGCGCGGCCGGACAAGAAGGATTAAATTATGAGCAAGGCTTTCCTCGCCAGCGTGATCCAGGACAGCACCAGCTGCACGGGCGTTGCCGCCAATGTTGCCGCCGGCGCCCTGATCGAAGCCATTGTCAAGGAATTGAAGAAGGAGGGTGGTTTTACGCTGCCGTCCTTCGGCACGTTCAGCGTCAAGAAGACCAAGGCGCGCAAGGCGATGAACCCGCGCACCGGCGAGCCCGTCAAGGTCAAGGCTGGAAAGACGGTTCGGTTCAAGGCGAGCCCGAATCTTAAGAAAGCCGTTTAGAGCCTTTTCAGCCTGACGGGAATCGCCCGATGGAGACGCCCAACTTCAGGCTGATATAAATGCTCTGCAGACAACAACCTGGAGCGGCCCGACGGGCACCCGACGATTTTCCAGTCAGGCTGAGGCCGCTTTAGACAAAAAAAGGGGCCAGGGAGGTCGTCCCCGGCCGCCAAAAAGGAAGCAGTTCTTTTTTCAAAAAAGAACTGCTTCCTTCTTTCTTAGGAACAATGCTCCCTCATGAACGCCTTGATCTTCGGCGCGATTTGCTGCCTGAACTTGCTGCCGTTGAACAACCCGTAATGTCCGACGCCGGCCTGCTCGATATGCTGCCGCATCGTCTCCGGCAGTCCGGTGCATAATTTATGCGCTGCCCGCGTCTGCCCGATGCCTGAGATGTCGTCCCGCTCCCCCTCGATCGTCAGCAGTGCCGTGCGCGTAATGGCCTCGCACCGCACCACCTCGTCGCGGCACATCAACAGGCCCCGCGGCAACAAATGGTCCTGGAACACCGACGCAATCGTCTGCAGATAATAGTCGGCCGGCATGTCCATCACCGCCTTGTACTCCTTGTAGAACTCCCTTTTCGACGCAAGCGACTCGCCGTCGCCATCCACCAGATGTTGAAACATCTGCCAGTGCGCTTCCATGTGCCTGTCGAGATTCATGGCCATGAATCCGGCAAGCTGCACAAATCCGGGATAGACCTGCCGCAGGAAGCCGGGGCTTCCGAACGGTACCGAATGAATGACGTTGCGCCGGAACCAGTCCAGGGAATGCCGCTTGGCGAACGCATTCACCTCGGTGGGTGCCTCGCGCGTATCGATCGGTCCTCCGATCAATGTCATGCTGCGTGGACAGGCGGGATCGCGGGCGGCATTCATCAGCGCCACCGCCGCCAGCACCGGCACCGCCGGCTGGCACACCGCAACGACATGAACATCCGGCCCCAACAGGCGAATATAGCCGCAAACATGCTCGATATAATCGTCCAGATCGAACGTGCCGGCGCCGAGCGGCACGTCGCGCGCATTCGACCAATCCGTTATAAAAACATCATGGTCCGGTAGGAACGCGGCCACAGTGCCGCGCAGAAGCGTTGCAAAATGCCCGGACAGCGGCGCCACCAGCAGCACGCGCGCATCGCGCGGCCGATCCACGGTGCGGCGAAAATGCAGCAGATCGCACCAAATCCGGCGATCCGCCACTTCTTCGATCACCGGCACTTCGACGCCATCGATAACGGTGTGCGTATGTCCAAACCCGGGTTTGGCGAAGTTCTGGGTGTTATGCTCGAAATGATCCAGCGTCGCCGCAGTCCAGCGTCCCAGTGCCGTCTCGCGCAGCGGATTACCCGGCAGATCCAACAGTTGCAACGCGCCGCTGGCGAACAGTCGCATGGGCTCCAGGCTCGCCTTCTGCCACTCGTAATATTGGTAAAGCATTATCATGTCCCCTTCGCCCGGGGACCGCCCAAGGCATAAAGCAATTATACTGTGTCTGAACCATATAAATTTTGAGACAGACAGAGAACGCCCCGCGTGCCTCGTAAAACCTTCGCATCGGTAACTTAAGACATTGGCCGCATGTTCACCTTTTCGGCCCCCACGAATTGGCATAGCTGCCCGGCGCGGCTATGGGAACCACCGCAACGGGACCGTGGCGGTCCGCCCGGCGTTGCAGGAGGCCATTAAGTCTGCCTAAAGCGTTCCGTTGGTCCGGCACCGCGTCGGCAAGGTTTCTTGCGTCAGCGCCCGGAGGCTCAATTCGGCGTGCCGGCGCCACAGGGAGATTTTCGATGGACGATGCCGTGGAAGCGCGTACAGCGCCCAAGCCCAAAAAATCGGTCGCGCTGTCCGGTGTCACCGCCGGCAATACCGCTCTGTGCACCGTCGGACGCACCGGCAACGATCTGCATTACCGCGGCTACGATATCCTCGACTTTGCCGAGATCGCCGAATTTGAGGAGATCGCGCACCTGCTCGTGCACGGGACATTGCCGAACAAGGCCGAGCTGCGGGCCTACAAGACGAAACTGAAAGCCTGGCGGGGCGTGCCGAACAGCGTGCTGAACGTTCTCGAGGAACTGCCCGCGGCCACGCATCCCATGGATGTATTGCGTACCGCGGTGTCTGCCCTCGGTTGCGCAATGCCGGAGAAGGACGATCACAGCGTGCAGGGCGCGCGTGACATTGCCGATCGCCTGATGGCCTCGCTCGGCTCGATGCTGCTCTACTGGTTCCATTTCGCCCAAAACGGCAAGCGCATCGACGTCGAAACCGACGATGACAGCATCGGCGGTCATTTCCTGCATCTTCTGCACGGCGTGCCGCCGCCCGACATCTGGGTGCGCGCGATGCACACCAGCCTCATTCTGTATGCCGAACATGAATTCAACGCCTCGACATTCGCAGCCCGCGTCGTGGCGGGCACCGGCGCCGATTTTTATTCCGCTATCACCGCCGCCATCGGCGCCCTGCGGGGCCCCAAAC
>CAJCIS010000250.1 GCA_903970435.1 Acidobacteriota bacterium | reverse complement strand
GGCTTTGTCGGTGCGTTTGCCACCTTCGTCGTCTTTGCCTGGCGCGACACGACGGAATACGTCGTGCCCGCGGCCGAGGTCGCGCGGATCGATCGTGCCAACCGGCGCGCCCGTAACGCCGCACTCGCGCAGGTGACGCCTTGAGCGCGATTGCCGCAAAGGCGAGCGAAGGCACGCTGGAGTCCGGGCAACCTCATCACGACCACGCCGAACGCGCGGGAGCCTCCAAGCGCATTATCGCGGGCTATGGGTTCTGGATTTTCCTGCTCAGCGACATCGTCATGTTTTCCGCCTTCTTCGCGACCTACGCGGTGCTGGTGCGGAGCACGGCCGGGGGCCCGGGCGGGCGCCAATTGTTCGATCTTAGAAATGTCGGCCTCGAGACAGCGTGCCTGCTGTTCTCAAGTTTCACGTGCGGCATCGCCAGCATCGGCGCGCAAACACAGCGTGGCGCCTGGTTCTACGGCGCGATGGCCGTTACGTTTCTGCTCGGCGCGGCGTTTCTCGGCCTGGAAATCCATGAATTCGCCGGTCTCGTTGCACAAAACGCAGGGCCGACGCGTAGCGCCTTCCTCTCGGCGTTCTTCACGCTGGTCGGCTGCCATGGGCTGCATGTCACCGCGGGCCTGTTATGGTTGCTGACGATGGTGGCGCAGGTATTCGCCAAAGGATACCGGCCCGACATTCTGCGGCGCATCCTGTGCTTCAGCCTGTTCTGGCATGCGCTGGATATTATCTGGGTAGGTTTGTTCACGGTGGTGTACCTGATGGGAGCAGCGTCATGAGTGACGAACAGGCGGACGCAGACACCCAGGTCACAGATACCGCGCCGGGCGATGAACCCGTCGAAGGCGCCTCACATGCGGAAGGCCTGGCAAACTACATCCTGGGGCTCGGGCTGGCGAGCCTGCTCACCTGCGTTTCGTTTTTCATTGCGCAAACCACCCTGGTCTGGACGCCCAGCATTCCGGTGGCACTGACGGTGCTGGCCGTGGCGCAAATGGGCGTGCACCTGATTTTCTTCCTTCACATCACAACCGGACCCGATAACGTCAACAATGTCATGGCGCTCGCCTTCGGCGTGCTGATCGTGTTCCTGATCATGGGCGGCTCGCTGTGGATCATGTCGAATATGGATCACAACATGATGCAAGCCGGCCAGACGATGCCGATGTAGCAAAAAACGCCAGGGGCTCTGCCCCCGCACTTCGTTGTTGCCGCGCCGAATACGCCTCCCGCAACGACCGCCAGCCAGGCTCCGCCCAGGCGGTCGCAACACCATCGCAGGCCGCCGGCAGTGCATCGATGTGCCAGTGCCACCCGGACGCGAAATCCGCCACCGCGCCATCATCCGGTGCGCAATGCGGCAAAGTGTGCGTCATCACCAGCCGGCAGCCGCCCGGCGTTGGGAAAAGCCGCCACAGCACCAGGGAATTTCCCTTCGCCACAGGTTCGGTCCAGGTATATTCCAGCACGTGCGGCGGCTCGAACCGCGTGATCTCGCCCGTCATCGTATGCGAAAAATTGCGGAACGCCAGGTGAAAACGCCCACCCACGCGGGGCTCCAGCTCGGCGTCCGCGCATAGCCAATCGGCCAGCCGCGCCGGCGTAATCAGCGCCGCCCAAACCTTTTCCATCGGCCGCGCGATATCACGCTCGAACGTCAGCACACTGCCAGTCTGCGCCGGCGACACGTTACCCCACATGTTACACCTCCCGTTCAAGATGATGCGCCAGGGCATCCAGCGCCCCGGCCCAGAAATGCCTGTAATCCGCCAGCCAAACATCCAGCGCCGCCAACGGCGCCGGATCGATGGCGTACAGCCGCCGCTGCGCGTCCTTGCGCACCCGCACCAATCCCGCCTGGCGCAACGCCCGCAGGTGCTTGGACGCCGACGGCTGGCTCAGCCCCAGCGCCCGCTCCAGCGTGCCCGCCGACTGCTCGCCGGCCCGCAGCTCATCCAGCATGCGCCGGCGCATCGGGTCGGACAGGGCCGCCATGATCATATCCATGACACTGTATATGCAGATCAAGGTATATAAATCAATAGGCATATATAACTGCTTGGCCGCCTGCGTGCCGCAGCCGCCGCAGCGCGCGGGCCCCGGGCCGCCGCTTGTTCATGCGGGGCCCCCACGGCCGGGATGTAACGGCTTGAACCTGCATGATTCATTGACGGCCCCGCGGTACCTATCTTACCGTAAGGTTATGAACACAGTAACCCGAGCGCACCTCGCCGAGCGGATCTACACCCAGGTTGGCCTGTCGCGTAACGAATCGGCAGACCTGCTGGAGCATGTGCTGGAGCGCGTTTGCAGTGCGCTGCAGGACGGCGAATCGGTCAAAATCAGTGGGTTCGGAACGTTCTCGGTGCGTCAGAAAGGCCGCCGCGTGGGCCGCAACCCCAAGACGGGCGTGGAAGTCCCCATCCTGCCCCGCCGCGTCCTGGTGTTCCGCCCGAGCCAGGTGCTGAAGGCGCAAATCAACGGTCAGGTCGTCCCGGAAGGCCCGGAAGGCCCGGAAGGCGATGACGAGTGATGCTCGAACCCCCCGCGGCGAACGACGACGCCGAGGCCGGCCGGCTGCGGCCGCGCAAGGCCGCGGGTGCATTCCGCACCATCAGTGAAGTCGCCGACGAACTGCACATTCCCCAGCATGTACTCCGCTTTTGGGAAACAAAATTTCCGCAGGTAAAGCCGCTCAAGCGCGGCGGCGGCCGCCGCTACTACCGCCCGGACGACATCTCCCTGCTGCGCCGCATTTCCGACCTCCTCTATATTCAGGGCTACACGATCAAAGGCGTCCAGCGCCTGCTGCGCGAAGGCGGCGGCCGCCTCGCCGACGACATCCCCCCCGCAACCGCCGACGAACGCGCCGCCGCCGAGGCCGAACGCAACCTCGCCTTGACGCCGCCGCCGCCCGAACTGACCCTGACAATCCCCGATCCGCCTTCCGCCGCCCTGCGCCGGCCCAGCGAAGTCGAACGCCTCCGCGCGGCGTTGTTGCACACTTTGGCGGAGTTGGAGGCCATTCGGGCTTTGTTGCCGTGAGGGAAGGACGTATTTCTTTTTTGAAAGAAGGAAACAAAAAACTTTTGGCTGTTTGAGGGTACATCCGGCGCCGGGTGGGCGCGCAGGCAAACTTGCAAGAAAGAAATACTTCCTAAACTCCCAACCCCATCATCGTCCCCGTCGCGCTCTCAATAATAACAAATTCATACCCTCGCGATGTCCGCGCCACAATCAGGCGAAGCTGAAATATGAGTGGCCACGCAATAGCAAACCGTTCGTTGGCCGCCTTCAGCTCCCGCTCCAGCGCACCCGGATTTTCCGCGTAATATTGCAACAATCCCTGCAGCTTCATCGACATGACCGTAATGCGCGCCGGGCTGCTGCCCTCCGCAACGCCGAACGAATTTGAAACATAAATGTCTCCTTCGAGCGCGACGTGTTGTTCCGAACCATCCCTGGCGAACCAGGCGCGCCGCTTTTCCCGCTCCGGCGCGCCGCCCGGCACTCTGTGAAACAATCCGTCGTCCGGCCAATTGCGCAACGCGGTCTCGACCAGGCGCTTTCCACGCCAGCGCCCGCGCGGCATCAGGTCCAGAAAATAGGCGGCGTCGTCCTTGAAGATGGCAAACAAAAGCGTGTCGCCGCGCTGGACGTATCCGTCCCTTTCAACCTGATTTGACGTGTTGAGCCAGTGAATATCCCAGTTGTTCAGTAGCCGGTTCAAATCCCGCGGCCGCTGCGGGGTCTGCAAATAGGCGAACCGCGCGCCGCGCCCAACATGCCGCGCGAGATCCGCACCTTCGATCACTTTTTGCCAGATCGCCCTGATATCCTGTTCCATCGCCCCGAAACGCGGGTTGGCGCGCAGCTCGGCGGACATTCGCAACGCCCGCGGATGCGGATGAACGAGCCGGTCACGCCACTTCAGGAAGCACTCCAGCAGGCGCCCCGTCGGCATGTCCGCAAGCAATAACGCCGCATCCCGGTTCGGCACCGGCAGATACTTGAGCATTTCCGCGCGGATATCCGCGTCGAGATCCATCTTGTCAGCCGGGAATGATTCAAGGAAGCCGTTCTTTCTTGAAAAAAAGAAAAAAGTTTTTTGTTTCTTTTTTTCAAAAAAGAAATACTTCCTTCCTTTGGGCGTTTACGGCGCGAGCCGCGTCGCCGCAAGCCTCGCGCCATCGATGGTGCCGGAAAGCTGGGCTAGCGCCTCGGTCTGCTGATCGTTCCACATGATAGTGATGGTGCCACGATGCAAGGCGGCCTCAATCGTCACCTGCGCCTCGACCTGGCCGCTGATCTGGTGCCACGCGATCCGGCCGCTGACGGTGAGGTCCTCGGCCCAGGCGCAATTCTTCATGGTCAGTGCGTATCCGTTCGCAATCGTCGCAAGCGAAAACGTTCCGCCACGCAGCCCGGCGCCGTGCCCGGCGGTGGTGACGTAGTAGCGCGCCACCACATCGCCCACCGTTTCGGTGGCAGCGCTTGCCAGCACAAGCCCGGCCTTCCCTACCTGGTTGCCTGGGGCGGCGCTGGCTGGTGCCACATCGGCGTAATGAACGGCGAAGGCCGGCACCGTGCGTATGGGCCGGATCGCGGCCAGGCAGCTGGTGTCGCCCAGCGTGCCGCCGGAACGAACGAAATCCCGCACGATCGGCCCGACGCACTGCGACAGGTCCTGGCCGTTCGGCGGCACGAACACACCGGCGTCGCCGATGGCCGATTCGTGCACCAGGTTCGGCGTCTCGATGAACGTTGCGCGCGGAAACAGCGCGGCCGTTGCGCGGCCTTCATGCGGCGAGGTCACCGTGTCCAGTTCCCCGCTCAACACCAGCACCGGCACGGCCGGAAACACCGATCCGCGCGGCACCGCCTCGCCGGGAACAATGCCTTCCACCGGCGCGGGCCATGGCAGGCACGTGTTGTAGTCCTCGGCATTCATCTGGCTGAACACGGCGTCGTTGATGGTGAACGGTGCATAGACATCGGGGCGGTTCTGCCGCAGGCGATCCAGTGATGCCTGGTACTGCAGGCGTCGTTTTGTACGCGGAGCGTACAGCGAAAAGCCGGTGCCGTATTCGGCGCATTGCACCGCGTCCGCCAGTCCCACGCTGAACTCGCTGGCGCCGCCGCCACCGGAATAGGAGTCGCGCGCCTCGGCAATCAGCCGCAGCAAAGGCAGATTGTCGCGCTTGTCCATCCAGGCACGGCCCGCCGCGTCCAGATCGCGCCAGGCCGTCGGTGCGTTCCCCGCATTCGCAATGATCAGGAACAGGCCGGCGGCATCGGCCGTGACGTGCCGTGGCTCGCCATTTTCCCCCGGCGCCACGCCGGTGACGGGCCGGTGGCGCAGGCTCTCCAGCAGTGCGGCGAAACGGTCGGTCGCACTGCCGCCCAGCACGCGGCAGGGCATGGATCGCCAGCAGGCAATATTCATCGCCAACTGCCCGTGATCGATTTCCGAATAGAAATTGTCGCCGATCACCGGGTAGGCGCTGTCCAGCACCATGGTGCGCAACAACTCCGGGTGCCGCACGGCGAACACTTCGCCGAACCAGGTGGCATAGCTGTCGCCGTAATAGTCCACCGGCCCGGATTTGAGGGCCCGCAGCACGGCAGCCACGTCGTCCGCCGCGTCGGCCGACCGGTAGAACCAGGCATTCCCGCCCAGCTGGGCCGCACACAGCGCGACATCCTTCAAATCCGGATCATACGCCTTCTGCAACGGCGGACAGTCGATCGGCGACGACCGCCCGGTGCCCCGCTTGTCGATGAGCAGAATGTCGCGCCGGTCGCGCAACGGCGTGAACAGCCGCACATAGCCGTCGCGCGAGCCGGTGGTGGAATAACCGGGGCCGCCCTCCTGCGCAATGATCACGCCTTCCGAAGGGCCGTACGTATTGGTATGCGGGTAGTATTCGAAGCCCACTGTCACGGTGCCCGGCGTGCCGCCACTGCGGTCCAGCGGTTGCGTAATGCTGCCGCAATAGCCGTCATACTCGCCAATGCAATGATGCAGTTTGACCGACCCGACGGTGATGGCGGCCGGCGCGGCCCGTGCGATCGAGGCCTGGGCCAGGGCCGCCAGCAGGAACGTGATGACAAAAGCAGGCAAACCTGCCACCGGAAATCGCGCCATCAAAACCTCGCGGTCACGGTAAAGGTCACCGAGAACGGCTCACCGGGCAATCCATCCTCGTAGGCATTTCCAAGATACAGCCCGTTCACCGGCGGTATCTGGCTGTAGTAATATTGCCAATAGCGCTCGTTGAACAAATTCTGCACATTGAGGTCGAATCGCACATTCTTTGCCGGCAGCGTGGGTGTCGGCAGGGTGTAGCTGAGCAGCAGATTGTACACCGTAAACGCGTGCAGCTGATCATTCAGATTGGTGACGGTGTCGCCCTGCGTCTGGCTGGTCGGATAGGGCGGCACCACCTGATACAGGCTGAGATCGTAGGTGGTGTATTGCGGCCCGGTGAACTGGCCGGAAAACCGCGCCGAGAACGCGTCGCTGTCGAGCAGCAAATTCTTCGCGTCGTAATCGACGCCGAAATTGGCCAAGAAATCCGGCACGCCGGAAATCGGCGTATCCTTGATCGCCAGACCGTATTGATCCTCCCCGATGGTGCTGAAGGCCGGATTGGTCTTGAGGTATTTCGCCAGCAGATACGACCCGTTGAAGAAGAACTGCCACGCCGGCGCAACCTGCCAGGTGAGCGCCGCCTCAACCCCCTTGAATTCGCGCTCACCGTCATTGCCAAAGAAATTCTCGCCCTGCTGCTCCGCGCCGGAGCCGACATAGAAACCGAAATCGCGATCCACCTTCTGGTAGAAATAATCCAGCGACAGCAGCAATTTCGACGTGTCGTACCGCACGCCACCCTCATACATATGCACGATGCTCGCATAGGGCACGCCGCCTACCGTGGTCGGCCCGAAATCATTGGTCGGCGCAAACAGCGCCGACGTGCCATAGCTCGCATACAGGCTGGTTCCGGCAACCGCCGGCAGCACCCGGTCCAGATCGTACGAAATATTGAAGAACGGCAACGCGTCGCGGTCATATTTATGGAATTTGTAGGACGGCACATATTCGATCAGCGGCGACGGATCGGGGTTCGAAGCCGTTGCGTTCGGCACGTAGGATTCGGCGAAATAATCCGCCGAATTGCTGGAATAGGTGCCCTCCAGCGTCACGCCCGGTGTAACGTGCAGCGTATTGTCCAGCACATCGATCTTGTCCTGCGCAAACGCCACATAGATCGTCCGCGACGACCCGCCATTATACCCGTTCGGCTGGAACTGGTTGTAGCCGTTGATGCTCGGAATGTTCGGCGTGCCCCATATGTAACTGGTCGGCGTGGGCTCGGTCTCCTTGGCGACAATGCCGCCCAGCTTGATCGTGTTATAAGGCAGGAACAAGGTGACATGCGGCTGCACCCCGTAGCTGTCGGTGTGGGTAAAGAACGACTGCGCGTTCAAGCCGCACGGCGAGGCATTGTTCGGTCCTTCCACGCCGAGGCCGGCGAGGTCGGCCGGACAGGTCGCCGGATTGTTGTAGAACCTCGCCGGATCATAGGCAAAATACCCCGGCACGTAGAAATTGCCCGGCCCGATGCCAAATTGTCCCGGATCGTAGAAATTGTAAGGCACGTTGACCACGGGATAGGTGTTCGGCGGGCTGCCGTTATACGCAACATCATTGTTCTCGTAGTTCTCCGATGCCGCATCTGAGTTGCGGTAGAACGCGCTGAAACCCAGGCTCACCGTGTCGTTTACGTAAGTATCGTCCTTGATGTACATGGTCAGGTACTTGTCCTGCTCACGCTCGAACAACTGATCCTGCGGATAGTTCGAAAACCGCCCGACCTCTTGCAGCAGCGGAGACGGCGTCGGCGCCCCCTGCAATTCCCCCGACCCGGTATTGAACAGCACCGTCGCCTGAAACTTCGAAAGCCCGTCATCATACGGCTTGTCGAAGGCAAACTCGAAATTGTTATAGCGCGCCGGCGTATAATCGATATAGCCCGCCGATTGCAGATTGGTGTATTGCAGCAGGAATTTTGGCGCATTGTCGCCGCTCCCAAGCAGCCCGTCCAGCCGCCCGGAATTCACCGCGAACCCCATTTCGTAGGTATTGAATGACCCGACGCTGCCGGTGAGATCGACACCGAATGCGTCGGTCGACCGTTTGCTGTTATACGCAATGGTGCCGCCGATGGTGCCGAAGGTGCTCTTGTCGGGATACGCAACGCCCGGATAGATCGTCACGCCATCAATCTGGTCCAGCGTGAAGCGATTGCCGAGATAGCCGGTGGTGCCGCCATTCAACAGATCCTGCATCGGCACATCGTCCAGCGTCGCCGCCACCTCCAGCCCGCGCGTGCCGCGGATCGACAGCACCGGCGAATTTTCGCCCGGCCCGGACTGATACACGTAGATCGACGGCGCCTGGCGCAGCAGCGTGGACGTGCTGCCCATTGTGCCTTCCTGATTGATCTGCTTCTGGCCTAATTCCGTCACCGCGCTGGGCGAGTTCTTCTCTTTCAGCAGCCGCCGCTGCGCCTTCACCCGGATCTGCTCCTGCTGCTGCGGCTCGCTGTCGTCGCCGGCCGCCGCCAGCGCCGTCCCATGCCAGCCGATGGCCGCGAGCGCCACCAAAACCCTTAGCGAGACCCTTGCACGATGCATACCGCCCCCCTCCCTGCAACGATGCACAGAATGCAGGCTGCATCCAGTCGCGTGAAGGGCCCCCAAACGCGGGAGCGGCAACCTGGAGCGGCCTCAGCCTGACTGGAAAATCGTCGGATACAAGCCGGGCCGCTCCAGGTTGTTGTTTGCAGAGCCTTTGTATCAGCCTCAAGCTGCGCGTCTCCATCGGGCGATTCCCGTCAGGCTGAAAAGGCTCTGAATTTGGCCGTCGCGGTAACGCCGGCGCCCAACCAGTCCCTTTTCAGGGCGGCGCAAGCTGTCTTAGGCTGGTCGCATGGTTCGCGTCGCGCGCATACCGGAGGATCCCGAGCTTGTGGCCAACCGCCAAACGGCGAGCCTGGCCGCGCTCGCCTTGTTGCTCGCCCTGGTCGTCACCGCCCTCTTCCTGGTAGAGCGCCTGCGGCTGGAGGCCCAACGCCAGGATTGCCTCCTGACCGGAAGAAACTTCTGCGAAGCGATCCTCAACTAGCAAAAGTTTTTGCGCCTTTTTTTCAAAAAAGCAGTCTTCCTTCCTTCTGTTACGCCCCCACCCCCTGAACGGCTTCCGCCAAAACAACCTGCCGCCGCGCCGGTTCACCAAGCGGCAAAGCCGAATAGGCA
This sequence comes from Acidobacteriota bacterium, assembly GCA_903970435.1. Lineage (GTDB taxonomy): Bacteria > Pseudomonadota > Alphaproteobacteria > Acetobacterales > Acetobacteraceae > CAJCIS01. The sequence continues at coordinate 13,024 of CAJCIS010000250.1, read as the reverse complement.
TCCTTGACCGCCTCGGTCAGCGTCACCCCCGCCAAATCCGCCGCCACCGCATGTCCCACCTGCTCCCACAGCGGCCACCCCCGCAACAGCAGCCGCACATTCACCGGCGGCACGAACAATCCCACGTCCCGCCGCTCCGGCCGGAACAGCGCGCTGGCCAGCAATGACGCGATCTGCCGCGAGCTATACGGTGTGCCGTGCCCGAAGGGCGTCGCCTCCACATGCGCCCACAGCCCCAGCCGGTTCGGCGCCACCACCAGCAACCGCCCGTCATCCTTCAGCACGCGCCACACCTCGCGCAGCAGCCGGCGTGAATCGTCGGCATGCTCCACGGCATGGATCAGCACCACGCGGTCGAAGCTGAGGTCCGGAAACGGCAGCCGGTCCTCGTCCACCTGGCACGCATTGGCCGCCGTGCCGGGAAGCGGCGGCGGCAACTGCGGCGCCGGAATGGCGGCCAGGCAGCGATACGCGGTGTCTTGCCACAAAGGCAGATACGGCGCGGCATAGCCCAGCCCCAGCACACCCATGCCGCGCAAATCAGGCCAGAACGCGGCCAGCCGCTCGCGCAGCACCTCGGCCGCCACCGCGCCGCGCGGCGTGCCATAGAACGCGGCAAGGGAATTTGTCGGATCGGAAATCTGGAGCGTACCGTGCATGGTGTCGCTTGGGTGCCGGATGCTAGGGAGCGTCACTGTTGCGGAGGTAGTTCACATGACCGTCAGCGTCCAGGCCGTGCCCATCCTGTCGGACAACTATGCGTGGCTGTTGCGGGAGAGCGGCAGTGGCGCCGTCGCCATCGTCGACCCCGCGGACGCGGACGCGGTCATGCCCGCCATCGAAACCGCCGGCCGCCTCGACCTCATCCTGCTCACCCACCATCACCTCGATCACGTCGCCGGCGCCGACGCGGTGCGCACGCGCTGGGGCGCCAAAATCGTCGGCGCCGCGGCGGACGCGCACCGGCTCCCCCGTCTCGACATCGCCGTCCGCGAGGGTGACACGGTCCCCTTCGGCCAGGCGTCGGCCCGTGTCATCGACACGCCCGGCCACACGCGCGGCCACATCGCCTATTTCTTCGCCGACGGTGCCGTCCTGCTCTGCGGCGATACAATGTTCTCGGTCGGCTGCGGCCGCCTGCTGGAAGGCACCGCCGACGAGATGTTCGCCTCGCTGCAAAAACTGGCAGCACTGCCCGACGAAACCCAGGTCGCCTGCGGCCACGAATACACCGAAAGCAACATCCGCTTCGCGCTCACCGTCGAGCCGGACAATGCCGCCCTGCAAGGCCGCGCGCTCGAGGTCAAGCAACTTCGTTCCGCCGGCGAGCCAACCGTGCCCTCGCTGATGGTGCAGGAGCGGGCTACCAATCCGTTTCTGCGGGCCGGCAACGCTGGGCGGTTGGGGGAAATCAGGAAGGCAAAAGACGGTTTCTAACAAGGAAGCCGTTCTTTTTTGAAAAAAAGAACCAAAAAACTTTTGCTCCTGGTGCAGACCGCAGCCTATCGGATCATATCCGCAACATTATCGCAGGCGCATGGAAAAGAGTCTTTTCCTTTCTTGCCCCCCATGTTCAGGAACCCGGGCCAATGGATCAAAGCCGTCGCCACCTCTTTCGCGCAACCGCCGTGGCCGCTTGTGCCCTCGCTGCGCTGGCGAGTTTGGCGGGATGTGTGACCACGGCCCCGCCGCGGCCGGCAATCGTTTCGACAAAGCCGCATGCGGTCTCCGCGCCGCCGGATTGGTTCCACCGCGAACTCGCGCTGGCGCGGCATGCGCGCCTGACCCACCTGCCGCACACCGACAAGGCGGGCGCACAGGCGGCCTATTATGCCGTCATGGTGCCGGCCTGCGCGCGGGTGGTGAAATCGGGCCCGGCCAAATATCGCGCCCGCTGCGCCACCCTGGTGGAACACGCCACTTCGCCGGCGCCACAAATCATGGATGAGTTTCCCTGCAACACCGATCACGACGACAGCCGCGACACGCCGGAGGAGAAGACGGCTTGCAACGACTAGGGTGGCTCTGTACGGAACGTTGAACCCGGACCAGGCAAGGACCATCATGCGCAGAGCCGCCATCGTTTCGCCACTCCGCACGGGTGTCGGCAAATTCATGGGATCGCTCTCCGGCGTGACGGCCGGTGATCTCGGTGCCATCGTTATTCGCGCGCTGGTCGCCCGCACCTTCATTGATCCCGAACGTATCGATGATGTGGTTTTCGCACAGGGCTACGGCAATGGCGAAGCACCCTGCATTGCGCGGTGGTCGGCGCTGGCAGCGGACTTGCCCGTCCGCATCCCCGGCTATCAACTCGACCGCCGCTGCGGCAGCGGGCTGCAATCGGTCATCGATGCGGCCATGATGGTGCAGACCGGCGCCGCGGACGTGGTGATCGCCGGCGGCGTCGAAAGCATGAGCAACGTTGAGCATTACAGTATCGATATAAGACGGGGTACCCGTGCGGGATCATCGACATTGCATGACCGGCTGAGCCGTGGGCGCGTGATGTCCCAGCCCATCGCGCGATTCGGTGTCATCAGCGGCATGATCGAAACCGCCGAAAACCTCGCGCGCGACTACAATATTACGCGCGAGGCATGCGACGCCTATGCCGCGGAAAGCCACCGGCGCGCGGCGGCCGCATGGGCAGACGGCAAGTTCGACGACGAAATCGTTCCTGTTCCGGTCGCGCAGAAACGGGGCGAGCCCCTGGTTTTCGCCCACGACGAAGGTATTCGCGCCGACGCGACAGCGGAGTCGCTCGGCGCCCTCAAACCCATCGAGAAAGGCGGCGTGGTGACGGCCGGCAACGCAAGCCAGCAGAACGACGCCGCGGCGGCCTGCCTCGTTGTCGCCGAGGACAAGCTGGCAGGCCTGAACCTCGAGCCCGCGGCGTGGTTCGTAACCTGGGCCGCCGCGGGATGCGAACCGTCGCGCATGGGCATCGGTCCCGTTGCGGCCGTGGAACGCCTGTTTGCGCGCAGCGGGTTGAGCTGGAATGATATCGATCTGGTGGAGCTGAACGAGGCATTTGCGCCGCAGGTTCTGGCGGTGCTGAAGGGATGGGGATGGGATGAACGCGACCGGCTGAATGTGAACGGATCGGGCATATCATTAGGCCATCCGATCGGTGCCACCGGGGGACGCATTCTGGCCACCCTGGTGCGCGAGCTGCATCGCCGCGGCGCCCGATACGGCCTAGAAACGATGTGCATCGGCGGCGGCCAGGGCCTCGCCGCGGTATTCGAATGCCCGTAGTTCCCCGGAGCCATCATGCCGTAGCCAGCCACGGAGCGCAGCGCAATGCGGGACGTCCAGCCAACGGGCACCTCCTACCGTCGTGAACTGCTTTCTAACCCTGCGCCTTGAGAGGACGCGATGGCCGCAATCATACCGGTAGACGATTTCGACTGCGTGGTGTTCGGCGCCACCGGCGATCTGACGTTACGAAAACTGCTGCCGGCACTGTACCACAGGTTCCGGGACGCACAGTTTTCCGCCAATTGCCGCATCATCGCCGCCGCCCGCTCCGACCTGACGGACGATGGCTACAGGGAGCGTGCCGAGCGCGCGCTGCGGGATCATGTCGCCGCGGACGACATGCACCAGGAAACCCTGCATTCGTTCCTGGCGCTGTTGCGATACGCCCGCACCGATGGCGCAAAGGCGGATGGTTTCGGCCCCTTGGCCAAGCTGCTGAGCGATGACGCCGATCGCGTCCGCGTGTTCTATCTCGCGACATCGCCCGATCTTTACGGCACGATCTGCCGGAACCTCGACAAGAACAAGCTTATTACGCCGCAATCCCGTGTGGTGCTGGAAAAACCGATCGGCCACGATCTCGAATCGGCCCGGCAGGTGAACGATGAGGTGGGCGGCGTATTCGACGAAAACCAGATATTCCGGATCGACCATTTTCTCGGCAAGGAAACCGTGCAGAATTTGCTGGCGCTCCGCTTCGCCAACGTCATATTCGAGCGGCTCTGGAACGCCGACCTGATCGATCATGTGCAGATCACCGTGGCCGAAACCGTCGGCGTGGAGGGACGTGGCGAGTATTACGACCATGCCGGCGCGCTGCGTGATATGGTGCAGAATCACCTGCTGCAGCTCGTTTGCCTGCTGGCGATGGAACCGCCGCTGGACTTGCAGGCGGACGCCCTGCGCAACGAAAAGCTGAAGGTTCTGCGGGCGTTGCGCCCAATGGCCGCGCACGACGTAGGGCATCTCACGGTGCGCGGCCAATACGCGGCCGGCGCCGTGCACGGCAAATCGGTGGAAAACTATGCGACCGATCTGGGGCGGCCCAGCAATACCGAAACGTTCGTCGCCCTGAAGCTGGAATTTCGCAGCTGGCGATGGGCCGGCGTGCCGTTCTACCTGCGCACCGGCAAGCGGCTTGCGCAAAAAGTTTCTGAAATCGTCATCCAGTATCGCGACGTTCCGTTTTCGGTGTTCCCGCGCGAGGCGGGCGAAATGCAGCCCAACCGGCTGGTCATCAGACTGCAACCCGAGGAAGGCATTCAGCTCCATTTGATGACCAAGGACCCCGGGCCCGGCGGGCTACGGCTGCGCCCCGCCAATCTGGATATTCATTTCGAGGAAGCTTTTTCAATCCGTTATCCGGATGCCTATGAGCGCCTGCTCATGGACACGGTGCGCGGCTACGCCACCCTGTTCATGCGCCGCGACGAGGTGGAGGCGGCGTGGTCGTGGATTTCTCCCATTCTGCAGGCCTGGGAAGAGGCCGGCGACAAACCACGCCCCTACGCCTCCGGCAGTTGGGGCCCCACCGCCGCAATCGGCCTGATCGAGCGCGACGGCCGCACCTGGTACGAGGCATTTGAAGAGAACTAGGCAGGAAGTAGTTCTTTTTTGAAAAAAAGAACCAAGAAACTTTTGCTCGGCTCAGGGTGATATTACATATACGCTGCCCTTGTGCGATGCGCCGCCGGTCAGGGTTGTGCCGTAGAGCTTGCGGTCTTTGGCTATCATGACGCCGGCGACGGGCTGTGCACCGGATGCAAAACTATAGATGACAGTGTATTTTGCGTCACCCTTGCGGCCCGGCGTTACCATGAAAACCGTGCCGCCGCCGCGCGCACCGCCGGCGGAATTCGTGCCGATCAGATTTGCGCCCGCATCTGCAACCATGTTGGCCTGCGGGAAGGCGCCGTCGGCCGGCGCATGCCAACGATATTCGGTGGTCACCGTCCCGCGCGGCGCCAGCTTGAAGATCGTGCCGGGCTGGAACGTTGTGCCATAAAAACTGCCATATCCATCGAACACCAATCCGCCCAGCGGCAGCGCGCCGTCGCCGCCGGTAAAGCTGTGCAGCACGGTTTCCGGTCCGTGCAGGCTCATTCTGAATATCGTGCCCTTCCCCGCCGCGCCGCCGGCGGCCGTGGTGCCGTAAAAATTGTCCGCATTGTCCGCCGCAAGTCCGCCGGAATTCGGGTGTGCGCCGTCTTGGCCGCCGCCAAAATCATGCAGAACACGCTCCGTCATCGTGCCGTCGGCCTTGTTGGCAACGAGTTCGAACATTATGCCGGCATTGGCGGCGCCGCCGCCGTTGGTGGTGCCAAACAGATTTCCCGCCTGGTCGGAAATCAGCGGCCCGGCGGGGTCAACACCGTCGTCATGGCCACCCAGAAACGAATGCAGTATGGTCTCATGTCCGACCGCGTCGATGCGGAAAACCGTGCCATACCCTTTCGGTCCACCACGGGCGGTGGTGCCGTAAAGATTGCCCGCTTGGTCGCGCAGCAATGCGGCGGACGGGTTGCCGCCATCCGCATCGCCTCCGAATATGTGCAAGGCGGTAAAGGCGCCATCCGGCCCAACCCTGAAGACAAGGCCGCAACCGAGCGCATCACACCCCGTTCCGGCGTTACCGCCGCCCCAGGCCGTTCCGTACAGATTTCCTGAATCGTCTGCGATCAGCCCGGCGAACGGAAACCCGCCGTCCGCGCCGCCGCTGAACGAATGCAGAACCGTTTCGGTAGCCGCCCTACCCGTACAGATGCCGCCACCCAAAAAGAAATACGCAAGGCACCAACCCGCACGCATGCTCAACTATACGCCCGGAAAAGACAAAAGTTTCTTGGTTCTTCTTTTCAAAAAAGAACTGCTTCCCTGATCTTTTTCCTGCTGCACCACACGCGCGGATACCGAGCACCGCCGCAGGTGAGCCGCCAACCGTGGCGCCGTAAAGCGCGCGCCATAGGCAAAGCGGCTGACCGGTCCAAAGCTGTTCGCCGCCGCAATGCCAACGAAATACAACCCGTGCACGCTCGACTCGAACTTTGTCGACAAAGCCGGGCTGGTGCCGCACAGCCTGATCTGGTCACGCAACGACGCTGGCAGGAACGGCAGGCGCGCCAGGTCGACGCGATAACCCGTCGCGCCGATAACGTGGTCCGCCGTGATGTCTTCCGCGGTGCCGTCTGCGCATGTCAGCGTGAGATGAACGCGCCCCTCCTGAACCGCGGCATGCGCGATCTGCCTCTCAAGCATGAAGGCCGCGCGGCCCTCCACCGCGTCCCTGGTGAACCAGCACGCGGCGGGGCCGAGATACCGCCGCACCACGTCGATACGAAATCTTTCCGGCATGGCGTGGAACAGCAGGGGCGCATCGGTGCACAGGCGGGACTTCCAGCCCGGACCCAGTCCGGACATCGGCGCGGTCAAGCTGTCCCAAATCGAGCGCGGCCCGGGCTTGTCATGAAACTGAATGGCGCGCCGCCGCGCCACGACGCGCACGCGCGCACCCACCCGCAGCAATTCCATTGCCATGTCGATCGCCGATGCGCCCGCGCCCACCACCACCACATCCTGCCCGGCGAAGCGATCGACGGTGCGGTGGGCGGCGCTGTGAGACACCTGCGCGGGCGGCAAAGCCGCCAGCACGGGCGGGAGATAGTGGAACCGTCCGATTCCGGCGGCGACGACCACCCGGCGCGCGTTGAACGATGCGCCATCCTCGGCGCGCAAGGTAAATCCCGTCTGTGTTTGCGTCAGGTCAACGATATCACGCTGGTCCAGCCGCGGAACGTAGCGTTCCTGAAAGGCGAGCCCATACGCGATAAAAGTTTCGAGCGGCACGGGCACGCCCGTATCGGCAAACGGTACGCCCACCTCGTTGCAATAAGACCGCAACGTGAAAGTACCTGATGGTTCATAGAGCGAGCTCGCGAACCCGTCCGACTTGAGGTGGGTGCCTTGCAGCATTGCGGTGCGCCAGGTTTGCATTGGCGTACCGAAAATGCGGAAACTTACGTTCCTGGCCTCAAGATGTGCCGCGAGCGAGAGCCCATACGGTCCGGCACCGATGATCGCAACGTCTGGGTCAGGCAACATCTGGCACGGCTCTCCTTACACAATGACGGTGATGTGTCAGCGGCCGGGCGGCCAAGGCAAGCACCGCGTGCGCCCAAACCGCCCGAATGCCCGCCTCGATGCGTCCGGGTTTACATCAACCCCGGCGGGACCTATGAAAACTTCGATTTCGCGTCCCGTATCGTAAAGCGTTCCTTGCGTGCGACAATTACCCTATATACTCTGTGCTCTCATTGCACGATCAACTTTTGGCTAGCCAGCTCTCCATGCAAGCCCTTCCGCTCCCTGGCCGCGCCGCGCAATGCGGCGGCGAATGGTTCGTGCCATCGACATAATGCTTTCCACGGCGGGCGGCCGGGTCGCGGACGCGCGCGGGCCTGCCATCGATACCGCGCCGCGCGTGATGATCGCGAGCACGACATCGTGGGCGTTTCCGGCTCGCGTCGCCATGGCCTTCGCCGAGCTTGGCTGGCATGTCGAAGCCATCAGCTGGTATGGCAACCCCTTGTCCCGCATAGACTGCGTGCGCCACACGCACCATTACGCGGCGCTGCGGCCGGTCGAAGCGCTGTCCCACGCCATGTCCCGCGCGGCGCCCGATCTGATCGTGCCCTGCGATGATCGTGCGCTCGCGCATCTGCTTGCGTTGCACGAACGTTCGCGCCGGCATGGCCCACACGCGCATGCCGAAATCATCGCGCGTTCGTTGGGCGATCCTCAACGATCGGCGCCGGCACGCGGCCGCGCCGCGTTCATCGAGCTCGCGCGCCAGGAAGGCGTCCGCGCACCTCCCATGCTGGCGGTGGATACCGTGGCCGAGTTGCGCGCGGCACTTAGGCAAGTCGGGCTGCCGGCCATGCTGAAGATGGATAATAGCTGGGGCGGCGACGGCGTCGCCAAGGTCACCTCCGTAACACAGGCCGAACAGCTTTTCGCACGCATGTCACGCGGCCATAGCACGAGATTTGCCCTGCAAAGACTGGTGACGAACGGCGATCCGTTCTACTTGCTGCCGGGTCCGCGCACCGCCCGCGCGCAGGTCAATGTGCAAAATCACGTGCAAGGCACGCCTGCAAACTGCGTTCTATCCTGCTGGCAGGGCGAGGTTCTCGCCATCATTCAGGTCAATGTGCTGTGCGCGCAGCATGCCATGGGCCCCGCAACGATCGTGCAGGTCACGGAAGACCCCGAAATCACCGAAGCCGCGTGCCGCCTGGTGGCCCGCCTCGGCCTTTCGGGATTTTGCGGCCTGGACTTTGTCATCGACGAGGCCACCGGCGCGCCTCACCTGATCGAAATGAATCAGCGGATCACGCCGCTCGGCCATCTGACACTTTCCGGCGGGCGCGACCCGGTCGCGGCCCTGGCGGCGCGGCAATCGGGGCGCGAAACGCGGCAGCGCACCCTGACGACAGCCAACGACATTATCGCATTCTTTCCGGAGGCGTGGCACCTCGACCCCGACAGCCCCTATTTTCCGGCCGCCCATCACGATGTGCCGTGGGGCGAACCCGGCCTGGTGCGCGCGCTGGTGCGGCCACCCTGGCGGGAGCAGAGCGGGGTGGCGCGATTTATCCGGCGCCGGCTGACCGCCCGCGTGCGCCCGCCGATCTGGTCCGCGCCCGCACGCCGCCAGGCCGAAGCACGCGAGCTGCCCGAACACACCGCCGAAGGCGGCCAGCCGGCATTGAAGCTGCCATGAGTCCGGCCATGTCCGCGGCGTGTTATACCGGCGATTTCAGCCGGCCTGAAATTGCGTTGGCGGATGCCGCCCGGCTTGCGGTAAGCACGCCGCAAATGCCCTCGCCGCTAGCGCTCCTCAAGGAATCGAAGGACGGGCCCGCCGCGCCGCCGCTCTTCATGACGCATGGCCTCGGTGGCAGGATCACCGAATTACGCAACCTGGTGCAACATCTGGATACCCCGCACCCCCTTTATGGTTTGCAGTGGCGGGGCCTGGATGAATCGGAACCACCCCACCGCACGGTGGAGGAAATGGCGCGCTATTTTACCGATGCGATCATCTCCGTGCAGCCGGAAGGCCCCTATCGGCTGGTCGGACTTTCCGTCGGTGGCCTGGTCATGCTGGAAGTGGCCCGGCAGATGGTGGCCGGCGGCCGGCCGGTCGCTTTCGTGGCGCTGGTCGATACGTATCCGCATTCCCGCTATTGGCCCATGAAATGTTGGGCCGAGGTGCTGATCCGCCGAACCCGCCATCACGCCGCTTCCATTGCCCGCATGTCATGGCGTGAGGGAGTGGCGGAGTTCGTCCGGCGCGCGAAGGGTTTGCGGCAGAAAATCGGTGCCCGCCACGGTGCCGTGTCCGGCTGGAAGGATGCGGATCACGCGCACGCGCCCGAACGGCTGCGGCGATTGCGCGATTGCGGCTATCGGGCCTTTGCGCAATATCCGCCGCGTCCCTATGCCGGCAAGGTCATATTCCTGCAAGCCGCAATACCCAGCGTCTTTCCTGAAAACGCCATGGATCTATGGGGCGTCCTGACCCCCGACATCGAGATCCACAAGATTCCGTGCGATCACGTCACCATGAGCGCTACGCACGCACATTACGTCGCCGGCGTGTTGGCAGCGAAAAGTAAGGAAGTCGTTCTTTTCTGACGAAAAGAACTTTTTCTCTTGAAGCAATCCCTGATTTATCGGCCCCAGCCACAACCGTGACGCAGGCGCAAGAGCAAAAGTCTTTTGGTTCTTTTCTTCAGAAAAGAACTACTTCTTTTCCTTCATCACAATTCCAAACTTCCCCTTATCGTCGCTCCGCCGGTAATCAGGCCGCAGCGGCGCCGACTGGCACACCCAGGACCGCGCGTGCGGCACCGCCATGCAGAATGCGTGGAAGCCCGGGTTCGCGTCGATATCGTCCACCACGATCGCGCCCCCCGGCCGCAGCGCCTTCCAGGCCTGGTGCATTTCGAACAGCACGTTGAATTCGGTGTGCAGGCTGTCATGCACGAACAGGTCGATGCTGCCGACATCCTTCAACAGGCCGGGCAAGCGCCGCCGGCTAGACCCGGCAACGAGCGTCCAGTGATCGCGCAAGCGCGCGTCCACCGCCAGGCCAATTTGCCAATGCAGTTCCGGATGCAATTGCGGCGGCAGGTCGATGCTCCACAGGTGGCCGCCGCCGTTGCGCGCCAGCGCCTCGAGCACGAAACGGGATGTGACACCATGCGCCACGCCCGTTTCGACAACGCGATGGGCGGACAGATGCCGGATCAGGCACCAGATCGCACGGATAAAGGCCGGGTCGCCATCGTTCCAGCCGAGGTAACTCATCGGGCCGGCCGCCACCCCGGCGGCCGCCAATGTGCCGACCACATCCTCCCATAGGGGCGCAAGCTCCGCCGCGCTGCTGCACGATGTTTCGGCGCCCAGGTAGTCGTGCAGTTCGGCTTCCCAATTCTCGTCAACGACATAGGTGAAATCGGGATGATTGCGTTCCGTCAGGGCGCGCAATTCGGCGGCGACCCGGGTGATGAACTCGGCCGGATCGGCAAGCAGCGCCCGCGCCGCCCTCCGCGCCGCCCTGGGAAGGCGGGCCAATCCGCCCAGGGCCGCCGGTGTCATGATGCCACCAACAGGATCATTACGTCATCAGCACATGATCGCCCAGCAGGGTGGCAAGGGTGATGTTGCCGATACCGTTCAGTTCGGCAATGGCCGTGCCGGCGCCGTTGCCGCCCGGCGCAATGGCCAGCGTCGCATTGCCACCGCTGTCGGTCACCTTGAAATAGTTCCCAAGCGTTGCCTGGTTGCCGTTCCACCCCGCCTGGCGCAGTGCCGCATCGACGTTCAGCAAGTCACCGTTGGTCAGCTGGAATCCGTTGATGTTGTCGAAGCCCTGGCCGGCACCGGGCAGAATGAATGTGTCGTGTCCGGTACCATCCGTAATCGTGTTGATGCCGCCGCCGGCACTTACCGTGTTGCACGACCCGCCCAGCACGATGGTGTCATTGCCGCTGCCGGTCGAAATGAACGCCATGCCCTGGGTGCCGCTCACGGTATTGTTGCCGTTGCCGAGCAGGATGACATCCCCCGCCCCGCCGATGGACACGACATCGTTGCCGTTGCCAAGCGATACCGCGGTATATCCGCCGGCCGCCCCGGTCACCGTCACATTGCCGTTGGTGCCCACCACCGCATTCAGGCTGCCGCCCAGCGTCACATCGGCACTTCCGCCGCCCACATTGACATACGCAAGACCCGCACCGGCATTGATGAAGTCGGCACCGCCGCCGCCGTTGATGTAATTGAAATAGCCATGCGCGTTGATCACGTCCTGGCCGCCATTGCCGGTCAGATAACCAAATCCGCCTTGCGGGCCATTGATATAGTCGAGCGCGGTAACGGTTACGCTGGTGGTGCTGTTGGTGGTCGTGGCGCCGTTCTGCGCGGCGGCCAACTGGAAGGTCGTGCTTACGGTTTTTCCGGGCGCAACCTCCGCCTCGGTCGGCGTGAAGGTCAGCGCCTGCAATTCCTTGGTCAGGTTCGCCGGACTGGTGGCGGCCAGCGTGTAGGTGCCCACGCCGATCTTGGTCAGTCCGACACCGGAAAGGGTACCGTTGGCGTCGGTCGCCACCCCGCCGCTGCCGATCAGCGTGATGGTCAGGCTGTCCTGCGCACCGACATCCGGGTCGGATATCGTCGCGCTGGCGAACGGATGGATCGGCACGTAATCCACCGTGGTCTGACCGGCCACCACACCGCTGATCGTCGGCGCGAAATTCTGCGCCACCACGGTCACGTCGCTGCCGCCATGCCCGTCGGCGGCCACGAAGAAAGCGTCCCCGGTATAATTCCGGGTTGGATCGAGCTGGAGGTCCACGGTGCCCGACGCGGTGGACAGCGCCAGTTCGCCGCCGGCAAGATAGGTAATGCTGCCGGCGCTGACGCCGGCAAGATCGATGCTGTCGCCCGGCAGGAAGCCGTCGATGGTCTGTCCGCTGGCCAGGCCTGCGACATTGCCGCCGATCGTCCAGTCCGCGCCGGCCGCGAAGTCGATCGTCTCGAATCCGGTGAACTGCGTGCCAATGCCGGTCAAGGTCGCGGCGGCGGTGCCCCCCAGTTCGAGCACATCGTTGACCTGCGCGTTGGCGGCAACCTGGCCGTCGAACACCGCGCCGGGGTCGATGATCAGCGTGCCTGCCAGGGCACCGAACATCACCGAATCGGCCTGCGCGCCGCTGCCGGCGTTGGCCTTGCCGCCCAGGATGGTGCCGGCGTTGATCAGCGTGCCGCCACTGACATAAACCCCAACCCCACCGGCACCGCCTGGCGTATTGGTGCTGCCGTGACCACCATAACCGCCCGAAACGACTCCGTTGTTCGTTGCGACCGCGCCGGACCCGATATCTATGCCGTTGCCGCCGGCGCCGGCAGGGTTGGTGGAATTGCCGCCATAGCCGCCATAGCCACCAATGATATAGGCCTCGTTGGTCAGCGCGGCGGCCGCCCCGAGCGCCACGCCAATGCCACCCGCACCGTCATTGTAAGTGCCGCCGCCACCGTGGCCGCCGCCGATCAGGCTGGTATTGAGCAGCGCGCCGCCGGCCGCGACAATGATGCCCGCGCCGCCGGTGCCGCCGTCGCGGCCGGTGCCGCCGCGGCCGCCCCCTATAATATAGTTGCTTGAAACCGTGGCGCCGGCCGCAATCATGACACCCGC
>CAJCIS010000249.1 GCA_903970435.1 Acidobacteriota bacterium | reverse complement strand
ACGGTGCAAAAGCCGCGCGCCACCATCCTGGACCGCAACGGCGAAGTGCTCGCCATCTCCCTGCCGACCGCCGCGTTGTTCGCCAACCCGAAGGAACTCATCGACCCCGCCGAAGCCGCCCACAAACTCAAACAGGTCCTGCCCCGCCTCGACGAAGCACAGGCCGCCACGCGCCTCGCCGAAGCGAAATCGTTTGTCTATCTCGAACGCCAGATCACGCCGATGGAAGAACTGGCGATCAACGCGCTCGGCATTCCCGGCATCTATTTCGAACCCGGCCAGAAACGCCATTACCCGCTCGGACGCGTCGCCGCGCACGTGCTGGGCGGCATCGATGTCGATATCCACGGCGCCGCCGGCGTCGAAAAAGCCTTCGACAAACGGCTCGAGGGCAGCAGCGAGCCGTTGCGCCTCTCAATCGACGTCCGGGTGCAGTCGGTCATCCGCGACGAACTCGAAAAATCCAAGGAAGAATTCCAGGCCATCGGCGCCTGCGGCATCGTCATGGATGTCCGCACCGGCGAAGTGCTCGCCATGGTCAGCCTGCCCGACTACGACACCAACGATTACGGGTCGTCCACGCCGGACGAACAATTCAACCGCGCGCTCAGCGGCATGTACGAACCGGGCAGCACGTTCAAGCTGCAAACCGCCGCCATGGCGCTGGATTTCGGCACCGCCCATATCTGGGACCAGTTCGATGCGGCGCACGATATTCACATCGGCCGCTTCACCATCGTCGATTACAAAGGCAAGCACAGAATGCTGTACTTGCCCGAAGTGCTCGCCTACTCCTCCAATTTGGGCGCCGCCCACATAGCGCTCGGCGTCGGCGCGCAGAAACAGCGTCTGTGGCTCGGCGCCATGGGCATGTTCCGCCGCGTCGGCATCGAATTGCGCGAGGCCGCGCAGCCCATCGTGCCGCCCGTCAGCAATTGGAAAGAGGCTGCCACAATGACCATCGGCTTCGGCCATGGCATCGCAATCTCCCCCCTGCACGTCGTCCGCGGCACCGCCGCCCTCGCCAATGGCGGCTATGTGCTGCAGCCGACCATTCTGGCGCGCGATCCCACCGACGGGCCGCCGCCCGGCGTTCGTATCATGAACGAAGCGACGTCCGACACCATTCGCAAAATGATGCGCCTGGTGGTCACCGACGGCTACGGCAAGCCGGCCGACATTGAAGGCTATTTCGTTGGCGGAAAAACCGGCACGGCGGAAAAAGTCGGCAATCACGGCTACAAGAAACACGCCAACGTCAGCGCCTTCATGAGCGTGTTCCCGATGAACGCGCCGCGCTACGCGGTGTATTTCATGCTGGACGAGCCAAAGGGCAACAAGGAAACCGGCGGCTACGCCACCGCCGGCGCGGTCAGCGCGCCAGGTGCCGGCCGCGTGATTGCCCGCATCGCCCCCATGCTGAACCTGTTCCCGCATATTCAGGATGAAGCCTCCATCCAGGCCACGCTCGCCATACCGATGGAACCGGCGCGCGGCAGCGGCGAACCAACCGGCACCGGCGCCCCGCTATTGCCACCCGATCCGCCCGCCGCGGCCACCGTTTCGGTACCGGCCATTCCACCCCGGCGCGATATGCTGGCACTGCGGCACGAAGCCGCATACCGCGTGAAGCTGCCGGCGCATGATTCTGAATGACATGATGGTACGCGCCGGCCTGCACAATGCGCGGCTGCCGCCGGTGCCGATTACCGGCATTACCGCGGACAGCCGGCATGTGTCGCAGGGCTATCTCTTCGCGGCCCTGCCTGGCACGCTTGCCGACGGCCGCGAATTCATTGCGGCCGCGGTCGCCGCGGGTGCCGCCGCCGTGTTGGCACCGGACGGCACCGACTGGCCCCCCGGCGTGCCGCCGCGTCCGCTGATCCTGAACAAGGAGCCGCGCCGCGCCCTGGCCCTGCTGGCCGCTTCCTATGCCGGCGCGCAACCAGAACAAATCGTCGCCGTCACCGGCACCAACGGCAAGACCAGCACCGTCGATTTCCTGCGCCAGCTTTGGCAGCTCGCCGGGCAAAAAGCCGCAAGCCTCGGTACATTGGGGGTCATCGCACCCGGCCATGCCGGTGGCGGCGGCCTGACCACGCCCGACCCCGTGGCACTGGCAAACATGTTGGCGCAATTGGCAGGCGAAGGCGTCACCCACGCCGCCCTCGAAGCTTCCAGCCATGGCCTCGATCAATTTCGTCTCGATGGCGTCAGGCTTTCGGCTGCGGGTTTTTCCAACCTCACCCGCGACCATCTGGATTACCACGGCACGCTCGCCGATTATCGCCGCGCCAAATTGCGCCTGTTCTCCGAATTGCTGCCGCGCGGCGCACCCTGCGTGGTCAACGCCGATATGGACGCCGAAACCTTGGCAGCCCTGCAGGCCATTGCCACGCGGCGCGGCCTGGACATGCGCACGGTGGGCCAGGCCGGCACGCACATCCGGCTACTTGGCACAACACCCTTGCCGCACGGCCAGGTCATGCATATCGAGACCGCGGGCGAGACACGCGACGTCGAGATTGCGCTGCCCGGACGTTTCCAGGCCGAAAATATCCTGCTGGCCGTCGCCCTGGCCCACGCCTGCGGCCTTCGCAACGCATGGGACCTGGCAGCCCGCGTACATGGCGTGCGTGGCCGCATGGAACTGGTGGCGCGGCTGCGAAATGGTGCCGCCGCCTACGTCGATTACGCACATACCCCGGATGCGCTGGGACGGCTGCTGCATGCGTTGCGGCCGCATACCGAAAATCGTCTCGTCTGCGTCTTCGGCGCCGGCGGCGACAGGGATGGCGGAAAGCGTCCCTTGATGGGCGAGATCGTCGCCCGCCTCGCCGACCAAGCGATCGTCACCGACGACAATCCGCGGAGCGAAAACCCGGCCTCCATTCGCGCCGCCATTCTCGCCGCCTGCCCCGCCGCGCGCGAAATCGGCGATCGCGCGGCCGCCATCGCCGCCGGCCTGTCGTCGCTGGGTCCGGGTGACGTGCTGGTCGTGGCCGGCAAAGGCCACGAACAAGGCCAGACCGTGGCGGGCCAGATATATCCTTTTGATGATGCGGACACGATCCGCCGCCTGTCCGGTGCGCCGTGACCGCGCTCTTCACCGCCGATGATCTGACGCACGCCACCGGCGGCGTCATGACGCAACCGTTCCATGTCACCGGCATATCGATCGATAGCCGAACGGTATCACCGGGCGACCTTTTCGTGGCCCTGGCCACCGAAACCGGCGACGGTCACGCGCATGTCGCCGATGCGCTTCGCAAGGGCGCCGCCGGCGCGATGGTGCATCGCGAGGATGCCGTGCCCGACGCCGCGCCGCTTCTGGTGGTGCGCAACACGCAAGCCGCACTCACCGAACTCGGCGCTTTCGCCCGCACCCGTTTCGAGGGCGCGGTGGTGGCGGTCACCGGCAGCGTCGGCAAAACCACCACAAAAGAAATGTTGCGCACCGCGCTATCGGCATGCGGGCCCACCCATGCCGCGGCCGCCAGCTACAATAATCACTGGGGCGTACCCCTGACGCTGGCGCGCATGCGGCCCGAGGCGGCCTACGCCGTCATCGAAATCGGCATGAACCATCCCGGCGAAATCGCGCCGCTGGCAAAACTCGCCGCGCCGGACGTGGCGGTCATTACCAGCATCGCCGGCGCGCATCTCGGCCACATGGGCAGCCTGCAAGCCATCGCCGACGAAAAGGCCAGCCTGTTGCCAGAGATTCTGCAAGGCGGCACCGCCGTGCTGCCGGCCGATGCACCGTTGTTCGACCGCCTGCGCCAGGCCGTGCCGCGCGGCGCCAAGATCGTAACGTTCGGCGAATCCGATCTGCGCGGCGTGCGGCACGACGCGGACGGCAGCGATATCCACTGTATAGTTGGCGGATCGGAAATTCACTTTCGCCTCAATGCGCCGGGCCGCCACATGGTGATGAACGCCTTGGCCACGTTGAACGCGGCTTGGTGCCTGGGCGCAGACATTCCGCTGTGCGCGCAAGCTCTCGCAAGATTTTCGCCTGTTGCCGGCCGCGGCGCGCGCCGCCCGATCCTTGCCGGCACGGCAACATTGCTCGACGAAAGCTACAATGCGTCCGGCGCCTCCGTGCGCGCCGCCCTCGCCGTGCTCCGGCTGCTGCCGGCGACCCGCCGCGTCGCGGTGTTGGGCGACATGCTGGAACTCGGCGACCATAGCGCTCGCGAACATGCGGATTTGGCCGGTGCGGTGGCCGACTCGGCCGACGTGCTCTACGCGTGCGGCCCCTGGATGAAGTACTTGTTCAATGAAGTCGCCGCCGAAAAGCGGGGTTTGCATGCCCCCGACAGTACAGCCCTGGCGCCGGCCGTATGCGCCGCCGTGCGCGCGGGGGATGCCGTGCTGGTAAAAGGCTCGCTCGGCAGCCGCATGGGCGTGGTTGTGGACGCCTTGGAAAAGGCGGCCGGCTGATGTTTTTTCTGCTCGCGCACGCGCACCCCGAAAAATTTTTCAATCTGTTTCGCTACCTGACGTTTCGCTCGGGTGCGGCCTGCCTCACGTCGCTGGTGCTGAGTTTCTGGCTCGGCCCGCGCGTCATCCGCTGGCTGAAATCCGTGCAGCGCGGCGGCCAGCCGATCCGCGAAGATGGACCGGAACGCCATCTGATCGAAAAGCGCGGCACGCCCACCATGGGCGGCGTGCTGATCCTCGCGGCCTGCACCATTTCCACATTTCTGTGGACGGATCTGCTGAATGGCTATGTGTGGGCGGTGCTGCTGTGCACGCTCGGCTACGGCGCGGTGGGCTTTGTCGACGACTACATGAAGCTGTCCCGCCGCAATACGAAGGGCGTCTCGGCGCGCGGCAAGCTGGTGGTGCAAGTCGCCATCGGCCTCATTTCGGCGACTTGGATCATGTATCTCACGAAAGGTCCGCTCGCGAGCGGCGTCGCGGTGCCGGTGTTCAAGGGCGTATTGATCCAGCTTGGGCCGTTCTTCCCGCTATTCGGCATGTTCGTCATGCTGGCGAGTTCGAATGCCGTGAACCTCACCGATGGGCTGGACGGCCTGGCAACGGTTCCCACCATTATCGTCGCCGGTGTTTTCGCGCTCATTGCGTACCTCGTCGGCAACCGTGTGTTCGCCGATTACCTGCAATTGAACCATGTGCCTGGCGTCGGCGAATTGGCGGTTTTCTGCGCCGCCCTCATCGGCGCGGGCATGGGGTTCCTGTGGTTCAATGCGCCCCCGGCCGCCGTATTCATGGGCGATACCGGCAGCCTGGCACTCGGCGGCGCGTTGGGCGCGGTTTCCGTCGCGGTCAAGCACGAAATCGTCCTGATGATCACCGGCGGCCTGTTCGTGGTGGAAACGCTCAGCGTGATCATCCAGGTGTTCTGGTACAAACGCACCGGCCGCCGGGTGTTTCTCATGGCGCCGCTGCACCATCATTTTGAAAAATTGGGGTGGCAAGAGCCGACGATTGTCATTCGTTTTTGGATCATATCGATGATCTTGGCCCTGTGCGGCCTGGCTACGTTGAAAATCCGATGAAGAAGGAAGGAAGCAGTTCTTTTTTGAAAAAAAGAACCAAAAAACCTCTTCGCATTGGGATTCAGGCTGGTCATGCAGGCGAACCGACAAAAGTTTTTTGGTTCTTTTTTTTAAAAAAGAACGACTTCCTATGACTCGCTTCCCCAACAACCTGTTCGCCGGCCGCCGCTATGCCGTCGTAGGCCTGGGCCGCGCCGGCATCGCCGCCTTGCGCGCGCTGACCAGCATGGGCGCCATCGTCACCGGCTGGGACGACGCCAATTACGCGCGCGACCAGGCCGAGCGCGAAGGTTTTCTGATCGCCGATCCCACACCCGACATCGGCGATCTCGACGCGCTCATCCTCTCGCCCGGCATTCCCGACAAACTCCCGGTTCCGCATCGAATCGCCGCGGCGGCGCGCGTGGCGGGCCGCCCGATCTGGACCGATGCCGAATTGCTGTATCAGGCGGTCCGCGGCGCCGGCAGCCGCGCGCGCTTCGCCGGCATTACCGGCACCAATGGCAAATCCACAACGACAGCGTTGCTGGCGCATATTCTGCAAGGTGCCGGCATTCCGCACGCCGCCGGCGCCAACCTCGGCCCCGCCGCGCTCAGCCTGCCATGGCTGCCGGACTCGGGCATCTATGTTCTGGAAATGTCCAGCTATATGTTGGAGCGACTCGCGACGTTGCGGTTCGATGCCGCGGCAATGCTGAACCTCAGCCCCGACCATCTGGACCGCCATGGCGACATGGCAGGCTACGAAGCTGCCAAGCGGCTCATCTTCGCGCGCCAGACGCCAACCGACACCGCCATCATCGGCATCGATGACGAGCCGAGCCGCGCCATGCAGGCGGCGATACCGCACAGCGTATCGATTTCAGGACACACACGCGCCGAAATCTGGTGCGACCGCGGCGTACTGCGCGACGGTTCCGGCGCGTTGCTGAACATGGCGGAGGCGCACGCCCTGCCCGGCGAACATAATGCGCAAAATGCCGCCGCCGCCGCCGCGCTCGCCGCCGCCCTCGGCGTGCCGCGCGCCAAGATCGCAGCCTGCATCAAGAGCTTTCCCGGCCTGGCGCATCGGCAGGAACTCGTCGGCACGGTGGATGGCGTGCGCTTCGTCAACGATAGCAAGGCCACCAACGCGGACGCCGCGGCGCGCGCGCTTTCCTGCTATCGCCGCGTCGTCTGGATCGCCGGCGGCATCGCCAAGGAAGGCGGCATTCTTCCCCTGGCCGAATTCTTTCCCCGCGTTACGCAGGCGCTGCTCATCGGCCGCGATGGGCCATCCTTCGCCGCCGAACTGGCCCGCCACAACATCCCCTACACCGTTGCCGAAACGCTCGACCGCGCGGTGCCCGCCGCATGGCATGCCGCACGCGCAACGGACGCCGAGGCGGTGCTGCTCTCCCCGGCCTGCGCCAGCTTCGACCAGTTCTCAGGCTTTGAAGCGCGCGGCACGAGATTTCGCGATCTTGTCGGCTTGCTGGCGGACGAACAGGCGGGGGTGGTCTAATGGCCGTTCTCTCGCGCGCCGATAATTCCGCGCTTGGCCGCTGGTGGTGGACCGTCGATCGCTGGACCCTGTTCTCCATCATTACGCTGATTTTCTTCGGCTATGTCCTGGTGCTGGCCGCAAGCCCCGCGGTGGCCGAGCGCATCCACCAGTCGCGCGACGTGTTCATTCTGAAACAGGTTCTATTCCTCGCCGCCTCCGCATTCGTCGTCGTCGGCGTATCGCTGTTGTCGCCGCGTAGCGTCCGCCGTCTCGCACTGGCAGGCTGCGCCATCGCCCTGGCCCTGACATTTCTCACCTTGTTCCATGGCGTGGAAATCAAAGGCGCCCGGCGCTGGATCCATCTGCCGGGCATGCAGATTCAGCCGAGCGAGTTTCTGAAACCCTGCTTCGCCGTGGTCAGTGCCTGGCTGCTCACCGATGCGCAGCGCGGGACAAGGTTCCCCGGCACGCTGGTGGCGTTCGGCATTTTTGGCGTGATCGCCATGCTGCTCAAGTCGCAGCCCGATATCGGCATGCTCTCGGTGGTGACGGTTGTTTTCTTTGCGCAGCTTTTCATCCGGGGCCTCAACATGGTTCTGGTGGGGGTTGGCGCCGCCGGCATTCTTGGCGCGGCCGTTGGCGCCTACGCGGTGTTTCCGCATGTGCGCAGCCGCGTGACGCGTTTCATCCATCCCGAGCAGGGCGACCATTATCAGGTCGATATGGCCTTGCAGGCTTTCGGCAACGGCGGATTGCTCGGCCGTGGTCCCGGCGAGGGCCGCGTGAAGGATTTGCTGCCCGACGCGCACGCCGATTTCGTCTATGCGGTCGCCGGCGAGGAATTCGGCCTTGTCGTGTGCCTGCTGATCCTGTGCGTATTCGCCTTCATTGTGTTGCGCGGGCTGCTGCGCCTGGTGGGTGAACATGAGGAGTTCGTGATCCTGGCAGCCTCCGGCCTGATTGCGGGATTCGGCCTGCAAGCTTTCGTCAACATGGCGTCCTCCCTGCATCTGATTCCCACCAAGGGCATGACCTTGCCGTTCATTTCGTATGGTGGAAGCTCCGCGCTGTCTGTCGCCTTGGGCATGGGCATGCTGCTGGCGCTCACGCGGCGGCGCACGCATGGCGATCCGTCGTGAGGGGCCCGGCCGTGCAACCGATTGTCATTGCCGCCGGCGGCACCGGTGGCCATTTCTTTCCGGCCGAGGCGCTGGCCGCGACACTCATTGCGCGCGGCCATCGCGTGGTGCTGATGACCGACCGGCGCAGCGGCGCCTTGAAGAGTGCGGTCTTTGCCGGCCGCGAACAATTTTGCCTGCGCGGCGCCGGACTTGCCGGGCGGGGCGTGTGGCGCGCCGCGCGCGGCGCCGCGGGCCTGCTCGCCGGCACCTGGCAGGCCCGCCGCATCCTAAAGTCTATCGATGCCGCCGTCATTGTCGGGTTCGGCGGCTACCCGTCCGTGCCGCCCGTGCTCGCCGCGCGCACGCTGCAGCCGCGGCCGTTTGTTATCCTTCAAGAACAGAATGCCGTGCTGGGGCGCGCCAATATCTTCCTCGGTCGTTTCGCCGACCGTCTGGCGCTCGGTGTCGCCGGCACCAGGCGCGTGCCCGCGCGTATCGCCACCGCAATCACCGGCAATCCGGTGCGCCCGGTCATCGCCGCCCTTGCGGGGCAGCCCTACACAGTTCCGGCCGATCGCATCAATCTGCTGGTGCTGGGCGGATCGCTCGGCGCCCGTGTTTTCAGCGACGTCGTCCCACCAGCGGTGGCGATTTTGCCGGATCAGCTTCGCGCCCGCTTGCGCGTCACCCAGCAATGCCGCGCCGAGGATATCCAGCGCGTAACGGAGGCCTATCGCGCCGCCGGTATCGCGGCCGACCTCGCGCCGTTCTTCCATGATGTCGCCGACAAACTCGCGGCCGCGCATCTTGTCATTGCGCGGGCCGGGGCCTCCACCTGCGCCGAGTTGGCGGTGACCGGCCGCCCCGCCATCCTGGTGCCCCTGCCCGGCGCCATCGACGACCACCAGACCGCCAACGCGGCGTCCCTGGAAGCCTCGGGCGGCGCGCGGGTCATTGCGCAACGGAACTTCACGCCCCAGAACCTCGCCGCACTTCTCACAGAATTTTTCAACGAGCCTGAATTGTTGGCCAAGGCGGCGCGCGCCGCGGCCGCCGCCGCGCACCGCGACGCGGCCGCTGCACTGGCCGATCTGGTGGAAGAAGCCGCCATGACGGGAGCGATCGCATGAGAGCGCTGCCGCTGAACATCGGCAAAATTCATTTCGTCGGCATTGGCGGCATCGGCATGTCCGGCATTGCCGAGGTGCTGCACACGCTGGGCTATCAGGTGCAGGGCAGCGACGTTGCCGAAAGTGCCAATGTGCGCCGCCTGCGCACGCACGGCATTCCCGTCACCATTGGCCATGATGCGGCCAACCTGGCCGACGCCCAGGTGGTGGTCGTCTCCACCGCGGTGAAACACGACAATCCGGAAGTGGTCTCCGCCCGCCAGCATCTTATTCCGGTGGTGCGCCGGGCGGAAATGCTGGCCGAACTGATGCGCCTGCGCTGGGCCATTGCCGTCGGCGGCACGCACGGCAAAACCACTACCACCAGCCTGATCGCCGCCTTGCTCGAAGCGGCGAAGCTCGATCCCACGGTTATCAACGGCGGCATTATCGAGGCCTACGGCACCAACACCCGCATGGGGGCCGGCGACTGGATGGTTGTCGAAGCGGACGAAAGCGACGGCAGCTTTCTGCGGCTTCCCGCAACGATCGCGGTCGTTACGAACATGGACGCCGAGCATCTGGACCATTGGGGCACCGCCGAGGCCATGGTGGCCGCGTACGATCAGTTTGTCGGCAACATCCCGTTCTATGGTTTCGCGGTTCTGTGCATCGACCATCCGGCCGTGCAGGCCATGATCCCCCGCATCGACCGCCGCATCGTCACCTATGGATTTTCGCCACAGGCCGATGTCCGCGCCGATCGTATCGTTGCCAACACCCAGGGCGCCACCTTCGAGGTCGAGGTCACCGACCGGTTTCGCAACAAGAGCCGCCGCCTGGGACCGTTCCGCCTTCCGATGCTGGGGCAACATAATATCCAGAACGCCCTGGCCGCCGTCGCCATCGGCGTGGAAATGGAAATCGATAACGAAACGCTCAAGATGGCGTTCCTCAACTTCCGTGGCGTCAAGCGGCGCTTTACCCGTACCGGTGAAGCCGGCGGCATTGCGGTGATCGACGATTACGGCCACCACCCGGTGGAGATTGCCGCGGTGCTGAAGGCCGCGCGGCAGGCCGGCGCGCGCGACGTGGTCGCAATCGTCCAGCCGCACCGTTATTCCCGCCTCGCCTCGCTGTTTACCGAGTTCTGCACCTGCATGAATGATGCCGGCACCGTCATTGTCGCCGACGTCTACGCCGCCGGCGAACAACCCATTGCGGGCGTTGATCGGGATGCGCTGGTGGATGGTTTGCGCGCCAGCGGCCACCGCAGCGTGGTGGCGTTGCCGGCGCCGGAACATCTGGCCGAAATGGTGAATGCCATTGCCCGGCCTGGTGATTACGTGGTGTGCCTGGGTGCGGGCACGATCACCAATTGGGCGCATGCGCTGCCCGGACAATTGGCCGAATTGCAGGGCACGCGGCGCCGCGCAGGCGGTGCCGGATGATGGCGGCCCACGCGACATCGCACCTCATCGAAAATCTGCCGCCGATCCGCGGCCGCATGCAGGCCGACGCGGTGCTGGCCGCTGCCACATGGTTTCGCGTCGGCGGCCCGGCCGAGGTTTTGGCGCGCCCCGCCGACGCGGACGATCTCGCCGCGTTCCTCGCTTCCCTGCCGCTGGAGGTGCCTGTCACGATCATAGGCGCCGCCTCGAACCTTATCATTCGCGACGGCGGCATTGCGGGTGTCGTCATCCGGCTCGCCCGTGGTTTCGGCGACGTGACGATCGAGCCGGACGGTGTGACTGCCGGCGCCGCCGCGCTGGACGCGGTCGTTGCCGAACATGCCGCGCAGGCAGGGCTCGGCGGCGTGGAATTCCTCTCCGGCATTCCGGGCGCGGTCGGCGGCGCCATTGCCATGAACGCCGGCGCCTATGGCAGCGACGTGGCGGCAACGCTCGACTGGGCGGAGATCATCTCCCGCCAGGGCGAGGTTTTCCGCATGTCCTGTGCGGAACTCAGCCTTTCCTATCGTCATTCGACCTTGCCGGCAGAATCGGTTGTGGTGCGTGCACGATTCTTCGCGCGGCCCGGCGACCCGGCCGCGATCGCGGCGCGCATGGCGGAAATCCGTGCCAGCCGCGAGGCGACACAGCCCACGCGCGCGCGCACCGGCGGCTCCACCTTCCGCAATCCCCCCGGCGCGCGCGCATGGGAACTGATCGACGCCGCCGGATGCCGGGGTCTTACCCGCGGCGGCGCGCAGATTTCGCAAAAACATTGCAACTTCATGCTCAATACCGGCGGCGCCACGGCCGCCGATCTGGAAGGGCTCGGTGAGGAAGTGCGCCGCCGCGTGCGGGCGGCAACCGGCATCACGCTCGATTGGGAAATCAAACGTCTCGGCATTCCCGGCAGCCGCCCCGCGGTGCTACCATGAAGCGCGTGGCGGTTCTGTACGGCGGCATTTCCGCCGAACGCGAGGTGAGCCTCTCCTCCGGCCACCAGGTCGTGGCCGCCCTGCAAGGCGCCGGATACGATACCATTCCGGTCGAGGTGGGCCCGGACCTCGGCGCGGTCATTGCGGCCCTGTCGCCCAAGCCGGATGCCGTTTTCAATGCCCTGCACGGCAGGTTTGGCGAGGATGGCGTCATTCAGGGCGTGCTCGACTGGCTCGACATTCCATACACGCATTCCGGTGTGCGCGCCTCGGCCCTCGCCATGGACAAGGCCGCCAGCCGCGCCGTATTCGCCAGCGCCGGCCTGCCGATCGCGTCCGGCCGCGTCATCGATGTCGGCCTGCTGGAAGACACCGACCCGCTGCCCCGGCCCTACGTCGTCAAGCCGCTGAACGAAGGCTCCTCGGTCGGCGTCGAAATTCTGCGCGTGGGCGAAAATCGCCGCCACGAAATCGTGCGAGAATGGCGCTACGGTCCGCAGTGCCTGGTGGAGGAATTCGTGCCGGGCCGCGAACTCACAGTCGGCGTCATGGGCGCGCGCGCGCTCACCGTCACCGACATTGCCGCCGCGCACGCATTCTACGATTACGACAGCAAGTATGCCAGCGGCGGTTCGTTTCACACGCTGCCGGCCGCTATCCATCCGGCCGCCTTCACCCAGGCCATGGATCTGGCCGTGGCCGCGCACGCGGCACTCGGCTGCCGCGGCGCCTCGCGCGCGGATTTCCGTTACGATGACACCGCCGGCGAACCCGGCCGCCTGGTGCTGCTGGAAATCAATACGCAACCCGGTCTCACCCCCACCTCCCTGCTGCCCGAACAGGCGGCCTATTGCGGCATCACCTTCCCGGCGCTCTGCGCCTGGATGGTGGAGGAGGCGCAATGCCGCGTGTAAGAAAAAAGGAAATCGCCCGCCCCAGCCGCCTGAAACTCATCGTGCGCCGCCAGCGGCGCCTGCTCCGCCCCCTGGCGCTCGGCGTTATAAGTTTCGCCATCGTCATAGGCGGCATGATGGTGGTGCGCTCCGCCGAAACCGGCGGCTGGGCCGCGCGGCTGCAAAAATCCTTCGCCCGCGGGATCGATTTGCGGGTCCAACAGATCGTCATCAACGGCCGGTCCAATACGCCGGAAGACCAATTGCGCGCAGCCCTAGGCGTGGCCGTCGGCGATCCGATCCTCGGCTTTTCCGTCACCGGCGCGCGCGACCGGATCGAAAGTCTGGCCTGGGTGCAACACGTCGCCGTCGAACGCAGATTGCCCGGCACCCTCGTCGTCGATCTGGTGGAACGGCGCCCCTTCGCCATCTGGCAGAAAGACCGCAAATTCCTGCTCATCGATCGCAACGGCGAAGTCGTCACCAACGAAGCGGTCGAGCAATTTTCCAATCTCCCCCTCGTGGTCGGCGCCGGCGCGCCGGCGCACGCCGCCGAATTGCTCGATGCACTCAACAAGGTGCCCGACATCGACGATCGCGTCGCAGCCGCCGTCCGCGTCGGCGAGCGGCGCTGGAATTTGCAGTTGAAGAACGGCATCGTCGTGATGCTGCCCGAAGATCACCAGGACAGTGCGCTGGCGAAACTGCACGAACTCGAGCAGACCGAGGCGCTGCTCGACCGCCCGCTGGTCTTCGTCGATTTGCGCCTGCCGGACCGTCTGACCATTCGTCCCAAGCCCGCGAGCCTCGTCCTGCCGGACGCTCATCCGCTCGATAATCCCACCCGGAGAGCGACATGAACGAAATCACCCGGCAGGCCCAGCTCGCCCTGCCGCCCGCCATGCCGCCGGACTTGCCGCCGCATCTGTCGCGCAACCGTAACTTGCGCGCCGGCCCCTTCGGCGTGCTCGATATCGGCAGCACCAAGATCGCCTGCCTGATCGGGCGCACCGATTCGGACGGAACGTTACGCGCGCTCGGCAGCGGCCTCACCCGCGCGCGCGGCGTGCGTGGCGGCGGCATCACCGACCTCGACGAGGCCGAGCGCGCCATTCGCGCCGCCGTCGCCATGGCCGAGGAAATGGCGGATTACCGCCTGCGCAGCGTGGTGGTAAACCTGTCCTGCGGCCAGCCGGAAAGCCGGCTGTTCAATGTGCAATGGCCGGTCGGCGGCCGCCAGGTGACCGAGGCCGACGTGCGCCATGTGCTCACCGAGGGGCGCGCCCGCGCGGTCACCGAGGGGCGCGAAACGATCCACTCGCTGCCGCTGTCCTTTTCGGTCGACGAAACCACAGGCGTCGCCGACCCGCGCGGCCATCATTGCGATGTGCTATCGGCCCGGCTGCATGTGGTCGACGCACTGTCGATGGCGCTGCGCAACCTCGGTGCGGCCGTCATGCGCTGCGACCTGGAGATTTCCGAAGTCGTCTCCTCGCCGTTCGCCGCCGGCCTGTCGTGCCTGGTGGAGGATGAGCGTGAGCTCGGCTCCACGGTGGTCGACATGGGCGGCGGCATCACCAGCGTTGCCGTGTTCTTCGAAGGCCACTTGCTGCACACCGCGCAGGTGCCGGTGGGCGGCCAGCACGTCACCCGCGACATCGCCGGCGTGCTGTCCACTCCCATTGAACATGCGGAACGATTAAAGACGCTGAAAGGCAACGTGCATGCATGCCAGGACGACGAACGCGAAATTCTGCCGGTGCAGATGATCGGCGAGGAAGACCACCAGTTCGCCAACATTCCGCGCAGCATGGTGATCGGCATCATCAAGCCGCGCCTGGAGGAGACGTTTGAAATGGTACGGGATCGATTGGACAGTGCCGGCCTCGGGCGCGCCGCCGGCGGCCGTGTGGTGCTCACCGGCGGCGCCAGCCAACTCGCCGGCGTGCGCGATCTGGCCGCGCGCATTCTGGAACGTCCGGTGCGCCTCGGCCGGCCCGCGGGCATCCGCGGCCTCGCCGAAAGCAATTCCGGCCCCGCCTTCGCCACCGCAACGGGCCTGCTGTTCTGGGCCGCCGGCGAAGGCCGCACCTTGCACGATTTATCCATCGGCCCGCCGCGGGCCGCCGGCATGCTCCGCCGCATCGTCGAGTTTATCCGCGAGCGCGTCTAGCGCGCCCGCCACCCGCCAACCCCTACCCGTTTAAGGACCCTGCCCCGATGACCCTGAACCTCACCATTCCGCAAATCGCCCACACCGACTTCACCCCGCGCATCACCGTCGTCGGCGTCGGCGGCGGCGGCACCAATGCCGTGGACAACATGATCCTTGCCAATCTGCAAGGCGTGGAATTTGTTGTCGCCAATACCGACGCGCAGCAATTGATGCATAGCCGTGCCGACCGCCGCATCCAGCTCGGGCCGCATCTCACCCAGGGTCTCGGCGCCGGCGCCAAGCCCGAGGTGGGCCGCGCCGCCGCGGAAGAAGCGGCCGACGAACTGGCGCGCCATCTCGACAACGTGCACATGGTGTTCATCACCGCCGGCATGGGCGGCGGCACCGGCACCGGCGCCGCCCCGGTCATTGCGCGCATGGCACGCGAACGCGGCATCCTCACCGTCGGTGTCGTTACCAAGCCGTTCACCTTCGAGGGCACCCGCCGCGCGCGTTCGGCGGAACTCGGCATTGCCGAACTGCAACAATATGTCGATACGCTGATCGTCATCCCCAACCAGAACCTGTTCCTCAAGGCTAACGAAAAAACCACCTGGCGCGAGGCCTTCAAAATGGCCGACAACGTGCTCTACATGGGTGTCCGCGGCGTCACCGACCTGATGGTCACGCCCGGCATGGTGAACCTCGATTTCGCCGACATCCGCACCGTCATGGCCGAAATGGGCAAGGCGATGATGGGCACCGGCGAGGCTGACGGCGACAACCGCGCCATCCGCGCGGCGGAAGCGGCGATCAGCAATCCGTTGCTGGAAGAGACCAACATGGCCGGCGCCCGCGGCCTGCTGATCAACATCACCGGCGGCGACGACCTCACCTTGTTCGAAGTGGACCAGGCCGCCAACCGCATCCGCCAGGAAGTCGCCGAGGAAGCCAATATCATCTTCGGCAGCGCCATCGATGCCAACCTGGAAGGACGCATCCGCGTATCGGTGGTGGCAACCGGCATCGATACCCCGGTCGCACATGCCGAGCCGGCCGGCCCGCGCCTGCGCATCGCGGCGGGCGGCGGCGCGCCGGTCCCCATGCCGATCGCGGCGCAGGCGGCCTACGCGGCGCAGCAGGCCGCCGCGGCCGGCCCCATGGCCAGCGCCAGCAACGTCGTGCAACTGGACCCGGTGCAGCCGGAGCCGATGCTGGCCGACCCGCACCCGGCGGGGCGCCATGCCACGTCGTTCGGCAGCGGCCTGTTCACCACGCCGTCCGAGCCGCAGCAGGGGGCAACCCACCGCCCGAGCCTGTTCAAGCGGGCCACCTCCAGCCTGCGCTGGGGCGCGGCCGACACCGAAACCACCCGGACCGAACCGCAGATCGGTGAGCCCGAGCCGACCGCAACCGTGCGCCAGGCCGCCGCGGATACCGAAGTGGCGGGGCTGGATATCCCGGCGTTCCTGCGGCGGCAGCATTAGCAGAAAATGGCCGGGGGGTCCTGCCCCTCGGCCCCTCCCTGGACCCGAACCGGGGCGCCGGTGGCACAGCCCAAACGGCCGCAAACCGGCCTTCATCCCGGCTTAATCCAAAAGCACCGCAAAAAATCCCGTAGAGTCAGTCCTTTACACCGAAACATCCGGCAATAATGATTGACTCGCCGCGGCGCGGAACGTCGCCTAGCTTGCCCTGGTCAAGAATTCAGAGACAAGCCTGCCGCTGCGGCGCGCAAGCCAGGTCCGGGGTCAAAGCGGCGCAAATGGATGGGCTACCAGAGTCGTTAAAGCCGGTTGCGACAGCAACCTGCCAGCACACGCTGAAAAGCGCCATCGGGTGCGTCGGCGTCGGCTTGCATACCGGCCGCAAGGTCGCCGTCGCCCTGCAACCCGCCCCACCCGACACCGGCATCGTCTTCCGCCGCACGGATCTCGGCCCCCACCCCGGCATCGATATCGCTGCCCGCTTCGACCATGTGACCGACACCCGCCTCTGCACCATGCTGGCTTCCCCCGACCACCCGGAGGCGCGGGTCGGTACGGTGGAGCACCTGATGGCCGCCTTCGCAGGCGCCGGTGTCGATAATGCCATCGTCACGGTGGACGGCCCCGAATTGCCGGTGCTGGACGGCTCGGCCGCCCCCTTCCTTTTCCTGATCGACTGCGCCGGCGTCGTCGAGCAGGCCGCACCCCGCACCCTGATCGACATCCTCCGCCCCGTGCGCGTCGAGGACGGCCAAGCCTTCGCCGAACTCCGCCCAGGCAGCGCCGGGCTGCATCTGTCCGTCAGCATCGACTTCGAGGCCGCGGCCATCGGCCGCCAGGCACTCAGCCTGCATCTCACCGGACACAGCTTCCGCGGCGAACTGGCACAAGCCCGCACCTTCGCCCAGCTTCACGAAATCGACGCGCTGAAAGCCGTCGGCCTGGCCCTCGGCGGCAGCCTGCAGAACGCCCTGGTGGTGGACGGCCCCCGCCTGGTGAACCCCGAAGGCCTGCGCATCGACCACGAATTCGTGCGCCACAAGCTGCTCGACGCCGTGGGTGACCTGGCGCTGGCCGGCGGCGCGCTGCAAGGCCGCTTCGTCGCCCATCGCGCCGGCCATGCCCTGAACAATCGCCTGCTGCGGACGGTTTTTGCCGACGCCGCCAACTGGCGCCTGGTGCAGGCGGAGCCGGTCGGCCGTGCGTCATATGCTTATGGGACCCGCGCGGCGGCGTAATCGGGAAAAGAAGAGGCCGTTCTTTTTTGAAAAAAAGAACCAAAAAACTTTTTCCTTTTAAGCGCTCTCCCATGCGGCCTTGGTGTTTCAGCCGCGCATCGCTATGTAGGGTGGGCGGAGCTGCCGGGTGCGTCAGGTAACTCATCCCCGGGGCCGATAAGCATCTCCCAGGGAGCTGGCTCTGTCGTGATCGTGGTCACGGTATCTGGCGCCCACCTGCAAAAGCAGGCTCTGGGAGGATGATAACGCCAACGGCCATGGCGGCTCCGCACGCTTCTTTCAGTTCGCAGCCCTCAGCGATCAGCCTTCAGAAAGCGGCGTTGCGGCGCCGCATGTTGGCGGTGAGGGCGAGCCAAGATCCGACGGCAGGCGCCACGCTGGCCGATAACGTTCTGCGAGATCTCTCACTGGAACCAGGCAGCGCCATCGCGGGCGTGTGGCCGTTCGGCGACGAAATCGATCTACGCCCCCTCTGGCACGCGCTGCACGAGCGCGGCCACACCATCCTGCTCCCCGAAACCACCCCGCGCGGCGAAATCCTCATCTTCCGCGTCTGGCACCCCGGCTGCCCCATGCGCGCCGAGCGCTTCGGCACCCAGTGCCCCGAAGGCCCAGCCGGAACCCCCGCGCTCATCTTCGTCCCGCTCCTGGCGTTCGACCGCGCCGGCCACCGCCTCGGCTACGGCGGCGGTTATTACGATCGTACGCTTGCCGCTCATCCCGGCGTTCCCGCCTTAGGCTTCGGATACGCCGCGCAGGAAGTGCCCGCCGTGCCAGCCGAACCGCACGACCGCAAGCTGGACGCGATTTATACCGAATATGAAACAGTACTATTACGTAATGAAGAGGCGGCGATCACGCCGTAGCGTGCAATGCGCCTTCGCATGGCACCCTCGTCGCGACGTCAACCAGGTTCCGCGCATTTCCAGATAGGCCCAGCAAGGAAGCAGTTCTTTTTTGAAAAAAAGAACCAAAAAACTTTTACTTTTTGGGGCATTTAGCCTGACTGGAATCGCCCGATGGAGACGCCCCTCTAGGTGAATGGGCTCGCCCCCAGCCTTGCCAACGCTGCCCAGCCTGTCGCTCCGATGTGCGGCCGGCGATAGTAGAAAAAATCCGCTTGCGTCGTGAGCCCCGTGGAAAAACCAGTGGTCAGGCGCGGCACGCTGCTCGCCCACACCAAGCCGGCCGGCGCGGTCTGATCCACCAGCGTCCGCATCATCCGCGCCGCCACCGCCCTCCATCCGACCCGCTGCGCCAGCAACGCCACATAAGCGGTGCCCTCGAGCCAAATCCCATCACGATCATCGTTGAAATCCACGCCCTCGGGATCGGCCGCCGGCACACCCTGGTGCGCCAGCACCCAATCCAGCGCCGGCAACCAGGCCGGCGACGCCCCCGGCGCCAGCAGCGGCCAGATATTGGCATCCACCGCCGCGGCCTGATTATCCGCCCCGTCCGGCGTCAAACCGGCAAAAAACCGCCCCGCCCGCGCATCCCACATCGACTCCACAAACACCCGCGCATGCCGCGCCGCCTCGGTGCGCCCAAGGGCCGCGAACGCCACCGCGAGATCCAGATTATGCTCGGTGCTCACCCACGCCAATGAAGCCGGCGACGTCTCCCACCCCAGGAAGCCGCCCGCATACCCGCGCGGCCCGCGCACATGGCTCTCCACCCAATCGCCCGCCCGCGCCGCCGTATCGCGATAGTGCGCATCCCCCGTGGCCGCGCTCAAACGCAACAAAAACAGCATCGCCCACGCAACGACGCCGGTGGACGTGCCGACCTGGTAAGCATCCTCTACCCAATGCCCGGCCGCCGTATCCCACCAGCCCGGCAACGGATACGACCCTGCCGCAGGCCCCGGTCCCGCCGCGTACGCGTTGCGCCACCGGTCATCTTTCCAGAACCGATCGCGCCCCTGTGCCGCCACCAGCGCATCGCCCAGCACCCGCGCCGCCGCCACGCGGCCGCCCGCGAGCAGCGCGACGCCCGCCACCGCATTGTCGTAAAGATACGCGCAATTCCCGTGCGCCCGGTCGAACGCGCTATCGCCCAGGCCTTCGTAGCTTAGTAGCAATCCGCCACGCACCCGAGACGCCAGCGCGTCAAGCCAGGACCCATCGCCCGGCATTGAGGCTGCGGCGCCGCCCACCAGAAAACAACGCCGGGAAATCGCCATCCGAATCCTCCCTTCGTAGCCCGTCATGGCGCGAAGCGGAATGCGGGGTTCCCGTGCCGGAAGTCTCAAAACCCTGCCTTGTACCCGTGTTGAGACTGACTCTTCGAAGAAGACCAGGGGGTTTCACCCCCTGGACCCCCGACCGGCGTGCCGCAGGCGTCTTAAGCGCTGCGCGGCACTAAAAGCGCCAGCGGGACGCAAATAGGAATCCAGGCCCAGGCATTGCCTTGCACCAGCACCCCCTGCGCGCGCGCCAACATCAGCACCAGCCCATACGCCGCTTCCCACAATTTCCCAGGCAACGACACGCTTGCCCGCAAAAACGTTAAGGAAGCAGTTCTTTTCTGCAGAAAAGAACCAAAAGACTTTTGCTCCTGATGCTATCCCAATGCCTCCGCCAAGGCTGCGGCACTTCGGCCATTCGCGATCGTTGCCGACAGCGCGTGGAAATGCACGCCGTTCACGCGCGCGAACGCATGGTCCGCCCCTGGGTAGACATACGTGTCAATCAACGCGTTACCCGCCGTCGCCGCCAGGATTTTCTCCTGCGCCGCCGGCGGCACGAACTTGTCCAACGCCGCGATATGCAGCACCAGTTTGTTGCGCACGTGCGGCAATTCGCCCAGCAGCCCGTCCAGACCCACACCGTAATAGGAAACGTTCACATCGGCATCGGACTGCGTCGCCATCATGAAGGCCAGGCGCCCGCCGAGGCAGAAACCCACGGTGCCCGCCCGTCCGTTGCTGCCCGGCAACGCGCGTGCCACGGCCAGCGTCGCCTTCAGATCCTCCACCCCCTTGGCCTGGTCGAAGGCATTCATCAGCGCGAACGCCTTCTGCCACTCCGCCTCGGTCTTGTCGGTGAGGTCCACACCCGGTTCCAGCCGCCAGAACAGGTCGGGGGCGATGGCGAAAAACCCCATCGCCGCCACCTGCTCCGCCGTCGCCCGCAGCGCGTCGTTGACGCCGAAAATCTCCTGGATCACCACCACCGCGCCGGCCGGCTTGGCCGCGGGCGCCACCACCAGCGCGTCGAACGTGCCGGCGCCGTCGCGCGCCGTCACCTTGATATGGGTCGTCGCGTATGTTGTGCCTGAAGCCATCACCGAGCGCCTTCCGCGGTTTGCGCCCCGAGATAATCGGCGCGGGCGTGGCGCGCCAGGGGGGCCGGTGGCACACTCGCGCCAGGACCTATACCGGGACACATCGAGGAGGCAGATTGCATGGCGTTACAGGTTGCGGTGCGGCCCCTATTGGCGGGCGCGGCGCTCTGGCTGTTTTCCGGCACGGTGCTGGTCGTCCTGTCGGTGCTGCTGGTGGATCAGCCGGTCGCCACCTGGTCGCACGACGTGCTGCACCGGCCGCGCCTGGCGGTGGACGTCACCACCCTCGCCAACTGGATATATCTCTCCAGCGCCGCTTGCCTCGTGCTTCTCGCGGCCTTTGTCGCCAGCATGGCCGGCCGGGACATGGGCCCGCTGTGGCGCACGGCGATTGCCGCCGCGATTGCGACCTTCCTGGCAATGCTGGCGGTCGCCTTCGCCAAACATGGTTTCGGGCGCGAATGGCCGGAGACCTGGGTCGACAACAACCCATCCTGGATCGGCAATCACGCCTACGGCTTCTATCCCCTGCACGGCGGCGAGGGCTACGACAGCTTTCCCAGCGGCCACACGGCCCGCATCACCGCGCCGTTCGCCGTTCTATGGCACCGCGTGCCCAAACTGCGCGTGCTATGGGTATTGCCCACCTTCATCATGGCTGCCGCCTTGGTCGCCGCGAATTTCCATTTCGTGGGCGACTGTATCGGCGGCGCCTATCTCGGTGTGGCCTGTGCGGCGGCGGTGTTGATTTTCGTGTAGCAGGCGACCAAGCCCATTGAAGTTAGCTGCACGTACATTGTTAATTGGTGCGATCTAACAAGCAAAAGTTTTTTGGTTCTTTTTTTCAAAAAAGAACGACTTCTTCCTACTAGAGCGGCTTCAGTCTGACTGGAAAATCGGCACCCTCCGTCAGGCCGCTCCAGCTCTTTGTTTGAGCGAGCATTTTCATCAGCCCTCAGGCCGCCGGCTCGATAGGCACGATTCCAGTCAGGCTGATAATGCTCTATATGTAATGCTCAGCCAAAGGCTTAAACCCATTAAACCCATTCGTCGCATAAGTCGTCACATAGGCGCCCGTCGCATGAAACCGCACCCGATCCCCGGCTTTCAAGGCCAAAGGCATGCGATTATTGGTCTTCTCGTATAACGTATCGAAACTGTCACAGGTCGGCCCCGCAATCACCACCGGACCCGTCGGCCCCCCGTCATGCGGCGTGGTAATGACATACCGCGTATTCTCGTCCATCGTTTCGTTCAGCCCGCCGAACACGCCGATATCCAGATACACCCACCGCGTGGGATCGGTTTTGCTGCGATGGCTTACCAGCACCACCTCGCTTTCCAGCGCGGCCGCGTCGCCCACCAGATGCCGCCCCGGCTCCAGCAGCACCTCCGGCACATCGTTGCCGAAATGGTACGCCAGCGCGCGGTCGATCCCGCGCCCGAATTCCTCGATGTGCGCCACTTCGTCCTGATAGCGAGACGGAAACCCGCCGCCCAGATTTATCATCTTCAACTGAATGCCGTCATGCTCCAGCGCGTCGAACAGCATCGCCACCTGCCCGATCGCCGCCTCATGCGCTTCCGGCCCGGTCTGCTGGCTGCCGGGATGGAACGACAGGCCGTACGGCACCAGCCCCAGATCCGTGCAGCGATGCATCAGGTCCAGCGCCATGTCGGTGCCGGTGCCGAACTTGCGCGCCAGCGGGAAGATCGCCCCGTCGGTCGCCACCACCAGCCGGCAGAACACCCGTGCGCCCGGCGCGTTTTCGGCGATTTTCTCCAGTTCCTCGGGACTGTCGAACACGAACAGATCGATCCCCGCCGCGTGCGCGCGCCGGATCGCCGTGGCTTTCTTGATGGTGTTGCCGAAGCTGATGCGTTCGGGCGGCGCGCCGGCCGCCAGGCACATGTCGATTTCTTCCCAGCTCGCCGCGTCGAACCCCGCGCCGAGCTGCGCCAGGCGCTGCAGGATCGGCTGCCCCGGATTGGCCTTCAGCGCATAGAAGATCTTCGCCGCCGGAAACGCGGCGTGCATGTCGAGGTAATTTTGTTCGATCTTGTCCAGGTCCACCACGATGCAAGGCGTGGGCAGCTTGTGATCGTCCAGGAATCGCTCGATCTTCGGGGTCATGCCGCGCTCTAGCTGAGCCGCGTCAGGCTGTCTAGGCAACCAAAAGGACGCCGTTCTTTTTTGAAAAAAAGAACCAAAAAGGAAAAAATTTTTTGGGTTCTTTTTTTCAAAAAAGAACGGCTTCCTTCCTCCCGGAGACCAAATGGACGCATTGGCTAACCCTCCACCCACCCACTGGGGCAGGTTGCTCCGTGCCACCGCCCAGGAGGTCATCACCGACCGCGTCTCCCTCGCCGCCGCCGGCTGCGCCTTCTACGCGACGCTCGCCCTCTTCCCCGCCATTTCCATGGTGGTGGCCACCTACGGCCTGCTGTTCGACATCGCCACCGTGGAGCCCCAGCTCAACTACCTGCGCGTGCTGCTGCCGCCCGAGGCGTTCAACCTTATCGCCGGCCGCGTCCGCTGGCTGGTCTCCGAGCCGCCCGGCACGCTCACCTTCAACCTGACCGTCAGCACCGTGGTGGCGCTGTGGTCGTCCGCCACCGGCACCAAATCCATTCTCGGCGCCCTCAACCTGGCCTATAACCTGCGCGAGACACGCAGTTTCCTGCAATTCCAGGGCACCGCGGTGCTGCTCACCCTGGGCGGCATCCTGGCCGCCACCGCCGGCATTGCCATCATGGTGCTGGTGCCGGCCGCCGAGGCCTTCCTCGACCTGCATGCGCCGCGCCAACTATCGGGCTCCACGCCTGGCCGCCTGCTGCTGGCCGCCATGGCGCTGCTATCGATCTGTTTGCTCTACCGGTTCGGACCCTCGCGCTCCCGCACGCCGTGGCGGCTGGTGTGGCGCGGTGCCGCGGCCGCCACCCTCGTCTGGCTCGGCGCCTCGGCCCTGTTCTCGTGGTATGTCGGCCACCTGGCCAGCTACGACGCCACCTACGGCCCGCTCGGCGCCGTCGTGGGCCTGATGATGTGGTTCTACGTGTCGGCCTTCTGCGTGCTCGCCGGCGCCGAGTTCAATGCCGCGTTTGAACGCCAGCGCGGTGCCGCGCCGCCCGATGCGCCCGCGCCCGTACGGCTTGCGCCGCTGCCGGCGCCACCGGGTCTGGAACTTCGGCCACCTCCGTCGCGTCCGCATCCGGCGGGCCCGCATTTCCCACCTCGGTAATCTTCACCCGCGCCCATCCCTGCTGATGAATGCCCAGCGCCATCGCGGCACCCTCCGCCAGGTCGATGCACCGCACGCCATGCGCCGGCTCGCGGTCGTTCACCCGCACCACCACCGAGCGGCCGGTCGTCTGGTCGGTCACCCGCACGATCGTTCCCAGCGGAATGGAGCGGTGCGCGGCCGTCATGCCCATCGGGTTATAATGCTCGCCGCTGGCGGTGATATTCGGCGCCCGCTGCCGGTGGTACCAGGTGGCCTCGCCAACCTCCAGCAGCCGCTCAGCGGCCGCGCCGCGGGCCTGGGCCTGGCCCTGGCCCTGGCCCTGGCCCTGGCCGAGGCCCGCGGTGAGGCCGCCAAGCCCATCCGGCACAACGCCGGTGTTGGCGGCCAGCGCACCGGCAAGCGAGTGGACGATCAAAGCAGTTTTGACGAGCATGCGTCCTGTGTTCCTGATGTGATTTCGCGCTCGGCGCGGTCACGGATGCGTGATGTCTTGCACCGATTGATGACCATCGGAGGTGCCCTTGGCAAGAAAAAAATGCATAAAGACAACCCGGCCAGCAGAACCCATTGAATTGATTTACGTAATTTGAACTCATACGATGGTCTACACCAGTATTCCCGGGCCGTTTGCCCCAATACAGAAGCGTAATGGTATGTTTGTATTGGTGCTTGACACGCTTCGGTTGCAGACTCGTAACTGCTATACCGCCCCGCGGCGCTTATGTTTCGGCGCCTTACAACGAAGACTGTTCACCGCCGGGGCGCCCAATGTTGCAGAGCGAAATGTGCGCCTTGGCAACACATTACGGAGGGCTGTGAAGAAATGTGTGGAAGGTTCGCGAGCACGCTGCCGCTGGAACAGCTGGCGCATCTGTTCGCCATCACGGGGCCGTTACCGAACGCCGCCCCAAACTGGAATCTCGCCCCCACGCAATCGGCAGTTGCCGTCCGGCTTCATCCTGAGACCGGCCAAAGAATGCTCAGCCTGCTCACCTGGGGCCTGCTGCCATCCTTCCTCAAGGACCCCGGCCGCGGCCCCCGCCCCATCAACGCCCGCGCCGAGACGGTCGCCACCAGTGGCCTGTTCCGCGGCGCGTTCGCCCGCCGCCGCTGCCTCATCCCCGCCGACGCCTATTATGAGTGGCAGATCATCGGCGGCAAAAAACAGCCCTACGCCATCGCACGCGCCGACGGCGCCCCCTGCGCCCTCGGCGGCCTGTGGGAAGGCCACCGCGACGCCGCCGGCGCCGTTACCCGCAGCTTCGCCATCGTCACCGTTCCGGCCAACGCCGCCCTCGCACACCTGCATGCCCGCATGCCTCTGGTCGTCGAGCCTGCCGACTGGGCTTGCTGGCTCGGGGAAGGCGGCGCCGACCCCGCCTCGCTGCTGCGGGCGGCACCCGAGACGGCGCTCAGGGCTTGGAAAGTGGGGACGGCGGTGAACAGCGCGCGTAACAACTCTCCGGGGTTGTTGCTGCCGGAGGAGGCGAAGAAAGAACTTCTCTTTTGAAAAAAGCAGCAAAAAACTTTTTTCATTTCGCCTGCACGGCGTGCTGGTAAACTTTTTGGCAACCTCTTCCTGGCACCGTTCCATCGGCGCGGCCGCTTGGCGGGGGGAACAGTTCGGATGAGCCTCGATACCGAAATGATGGCGAGCCAGGCAGGCCCGGCCACTCAGCTTGTGGTCGACACGGCCTATAATCTTCTGAATGCGCCCGCGGCAGCCTATGCTTGTGTCCGAACCGTCACGCTGATCGGCAGCCCCACCCTGTCGTGCGGGCACCTGGCGCGGCTCGAAAGGCTGCCGGGGTTCAACGTGGATCCGTCCGCGCGCATCCGGCTCGCCGACTCGCTCGCCAACATCAATGCCGTCCTGGCGGCGAAACCGGCGTGGTTCAGCGCCATCGGCATCCTGGATCTGCAGTTGGAGGGCAACGGGATCGGCGAATCCCTCGCCGGCCGCCTTGTCGATCTCGAGCGGCAAGGCCTCAATGTCGTGTTCACCCCATCCACGCGCGGCGCCCTCACGCGCGGCGCGCCGGCCTCCGTCATCACCGCAACGGTGCCGCAACTGGAAGCGCTGGCGGAGCTGCGGCTGGCGGATACAACCATCGCCATCCGCGACAGCGCAGCCGCCATTTCCGCCGACCTCGCCCTGCGCGGCGGCTCAGCCATTGTCGCATTGCTGCCGCACATCGATACGATCGACGTGAGCGATCACGGCGCGATCATCCTGACCGCGAATCAGGCGCTTTCGGGTGGCATTGACGACGACGCGCAATCCGCCCTGGCGCTCTCGCACGGCGGCAGCTTTGCCGTCACCCATGCCACCGTGGCCCAGATCGCCCAACTCGACCGGCTGCCCGTGCCACCCGCCGCCATCGATGTCATCGACACGACGGAGGCCGTCATTGCCGGCACGGCAACCCTGCGCGCATTCGGCGGCCGGCTTCGCGTAACCCTCACCGACGCCTGGATCACCGCGGCGCAGGTTCCGCCCCTCACGCAGGTCCGCGCATTGCTGACATCCGGCGTTCCGGTTCACGACACCGCGCAGCAGATCGCCACGTTGGCCAAGGGCGACGACGCCGCGTCGATCGCCTACCTGAACGTTTACGGCGCGCGCCTGTGCGCGGATGGCATCGCCGCGCTGGCCGATATCGAAGCCCTCTCGTGGCTCACCCGCTTCAGCAAGAACGGCCACCGCCTCCATGTCTGGGACGATGCATCGGAGCTGACCGCGCGCGGCGCGGCGGCAATCCTGTCGGCCCGATGGGTCGATGGCATTTTCCTCAGGACCGAGGCCGGCGCGGCAAAATTGTCCGCCGCGCAGGCGGCAGCCTTGTTTGGCATGGCCGGCTTCTCCAGCGCGAACCCGGACGGCTCGGCCAACACAATCACCATCGCCGAGGCCGATACCGCCATCGCGCCATGGGCTTCCGAAGCCAAAACAATACGCGCGTCGGGCGGCAACGAGACAGTCGACGCCTGCACAATCCTGCGCCTCTCCGATGGCATTTTCATCAGCGGCGGAAACAGGCTGGCCCGTGCCGGCAACGATCTGACCGACGCGGTTGCCCTCCGGGCGATCGCCGGCTCGAGCGCCCCGCCATACCGGGGCGCGCCGGACATATCGCTGGCCGCCGGCGCGCTGGCGCTAGATCCACCGGAATTCGCCAGCTTGCGCACCGATGCCGATCCGCCAAGCGAACACATCGTCGCCGCCGTGCTCTTCAGTACGGGGGTCACCGATGCCACCATGGAACAACAGCGCGATCCTGCCGTCACCGCCCCGGATACGGGCGAAGGCCCCACTGTGTCGCTTCCCAAATCCGTCAGCGGGCGCGAGGGCCAGCCGCCGCTGCCTGTGGTTGTGCTCGGCGCTGGCCCGCAGGCGGCCGCCGTGGCGAAGGATGAAATTGGCGTCAGGAAGGCCAGCTGATCCGCGCGGCCGGGAGCGACCTTTGACCGAACCGTCAACCTCGCGCACCGCGGCGCCGCCGCGCGCGCCCGGTGCGGCCGGGTGGCTCGCCGATAGGCTGCGGCCGCTCCTGTGGGTTGCTTTCATTTCGCTCATGTTGAACGTGCTCGCGCTGGCTGCCCCGCTTTTCGCCATGCAATTGTGCGACCGCGTGATGGCGGGTCCGGCGGAAGACGCGCGCGCAACAATGGCGTGGCTCGGCCTTTCGGGTGCGCTCGTCTACGGGGTGTTCACGGCACTGATCCCGGTCCGGCAACAGGTTCTGGCAGGCCTGAGCGGTCTGTTGGAAGAACAGTTTAGTACCGCAATGATACACCGCGCCTCGGCGCCATGCACGGATGAATCCACGCGTCCTATTGTGGCGGTGGCGGGCCGCGAC
>CAJCIS010000248.1 GCA_903970435.1 Acidobacteriota bacterium | reverse complement strand
GGCATCCGCCTGCGCCCGATGGCCATGGAAGAAGCCAGCGCCTGCACCGAGCTGCAGCGGCCGCCCAGCCCCTACTACCACCCGCGTCCCGGCCAGCATGCCAAGGTGGCCATTTGCTCGCCGGCGCTACCCGATGGCGTGCAAACCGCCTTCCGCACCGAAGCCGGCGCCTGGCTCGGCGTGATCGATTCGGAATTCGGTCCGCAGAACCATCGCCCCGAGCCGGCGGCGCCGCGGCCGCCCTATATGCTGGTAGGCACGTTGTTCGTTACCGTGCTTACAACTGTACTGCTGTGCATCTGGGCGGCGCGGCGCGCCACGGCGCCCCTGCTGCTTCTGGCCGAAGCCACCGAGCATGTGGATGTGGAGCATGGCGGCACCGTACCGGTCACCGGCGGCACCTACGAAATCCGGCTTCTGGCCGACGCTTTCAACCGCCTGATCCAGCGCCTGGGCAGCTACGCCGCCGAGCAGCGCCGCCTGGTCGCCGGCGTCAGCCACGATCTGCGCACGCCGCTCACCCGACTGCGTCTGCGGCTCGACCAGGTGGACGACGATGCGCTTCGCGAAAAGCTGCTTCACGACGTTCAGGCGATGCAGCAGGTCGTCGACTCCAGCCTCTCGCTGATCCGCGCGCAGGATGGCGGCGCGCAGACCCGCGACGTGGATGTCGGCGCCCTGCTCTCCACGATCGTGGATAATTTCACCGATTCCGGCGCCGACGTGGAGTTCACCGGCCCGCTGCACCAAAAGCTGAAATGCGATCCCGCACTGCTTACCCGCGCGGTCGAGAACATCGTCGACAACGCCTTAAAATTCGCCGGCCGCGCCGAAGTCTTGTTGCGTGAAGAGGCAGAATGCGCGGTGATCGAAGTCAGCGACGACGGCCCCGGAATCAGCGACGAACAGAAATCGCGCGTGTTCGAGGCCTTCTACCGCGGCGACGAATCGCGCGGCGTGACGGAAGGCAGCGGCCTTGGACTGTCGATTACCAAGGCACTGGTGCAGGCGCATGGCGGCACCGTCGCTTTGCTCGACGCGGTCCCTTGCGGCCTGTGCGTGAGGCTGAACCTGCCGAGAAGCTGATCGTCCCCGGGCGACCGCGGCCGTGCCGGCGAGGGGTGCGGCCACAAAGCTGACCGCTTCGCTGACGATACAGCCGACGCTTGATCCACAAAAAGTCGAGGCTTGTATAACCGCCGGCCGCCCCGGCCCCGGGCTGCAAGCCAGGGCCGGGCTCTCCCTTCGGAACAGTGTCGATAAGCCGGGTTTGGTACTGCAAAGCCGGGCTTCAGCCCACTACACGCAGCGTCACGGGTGCTCGAAAACATAGCCGAGCCCTTGCAGCCTGGCGATTTCCGCCACACCGCTCGGCACCACATCGTCGGGCTTCACATGATAAAGCTGGTCGAGGCCGATCCCCATGCCGCGCAATGTGTTGCGGCAAAGCAAGAAATGCACGCCCTTCGCGCGCAGCGCGTCGATCTGCGAGGCCAGCGAGGCGTCGCTCCTTGCCATCACGAACATCTTGACGCCAGAACCAAAGTTGACGACGCGGAGTTCGACATGGCCGTCCGTTGCGGTGAGATGTGCATTGATGTTGTGCAGGAAACGCTCGAAATAGCCATGGTCGTCCGGCCAGCCGCCATCGTTCTGATACACCACCTTCTGGAATGTGTAGTAGCCTGGCGGCGGCGGGTCGGTGAGCGGGTTGCGAGCCTGCGCGTGCACGGCATGCAACGGCATCGCTATCGCGATACCGGCCAGCGCGTAAAGAAAAGCCGCGAGGCGGCAATACGAATACCAGGTGCCTGTGCGAAAGACGGTATCGGTCTTCACTCTTTGTCTCCGTGATGGTTAAGGCATCGTCGGCAAATAAGTGCGTCGGCACGCCGGCAAAGATGCCGCTCCAAACAAAGGCTTAGGGCCCGTTCGACCATGCAAGTCGATTCAGTTAATCTCGAACGGGCCCTAATCCTACTGAGTCGCAAAGATATGGCATGCACGGGCTGATTTTCCTTTGCCCGGCGCCGGTGCGGTTTGGTAGCAGTGAAGATTCGAGCCTTCCTGGAGGGAGAGGATGGATCTTCACGATAGCACCGGAACCCAAGCGCGTTTCCGCGCCTATGCAGCAGACCTGGCGTCGGTGCTGGGCCATGCCGACAGGGTCAGGCCATTCGAGGATTACTGTGTTGGGCTGCTGTCCGCCGAGGGCCGCAAAAGCGTCGAACCACTGGCGGCGGTGACGGCGCCGGAGCGAACCGCGGCACAGCACCAGTCGCTGCTGCACCTTGTGGCGCAGGCACCCTGGTCCGATCAGGCGGTGATGACCCGGGTGCGAGAGCGGGTGCTGCCCTCTATCACCCAGAACGAGCCAGTTCAGGCCTGGATCATTGATGACACAGGCTTTCCCAAGAAGGGCCATCACTCGGTCGGCGTAGCACGGCAATATTGCGGCCAGTTGGGCAAGCAGGACAATTGCCAGGTGGCGGTCAGCCTGTCCGTGGCTACCCATAAGGGCAGCCTGCCGGTTGGCTACCGGCTGTATTTGCCGAAAGATTGGGCCGATGATCCGGGCCGCCGCAAAGTTGCCGGTGTGCCTGATGATATTCGGTTTCAAACCAAGCCTGAAATCGCCTTGCAGCAACTGCGCCAAGCCCTGTCCGAAGGCGTGCCACCGGCCGTCGTGCTGGCCGATCCGGCGTATGGCAATGACAGCAATTTTCGTTCTGGGATTACGCAACTTGGGCTGCCATATGCGCTCGGTGTGCAGCCAGGCACGATTGTTTGGCGGCCCGGCGAGGTGCCACTCCCGCCGTCGCAGTGGTCCGGTCGCGGCCGTCCGCCGAAACGGTTGCGCCGCGACGAGATACATCGGCCGGTCTCGGTCAAGACGCTGGCCATGGAATTGGCCGCCGATGACTGGCAGACGATCACATGGCGGGAGGGCAGCAACACGAAGCTGCGATCGCGGTTTGCGCGATGGCGGGTGCGTCCGGCCCATGATGACGCCAGGCGACGTGAACCGGCGCCTGAAGAGTGGCTGTTGATCGAATGGCC
Organism: Acidobacteriota bacterium; assembly: GCA_903970435.1. GTDB lineage: Bacteria > Pseudomonadota > Alphaproteobacteria > Acetobacterales > Acetobacteraceae > CAJCIS01. Next base: position 497 of record CAJCIS010000248.1, on the reverse strand, counting down.
GGAGGGCGGCACCGAGCCGGACCACTACTGGCTATCTACACTGCCGGACGACATTTCTATCGAGCAGCTTGTCGACCTGACCAAATTGCGTTGGCGGATCGAACGTGACTATCTCGAACTCAAGCAGGAAGTTGGGCTCGGCCACTACGAAGGCCGCGGTTGGCGCGGCTTTCACCATCACGCCAGTCTCTGCATAGCGGCTTACGGATTCCTGATCTCCGAAAAGGAGACGATTCCCCCCTCAGGACCTCCCCAAGCCCGGCGCGGCCCGCAATTTGCCCTTTCCAACCGTTATCGACCCAGAGTACTTGCCGCTGCGTTCCCAACGCCACATGCCGAACTCGATCGCGACACTCCGTATTCGCCTCGCGCGTACTCTGGCTCTCGTAATGCCAAGATGTCCTTGTTGCGGCCAGATACGCCAGCGGCCCGTTGAGCAGAATGAGTGACGCAGTAGGACTAAGGCATCGTCGGCAAATAAGTGCGTCGGCACGCCG
>CAJCIS010000247.1 GCA_903970435.1 Acidobacteriota bacterium | reverse complement strand
CGAGATGCCGTTGGGCCGTCCACCCCAACAATTCGCGACGCCGGCGGCACGCCGGTGGGGGTCCAGGGGGTGAAACCCCCGGTCGCCGAAGGCGAAACGAGGGTCAACATCAAGGAATGCTGGTATTACACCCCCTGGCGTCTGCCGAGGCTCCCTGATCTAAACGCCGCATGATAGCGGCCTCCATCAGCGACTATCGGGAACTGGCGCGCCGGCGGCTGCCGCCCTTCCTGTTCGAATATATCGACGGCGGTTCGTACGCCGAACTCACCTTGCGCCGCAATATCGAGGATTTGCAGGCGGTGGCGCTGCGCCAGCGCGTGCTGCGCGACGTCTCCGCCGTCGACCTGTCGGCCGACCTGTTCGGCGTGCGGTGCGCCATGCCGGTGGCGCTCGCGCCGGTGGGACTGGCCGGCATGAATGCCCGCCGCGGTGAGGTGCAGGCGGCGCGGGCGGCGTCGGCCGCCGACGTGCCGTTCTGCCTGTCCACCGTGTCGCTCTGCCCGATCGCCGAAGTGCGTCCCGCGGCCAGGAACCTCTGGTTCCAGCTCTACATGGTGCGCGACCGCGGCTTCATGCGGTCGCTGCTGGCCGCGGCCGCCGCGGCCGGCGTGGACGTGCTGCTCTTTACGGTGGATTTGCCGATGCCGGGTGCGCGCTACCGCGATTTCCGCTCCGGCCTGGCGGGTGCCGCGGGACCGGCCGGTCAGCTGCGACGGGCGTGGCAGGCCGCATGCCATCCAAGCTGGGCCTACGATGTGGCCATCCGCGGCAAGCCGCTCACCCTGGGCAACATGACCGCGACAATGGCCGGCAAATCGGGCCTGCAGGATTACCTGGGCTGGATCACCCGCAACTTCGATCCGTCGCTCACGTGGGACGACTTGGCCTGGGTCAGGCAGCATTGGCCCGGCAAGCTGGTGATCAAGGGTATCCTGGACCCGGAGGATGCGCGCCAGGCGGCCGCGCACACGGTGGACGGTATCGTGGTATCGAACCACGGCGGGCGGCAGCTCGACGGCGTGATTTCCGGTGCGCGTGCCCTGCCCCCGATCGCCGACCTGGTGGGTGACCAGCTCGCCGTGCTGGCGGATGGCGGCGTGCGGTCGGGGCTGGACGTCGTGCGGATGCTGGCGCTGGGGGCACACGGCGTGCTGATCGGCCGCGCCTGGGCCTATGCGCTAGCGGGCGCCGGAGAGGCCGGGGTCAGCCACGTTCTCGCCTTGATACGGGCGGAAATGTCCATCGCGATGGCGCTCACGGGCGCCACGCGGGTGGCCGAGATTAGGCGTGGGAATGTGCAGCTGATGTAAGGCCAGCCACATGGGTGAATTTCAGCCACGCGGCCGCGCCACGGACCAGGCGCAGTAGCAGCGTCGCGCCGTAGGCCACCGGCGCCGCGGCATACGCCACGCCGATTGTCATGGAGCCGAGCTGCGCGCCGCTCAACGCGATCGATGCCAGCAACGTATAGTACAGGAATGCGACCACAAAGGCATTCCAGGGCACTGCGACCAGAGTGGTTACCTGGCTCAGCTTCGCGGAATTCGTCATGGCACTGCTCCGTAGAATCATGATGCACCGCAATATGTAGCATACAGTGCAGATAATAAGGAGCGTTATTTACCAGCGAGCCATGCGTTATGGACATACCGCGCCGGTCACGATGCCGAGAAATGGCAATCCGGTTGCCGCTTGCCCGTGAAATGGGTCCAGGTCTGTGTGCTGCCGAGCAGCGGGGTGCCGATATAGCCCCGCAGGCGCAGGGTACCGTCGGCGGCCACCCAGAGCTTGGCGTGGTAAACGTCGCCGTCGCGCGGGTCGGTCACCGTGCCGCGCAGGATGCCGTCGTCGCCGGGGCGCATATCGCGAACGATGCGGAGGTGGCATTCCGAGGCGCCCTTGGAATCATGGGGTGCCGCGCCGCCGGGCCCAAAATTGCCAATGCCGCTGATTTCGCCGCATATGGCGTCGCCGCACGGTGCGACGGTGATAACGCCGTCCTTCTTTTCGGTGAGCCAATCCCCGGCAACGGCGGCCTGCGGGCCGGACGGAGGCGCCGCGACGGCGACCCAAGGAAGCGCCAACCCAAGCGCCAGCCAACGCCCCAGCCAAAGCAATCTCGGCACCCGCGGCCGCACGCTAGAGCGGCTCAGCCTGACTGGAAAATCGTCGGGTGCCGGTCGGGCCGCTCCAGGTTGTTGTCTGCCGAGCCTTTGTATCAGCCTCACGTTGGGCGTCTCCATCGGGATGCTCTAGCTGTCGGCACGCGGCACCCAGGGGATGCGGGTGACGTCGATGCCGTCCTCGGCGAGGGACTGGGCTTCGTCCGGCGTGGCCTCGCCATAGATCGGGCGATGCGGCTCCTCACCGACATGGATGCGGCGGGCGGTTTCGGCAAAGCGGGGGCCGACATAATCACATCTTTTCTCCACCTCGGTGCGGATACGTTGCAGCACGGCGCGCACCTGATCTGGCAACGGCGGCGGCGCCGCGGGCACCGGCAAGGCAGCCTGCGAGGCAGGAAGGGAGTCTCCCGGCTTTGGTTCCCGCATGCCCGCGTGCCTGGCCCTTGCGTCGATCGCCGTCGGCTCGTTTTCCTTTGGTTCGATTGCCTTTGGCGCGGCAGTTCCCTCCCTCACCGGTGGCCGATGCCTACCCTTGTTCAGGCGCGGCGACATGATAGCGCGTTCGATGGCGGTATCGGCGCAGATCGGGCAGTCGAGCAGGCCCTGCGCGGCCTGGTCATCGAAACTGGCGCTGCTTCTGAACCAGCCATCAAAATCGTGGCCGGCGCCGCAGCGCAGTGCGTAATGAATCATCCTATGCGGGCGCCCCCTGGGTGGGTGCCCGGTCACTGACCAGCGGATCGGGCAAGGCCGAATTGATCTTCATGCCGCCAATAGCTGGTCAAGCTCGCCGGACCGTTCCAGGCCCGCCAGTTCGTCGCTGCCTCCAATGTGAAGCCCATTGATGAATATCTGCGGCACCGATGTGCGGCCGCCGGAGCGTTCAATCGATTCGGCGCGTTCGGGCGACCCCACGGGCGCGTCGATTTCACGATAGGGCGCGGCTTTTCGGTCCAGCAGGTTCTTCGCCCGCGCACAGTATGCGCACCAGGATTGGGTGTAGATTTCAACGGTCGGCAACTTGTTTGTCCTTACGCGAGTTCGGCCTGCGGTCCTTGACGCCAACGCGGGTCGGGCACGCGGCTGGCGACCAGTACGTCGACATGCCGCGCGCCGGCGTCAAGCAGAACATGCGCGCATGCCGCCGCGGTGGCACCTGACGTCAGCACATCGTCGATCAGCAGGACGCGCCGGCCCGGGACAGTTCCGGCCCGGCTGGGACGGATGGCGAAGGCGCCGGCGAGTTCGTGCGCGCGGTCCGCGGCCGAAAGGGTGCCGAGCACGCGGGTACGGCGCGCGCGGACCAGCGCGTCCAGGCACATGGGGCGGCTGGCGCGCCGCGCGAGCGTCTGAGCCAGCAATCCCGCCTGGTTGAAGCCACGCCGGAACAGCCGCCACCGGTGCAGCGGCACCGGCACCAGCAGATCCGCCTGCGCCAGCAGGGTGCGGCCGGCGCGGGCCATGTGGGTGGCCAGAACCGCCGCGTTCTCCTGCCGGTCCGCGTATTTGAGAGGCAGGATCAGGCGGCGCGACGCATCGTCGTACAGGAACGCCGCGCGCGCGTGGCCCCAAGGCGGCGGATAGGCGCGGCAATTCGGGCAGGTGCTGTCGTGCCCCGCGTCCGCCGCGGTGGCGAAAGGCAGGCCGCACGCCTGGCACAGCGGCGCGGTGACGAAATTCAAGGCGGTGAAACAGGCCGCGCAAAAGGTGCCCTGCGTCGGGACCTCGATCGCGCAACTGGGACAGTGCGGCGGAAGCAGCAGATCCAGCGTGGCGTGCGCGAAGCTGTGGATGCGGTTCATGATAGAGCGTTCCTCCGCTCTACCGCGGTTGAGATCTGGGGATAAATTATTCGACGGCGCCGCCGATGCAAAAACTAACGACAACGGTATTGATTGTCGCGACAGAAGGAAGGAAGTATTTCTTTTTTGAAAAAAAGAAACAAAAAACTTTTGTCACTTGTTTCTTTTTTTCAAAGAAGAAATACTTCCTTCCTTCCTACCTCGTAAAACTAGCCGGCGTATTCAAGGCATTCTTCAAGAACGTCAGCAGCGCAGCACTCAGCGACGCCTGGTTTGCGGCCGAGATATAATCCCCGCTTCCCGAAGCGCACGCCTGCAGATTATAAGCCAGGGAGTTCGTCCCGGAACCTTCCACGATCGATATCCAGTTTTGCAAATAAGCGATATGCATCACCGGATAATACGGCGTGTAAACCACATAGACGGTGAAGCCGAGATTCTTGAACGCCTGGCACGCGCTGTACGGCATGGCGTCCCGCGCTTGCGTGTAAGGATCGTCCTCGAAGCCGTCGGTGATCAGGAACAGCACTTTGTGCGGTGTCGCAGCGCTGGTGCCGTTGCCCGCCGCGGTAACGTGGCTGGTGGCCAGCGCCTTCATCGACTCCTGGAACGCCGTGTTGTCGTTATTGACCGTGGCCCCCTGCGCCACATACGGCTGAATGCCGGTTTCCGTGTAAATGCCGCTGCCCGCCGTCGGGGGCACGCCGACCGCCGCCTCGGCCGCCGTGAAATTGCTGCACGCTTCGGTCGTACTGAGGTTATTGGTGGTGCAGGTGGTGCTGCCGGGATAAATTGCATTGAGACCGGTATTGAACGTGTAGATGCCAACGCTGAGGTTGTTGAGCGACTGGATGTTGTACGTCGCCATATTCTGCAGCACGAGGTTGGTCGCGTTCTTTAACAGGTCAAACCGAAGCGTGACTCCATTCTTGCGTGCCGTGGCCCACAGATCGACCCCCAGCCCGGCGGTGCTCGTGCCATCGGAGTGGCACGCGAACGCGCAGGGCGGCCCGGCATAGGCGGGGTAGCCGTTGACTTTCGTCGGGCATTGCTGCTGCTGTTTGCACAATCCGCTGGTCACCGCGGTGGCGTCGCAATAGGCGGCCGACGTACTGCTTGGCATATAGGTAATTCCGCCCGCCACCACCGGCGTCGGCAGGGCGCCGTCATACACATCGCCGCCCCAGCTATATTGATAATCGCCATACGGATTGAGCGTGGTTTGCGCATAGCTGCTGCTGCTGGCGGTGCGGACATATTCGTTGGCCGGGTCGCACGGCGAGAGCTGCATCAGCGTCTGCATGTCCGCGTTGGTGGCGCCGATCGACATCGAGGACGAATTGTCCAGCATCAGAATGACTTCGAGGTACGATGCGACCGACATGGTCGCCGCGGCCGAGGCGGTAATCGGGTAGCTCGCCTTGTTGAACATTCTGCCGAAAATCGAATTCACCGTGCTGGTGAACGACACGGTCGCGGTAACGTTCGTGGCCGTGGTGGTGAGCGTCACGGTCGGTGAAATGGCGGGTGCATTGGCGGCATAGGCGCCCTGCCCCACGCCCGCC
>CAJCIS010000246.1 GCA_903970435.1 Acidobacteriota bacterium | reverse complement strand
CGCGATACCTCTCTCCACCCTGGTGCACACCTCGACGCTGCCGGTCACCCCGCTCGCGGTCAACCACCAGTCGCAATTCCCCGCCGTCACCATCAGCTTCAACCTCGCCCCCGGCGCCTCCCTCGGCGCCGCCGTCAACCACATCCTCACCCTCAATCGCGCGCTCGGCGTCCCCGCCTCGCTGGAGGGAACCTTCCAGGGCAACGCGGCAGCCTTCCAAAGCTCGCTGAAATCCGAACCCTATCTCATCGCCGCCGCCCTGATCGCCGTCTACATCATTCTCGGCATCCTCTACGAAAGCTACATCCTTCCGCTCACGATCCTGTCCACCCTCCCCAGCGCCGGCGTGGGCGCCCTGCTCATGCTCATGCTGGCCGGCCGCGACCTCTCGGTGATCGCCCTCATCGGCATGATCCTCCTCATCGGCATCGTAAAGAAAAACGGCATCATGATGGTCGACTTCGCCATCCATGCCGAACGCGACCGCGACCTCGCCCCGCTCGACGCCATCCGCGAAGCCTGCCTGCTCCGCTTCCGCCCCATCATGATGACCACCGCCGCCGCCCTCCTCTCCGGCCTCCCCCTCATGCTCGGCCACGGCGCCGGCAGCGAACTCCGCCAACCCCTCGGCTACGCCATGGTCGGCGGCTTGTTACTGAGCCAGGCCCTGACCCTCTACACCACCCCGGTCATCTATCTGTATCTCGACAAACTCCAACTCGCCCTGGCGCCGAAACGCCGCGCCAAGGTGCCACGACTCGCCGAAACGATGAGCAGCGCGGATTAGGAAGAAAGCAAGCAGTTCTTTTTTGAAAAAAAGAACCAAAAAACTTTTGCTCTCAACTCCAACACCCAAACCCCTCAAGCAGCCGTAGGGCGGGTTGTCCTTCCGCAACCCGCAAATTCGTTCCGGCACAATCAGTACACGAGATGGCTCGTCCTTGCTCCACCAGGACGCACGGCCCACCGCCCGTTGACGTTACCGTGATGGAAAGGCGCGCCAGGCACACATCGGTGGCACGGTAACAAAGTTGGTGCTAGGGTGACATGCGAACCAAGAAACCGCCGGGGAAAGCCAGGACAGGAAAGGTAGAAAATGCGCGCGCTCGGATGTGTTGCCGGCACCGTGGTCGCCGTGACCCTTCTCGCGGCAACGCCGATGCGCGCGGCAACCTACACCTACGCCCAACTCTACACCTTTACCGGCGGGGCGGACGGATATGCACCGTTCGCCGGACTGACCTACCAAGGCGGCCTCCTTTACGGCACCACGGCCTTTGGCGGCAACGGAGGCGGAGTCGTCTACGCGGTGAACCCCGTCACCGGCGCCGAGACGGTGATTCACACCTTTACCGGTACCGACGGCGCGCAACCCTATGCCGGCGTGATATATTACGACGGAAACCTGTACGGCACCGCGGTCTACGGGGGCACGGCCGATCTCGGCGTCGTGTACAAAATCAAGGCCAAGACAAACGAATACAAGGTGATTCACCATTTCGAAAAGAACGCGGATGGCGCAGAACCCTACGGCGGGGTCATCTACGAAAACGGCATGCTGTATGGCACAACGCAACAAGGTGGCGCTCACGGCCTCGGCACCGTCTTCGCGATCGATCTCGCCACGCGCGCCGAGACAGTGCTGCACAGCTTCGCCGAGGATGGCGATGGCCAATCCCCGAACGCCGGCGTTATCTACCAGGATGGGTTCTTGTACGGAACGACAAACAACGCCAACGGCGCGGTTTACGCGCTGGATATCGCCACCGGAACCGAAACGATCCTGCACCAGTTCGCCGGCACGCCGGACGGGCTAAATCCGAGCGCGCTTATCTACCAGGGCGGCAAGCTTTACGGCACCACCTATCGCGGCGGCACCGCAAATGACGGCACCATTTTTTCGATCGATCCGGTCAGCGGCGCCGAAACCATATGCCATGACTTTGTCCGCAAGGAGGAAGGCCAATTTCCCCAGGGCTCGCTCATCGTTCACGGAGATGAGTTTTACGGAACGACCGCGTTTGGTGGCCACACCAACGGAGGCACCGCATTCCGTTTCAATGCCGCCACCGGAGCATACGAAGCGCTCTACCGCTTCACCGATGCGAAGACCCCCATCGCGCCGCTGCTGTTTCACGCCGGCAGCTTCTACGGCACGCTGGTGAACAACATCTACGGCGCCGTCTTCCGCCTGGCCCCGTAATGCATTTTCACCTGCTCCGGTTCAGTCTCACCCACCCGGAAGGAAACGCAAATGCCCGGCACAAACCCACGAACAACCGAAATCCTCGCCATCGCAACGTTGGCCACAGGACTAGCGCTCATTCCGCCGCTCGCCCACGCGCAAACGCTGACCACGCTCTACGCCTTTCAGGGTGGAACCGACGGCGGCCGCCCCTTCACGCCGGTGACCTACCACAACGGCGTCCTCTATGGCACCACCTTGGGCTTCTCGAATAACACAGGAAACGGCACCGTATTCAAACTTGATCCCACGACCGGGGCCGAAACCGTGCTTCATTCATTCTCCGGCGGTGCCGATGGCGTAGCACCGAGTGCAGGCGTGACCTATCACGGCGGATCGCTTTACGGAACCACAGCGGAGGGTGGCGCCCACGGCGGCGGCATTGTCTTCAAGGTCGACGCCGCGACCGGGCACGAAATCGTGCTGTACAGCTTTACGGGCGGCGCCAACCCTGAAGCCGGCGTGGTTTACCAAGCCGGCACTTTATATGGCACCACCGAAGGCATTTTGTACGCGCTCAATCCTGCCACCCGTGTCGAGACCGTGCTGTACACGTTTCCGTCCGGCGATAATCCGGGCGACGCCAGCGTCATCTATCAAAATGGCGTGCTATACGGAACCACGTATGATCAGACAGACGGCGGCACCGTCTACGCGGTTAATGCCAGCACGGGCGCGGCGACGGTGCTGCACACCTTCACCGGCGAGCCCGACGGGAGCGCCCCGTTTACCGGGCTCGTCTATCAGGGTGGCACCCTTTACGGCACTACCTTCGGCGGTGGCAGGACGGGGTGCCGAGGCGGTTGCGGCACCGCATTCTCCGTCAATCCCGCCACCGGCGCGGAAAGCGTTCTCTACGACTTCAAGCGCACCAAGAACCGTGCGCAGGGTTATGAGCCACGTCCGTCCGTCCTGCTATACCATGCGGGCGCGCTCTACGGTGCCACAACGGGCGGCGGCGCCTCCGACTCGGGCACCCTGTTCAAGATCAATCTCGCAACCGGACGCGAAACGGTGCTGTATAGTTTCACCGGCGGCACCGATGGCGCGTCGCCCTACGCCGGCCTGATTTACCAAGGCGGTGCCTTCTACGGAACAACGTCGGGGGGCGGCGATGCAAACTGTGGATGCGGCACCGTATTCAAGTTTGTCCCGTAATGTCCGCCGCCAGCCGGAGCCCCACTCTTCAAACCGAACAATCAAAAACAACGCACAGGGGAAGCGAACATGCGCACCACCAGCCTAGTCGCCATCGCAACGTTGGCATCCGCGTCGGCAATACCCAAGCTGCCGGCGCACGCGCAGACATTGACCACGCTCTACGTTTTCACCGGTGGCGCGGACGGATGCGCGCCAGACGGTCTGATTTACGAGGCCGGCACATTGTACGGCACGGCGGCGTTGTGTGGCGCGACGAGTCGCGGCACCGTCTTCGCGGTTGATCCCGCCACCGGCGCCGAGACGGTGATTGCCAGTTTCCATAGCAAAACGGATGGGATGAATCCCAACGGCGAGCTGAGCTACCACGATGGCGAAATCTACGGAACAGCAAGCAGCGGTGGCGCCCATTTCAAGGGCCTCGTGTTCAAGGTCAATATCCACGTGAGACACCTAAAGCCGCTCTACAGCTTCCAGGGTCATAGCGACGGCGAACATCCCTTGGACGGTGTGATCTACCGCGCCGGCACGCTCTACGGGCTTACGACATACGGCGGCCATGCCGGGTGTTTCGGCAATCACGCCGGTGGCTGCGGCACGGTGTTCAAGGTCGACGCCAAAACGGGCGCCGAAAGCGTGCTCTACCGCTTTACCGGCAGGGCCGACGGGAGCGCGCCGTTCGGCGGGGTGGTTTACGCGCACGGCAACCTTTATGGAACGACGGCGGGGCGCGCGACGGGCGGCACCGGCCACGGCACCGTGTTCGCCGTCGATCCGGCCACCGGCGCCGAAACCAACTTGTACAATTTTGGCGGCCAGCCTGACGGCGATACACCCCTCGCCGGTCTGACCTACGATGGGCGCGCCCTGTACGGGACCACATTATACGGCGGCGCCAAGGGCAACGGGGCCGTGTTCAAGGTCAACTCCGGGACGGGCGCCGAGAGCGTGCGCTATTCCTTCAAGGGCAGCTACAAAAATCGTGGAGATGGCGCCGCGCCAAGGGCCTTGCTTGTCGACCAGTCAGGCACGCTCTACGGCACCACATCAACGGACGGCGGCAGCGGCTGCGGCGGCAGCGGCTGCGGCATCGTCTTCGCGCTCGATCCCGCAACCAGATCCGAAACCGTGCTCCACCGCTTCACCGGCCCCGACGGGAACGTCCCCACGGCCCTGGTTTACGAAGGCGGCACAATCTACGGCGTCACCGAGGGCGGCGGCAGAGGCTGCGGCAGCTTCGGCTGCGGCACGGTGTTCATGCTGACACCGTAACTTCCGCCGCGCGGTACACCACCCGAACGGGCATCGCACGCCGTGAGTCTGGCTCACGGTCAGGAAAAGCAAAGGCGAAGGAAGCCGTTCTTTTTTGAAAAAAAGAACCAAAAAACTTTCATCACAAAGAATCCTCCTTTCTAGGGGGGAGGTGCAGGCAAAGCGACGGAGGCGGTCCTACCGACGCGCCGCAAGCATGAATAATCGTTGCGCCCGGCCAGGAGCATGATCGTTTCAAATCAAACCGATCACGCTCCGGCCTTCGCCCTGTATGGCAATCGCCAACCCTAACAATGCCCGCCCACGGCGCCTGTCACCGCGCCGACAGGTGGCGCCATGTGGTGAAACGGCGTCACCGTGAGCTCTTCGCCCCACGCTTTGTAAGCCGTGAAGGGGGCCTTGACGATGATGACGACGTCGAAGTCTGTGTGATTTCCCCGGTCGCTGTCGATGGTGGCAACTTCCCAGTCTGCGCCGTTGCCCAGCGTGAATCCGCCGGCATAGGCGGTCGCCGAGTTGATGCCCGGTGGCGACGTGAAAGTGCCGGAAATGACACCGGCGACGGGAGCGGGAAAGTTCAGCACGGCGCCGTTGAGCGGCCCACCAACGAACGTGCAGGTTGCATGAGCCGCGGACGCGGCGCCGAGCAGGACAGCGGCCGCAAGAGTGATTTTCAACATGATATGGTACTCCCAGTGTGAGTGTGTCGGACCCGCCCGCCCCACGCCACGCGCCTATCGGGCGCGTCGCGGATGCGGCAGTGTCGGGTGTCGAATTTCGGCCTATCTGAAGATTGCCGGACGGGTCAGCGCGGGCCGATCGCGGGCCGCCTTGGCCGCGAGCGGGGACAGCAGCACGCCTGCGTTGATCTGCGTGAACGGCATGCCGTTAGCGTAACTTTCGACCCAGACGTTCCACAGCATGTGCGTCAGGTCCAGGTTGAACACGATCTCCCAGCCCGGCCCCAAATTCGCCACGTCCTCGGTCGTCATGGTGACCAGCCGCGTCGTCGGGGTGACCGTGAGGTATGACCCCGTGCCGGCGCCGGTCCCGTAACCCCTGGCCCAAAAACCGCCTGCATAGTCGCCCTCGGTGCAGTTGTTGGTCGGGCTGTTATGTATGCCGGTATACAAATGGCCCGCTTGGGGGGTCAGCAGCATCCCATCGCAGTAGGGCGCACCGCTCGGTGTCGCGAACGTGTACTGCGTCTGGGCGAGCGCCGCCGGCGCCGCCGCGGCGCCGGCAATCAGCGCCGCCGTGAGCGCCACTCTGCGGCGCAGCACAAGGCTGCGCACGGACCGAATTTGCTTCAGCATTTTGCACCTCTGTGAAATCCTGCCGCGTTCTGCGAGCCAGGAAGTTGCGGGATGCGGCGCCCTGACGATCGATCGCCGCGCCATGAGTCGTGCGCCGCACGGCGCCATTCGGAACGTTAAAGCTTGCGAAGATTTGCGAATGCGCCCCGAGCGCCGCCGCGCAAGCCAAGCGCGAAGAAAGCCGTTCTTTTTTGAAAGAAAGAACCAAAAAACTTTTGCTCGCTGCGCCCTTGCGCTGGGACGGTGAGGGTTGGCTGCCCAATTATCTGCTGCACCGCGTCACGAAATCCTGTAGAGTGGCAACGCTCTACGGAGATCGATGATGACCCGTGGCGATAATCGACCGAAACCAAACGATATCTCGCCGCTCGCCGGCTTTGAATTGCCGGCCTTCATGGTGCGGCCCGCGGTCATGGCCTGCAGGCTGTTCAACACCGCGCTCGATGAAATCTTCTACGACGTCCCAACGCTCCGCGCCGAATTGCGCGCGCTTGACACCGAAATGGCGGCCCACGGCGAGAAGTTACCATCGCGAATTATCGAATTCGGCGCGCTCAGCGATCCCGAGGGATCATTGCTTCTGCTCGACGCGGCAACCCCGCCTTATGTCCACAGATACACCGACGTTGAGGCCTATCTCGCCTCGCCGCATCCTCAAACGCGGGCAGTTACCGTGGCCACCATCACCGGCGTCGGCAGTTCGGCGCTTGGCAGCGCCGCGCTGGGATGGAACATTTCCAAAGCGCTCGCCGTGCCGGTGCTGGCCATCGTGCCGGGCTACGGTGTCGCCGACGTCGTCGCGCAGGCCCTCGGCGGCTGGTTCGGCTTTGGGCTTCACGATTATCTCGGCACAAGCAGCATGGCGCAGAACGCCCTGGCCAATGTCGCACCCGCAAGCGCCGCCATCGGCCGCAGACTTTCCGCCTCCGTGCCCGGCGCCAAGACCATCCACAACGCGCCGGTTTTTCGCTACGGCTCCGGCGCATCCGATGTGCTGCACGCCCTGATGAGCGAACGATCCACGCCGTTCAAGCTCGTGGTCGGCCACAGCAAGGGCGCGCTCCAGATCGGCAACGCCCTGCGATCGCTCGACCCCGACCGCACCCAGGGTCTGCGCGTGGTGACACTCGGTTGCCCGATCGCCAAGGATGCCCCCGGCGCCCTCTATCACCAATATCTCGGCCTGTTCGACGCCCTCGGCCAGCTCAACATGTGGGGCCACTGGCCCGATCACTGGCCCCCGACATGGCATAGCACCAACCCCCAATTTCCGCCCGCCATGGAAGCGGGATCGTTGGCCAAGGAGTCGCCCCCATAAGGAAAAGTTTTTTGGTTCTTTTTTCAAAAAAGAAACCCGCGCGCCCCGCCCCTCGCGGTCTGACAGAAAAAAGTCTTTGGAAAAAAGAAACAAAAACTCTTGATGTTTTAAGGTTTCATGCAAGCGTCTATCTCAGCGCAATGCAAACCTCCTTCTCCGCCGCGCAGCTCGCCGATCCGGATACCGCCACCAGCAACCAGGTGCTCCGCACCTGCGTGCATTGCGGCTTCTGCACCGCCACCTGTCCCACCTTCGTCCTGCTGGGCGACGAGCTCGATAGTCCCCGCGGACGCATCTACCTCATCAAGGACATGCTGGAGAGCGGACGCGCCGCCACCGAGGACGTGGTGCGGCACGTGGACCGCTGCCTCGGGTGCCTCGCCTGCATGACGACATGCCCGTCCGGCGTGAATTACATGCACCTGGTCGATCACGCGCGGGTGCATATCGAAAAGACCTACCGCCGCGCCTGGCATGACCGGGCGTTGCGCGCGGTGCTGGCGCGCGTGCTGCCGAACCCGGCGCTGTTCCGCGCCTCCCTCCTTCTGGCGCGGCTAGGCCGGGGGCTGGCGCCGCTGCTGCGGGGCCAAAACCTGCCGATGCGACGTCTGCGCGCCCTGCTTTCGCTGGCACCGGCGCGGTTGCCGCCGGCCGGCGACAGCGCCAAGCCGGGCGTGCACCCGGCGCAGGGCCCGCGCCGCGGCCGGGTGGCCCTGCTGACGGGATGCGCGCAGACCGTGCTCGCGCCCGCCATCAACGAGGCGACAATCCGGCTGCTCACGCGGCTGGGTATCGAGGTCCTGGTCGCCGAGGGTGTGGGGTGCTGCGGTGCGCTCACCCACCATCTGGGCCTTCACGACGCCGCCATGGCGACCGCCCGCACCGCGATCGACGGCTGGCATCGGGCCATGCAGGGCGGGGGGCTCGACGCCATTATCATCAACACCTCCGGCTGCGGCACGGTGATCAAGGATTACGGTCACCTGTTCCGCGCCGAACCGGCACCCTGGCCGGACCGCGCCGACGCCGTGTCCGCCATCGCCATGGACGTGACGTCCTACCTCGAGCAGATCGGCTACCGGGCCACCCGCCCGTCGCCCGGCCTGCGCGTGGCCTACCACGCCGCCTGTAGCCTGCAGCACGGGCAGAAAATCACCGCGGCGCCGAAGAACCTGCTGCGCGCCGCCGGCTTCGACGTCATGGAACCACGCGACGCCCATCTCTGCTGCGGCTCCGCCGGCACCTACAACATCATGCAGCCCGACATCGCCGGCCGCCTGCGCGCCCGCAAACTGGAGACGATCGCGGCGCTGCAGCCCGATCTGATCGCTGCCGGCAATATCGGGTGCCTGACTCAGCTTGGCGGCGACCTGCCCGCCATTCATACCGTGGAGTTGCTGGATTGGATGGCCGGCGGCCCAGCCCCCGCCGCCTTGCCGGAGAGACTGCGATGACAAGCCGCCCCTGGTCGCGCGCAGGCTGCATTGTACCCGCTGTTTGGCTGCTCGGCGCGGCCGCGCCGGTCGACACAAGCCCGCTCTTCGCGGCGTTGCTGAACGCGCCGAGCACAGCCTCGGCCGAGATGGTCGAAGCCAAGCTGCAAGCGGTCTGGCACGATCAGGCGACGCCCTCCGTGCAGTTGCTGATCGACCAGGCGTCCGAGAAAATCATGACCGGCCATGCCAAGGACGCGCTGGCCGACTGCGAGGCCGCGGTGGTGCTGCAACCGGACCTCGCCGATTTGTGGCGCCGCCGTGCCGAGGCACGCATGGCCCTCGGCGACGAGGCCGGTGCCACGGCCGATCTGGCGCAGGCGCTGTCGCGCGAGCCGCGGCTGCTGCCGGCGCTGGTCGATCTGTCGCAGCTGGCGGAGGCGCAGCACAATTATCCGCAGGCGCTCAAGGCGTGGCAAAAGGTGCTCGAGCTCGACCCGAAGACGGCAAAAGGGCAGGCCCGCCTGGACCGGTTGCGCCGGCGGGTCAACGGGGAGCCGATATAAGGAAGGCCAGGGGCTCGGCCCCTGGACCCCGTCGTGCGAAGGCACGCTGCGCGTGACGCGAGGGTCCAGGGGGCAGGGCCCCCTGGCCTTCCTTACTTCGGCTCGCTATGTGAGCCGCCATGGCAGACTCCGACACCACCCCATTTCGCATCAGCGAAGCGCTTGCCTTCGACGATGTCCTTGTGGTGCCCGCCTACAGCCAGGTGCTGCCGACGCTGACCGACACGCGCACCCGCCTGACCCGCACCATTTCGCTGAACATTCCGCTGCTGTCCGCCGCCATGGACACGGTAACCGAGGGGCCGATGGCCATCGCCATGGCGCAGCAGGGCGGCATCGGCGTCATTCACAAGAATCTCTCGATTGCCGAGCAGGCCGCGCAAGTGCGGTCGGTGAAGAAATTCGAATCCGGCATGGTGGTGAACCCGGTCACCATCCATCCGCACCAGACCTTGGCCGACGCGCGCCAGTTGATGGCGCTGCACCGCATCAGCGGCATTCCCGTGGTGGAAACCGACGGGCGCCTGGTGGGTATTCTCACCAACCGCGATGTGCGTTTCGCCAACGACCCGAACGTGCCGGTGGCCGACCTGATGACGCACGAAAACCTCATCACGGTTACCGGCAATCCCGGCTTCGACGAGGCGCGTCAGAAACTGCACCGGCACCGGATCGAAAAATTGCTGGTGGTGGATGAGGCGTATCGCTGCGTCGGGCTGATTACCGTGAAGGACATGGACAAGGCCGAGGCGCATCCGCTTGCCAACAAGGACGAGCTCGGCCGGCTGCGCGTGGCCGCCGCGACCGGCGTGGGGGATGACGGGGCCGAACGCGCCCACGCGCTGATCGAGGCCGGCGTGGATGTTCTGGTCATCGATACGGCGCACGGTCATTCCTCGGGCGTTCTGGCGCAGGTCGATCGCATCAAGCGATTTTCCAATGCCGTGCAGGTGGTGGCCGGCAATGTTGCGACACCCGAGGGTGCGGTCGCACTGATCGATGCGGGGGCAGACTCCATCAAGATCGGCATCGGCCCCGGCAGCATCTGCACCACCCGTGTCGTGGCCGGCGTGGGCGTGCCGCAATTCTCCGCGGTGATGGAAACCGCGGCCGCCAGCCACGCGCACGGCGTGCCGGCAATCGCCGACGGCGGCATTCGCACCAGCGGCGACATCGTCAAGGCAATCGGCGCCGGCGCCGACGCGGTGATGATCGGATCGTTGCTGGCCGGCACCGAAGAGGCGCCGGGCGAGGTGTTTCTCTATCAAGGGCGCAGCTACAAATCCTATCGTGGCATGGGCAGCATCGCCGCCATGAGCCGCGGCAGCGCGGATCGCTATTTCCAGCAGGACATCCAGGACACCTTGAAACTCGTGCCGGAAGGCGTCGAAGGCCGCGTCGGCTACAAAGGCCCCGTGAGCGCCGTGGTGCACCAGCTTGTCGGCGGCTTGCGCGCGGGCATGGGATATACGGGCTCGGCCACGGTGGCGGAATTGCAGGCGCGGGCGACGTTCCGGCGCATTACAGGGGCGGGGCTGCGGGAAAGCCATGTGCATGACGTGGCTATTACGCGGGAGGCGCCTAATTATCGGCAGGACTAGGAAGCAAGAAAGCAGTTCTTTTTTGAAAAAAAGAACCAAAAAACTTTTGTTTGTTTGGCAGGCCTGCTCTGCGACGCTAGCGACTGCGTAGACGAATGCACCGACTCCTGGCGCTGCGATAAGCAGCCATCCCGCCAGGCGCAGGTTCTTGCCGCTTTTCAAAAAAGAAATACTTCTTACGTCCCATTCGGCAACGACATCCCCAGCTGATCGAACAGAAACGCCAGATAATCCGACATCTGATCCACCCGGATGCTGAGCGAACTGCCGTGGCCGTGACCGGAATGTGTGTTGATGCTGAGCAGCACCGGCAGCCCGGACGCGTCCGCCGCCTGCAACGCCGCAATCATCTTGCGGGAGTGCATCGGATTGACCCGGCCGTCGTGCTCGCCGGTGGCCATTAAAATGGCGGGGTATTTCGTGCCGGGCTGCACGTGGTGGTAGGGCGAATAGGCGTAGAGCGCCTTGAAGTCCGCTTCGTTTTTCACAGTGCCGAACTCGGTGGTGTTGAAGGCGCCGTTCGGATCCAGCTCAACGCGCAACATGTCGTAGATGCCGACTTGTGAAACGATGGCGTGGAACTCGTCCGGGTGCTGGGTCATCATGGCGCCCATCAGCAGGCCGCCGTTGCTGCCGCCGCGGGCGGCCAGTTTGGCGGCCGATGTCCAACGCTGTTGCACCAGGTATTGCGCGCAGGCGTAGAAATCGTCGAACACGTTCTGCTTGTGCGTGAGCGCGCCCTGTTCGTGCCAGGTTTCGCCGTATTCGCCGCCGCCGCGTAAATTGGCGAAGGCCAGCACGCCATGCCCGTCCAGCCACACCCTTCCGCTGCCGCCGAGGAAGTAAGGCGTCTCACTGATGCCATATCCGCCATAGCCGTACAGCATCGTGGGGTTGGCGCCATTGCGCTGCGCGTCCTTGAGCGCAATGATATTCAGCGGTATCCGGGTGCCGTCTTTCGACGTTGCGTAGACGCGTGTCACCGCGGCGTCATCGAATTTTGCCGGGCTCGTCTCGGCGAGTTTCGATTCGGCGGCGTTGCCGGACGCCTCGTCGTAACGCTCGAAATAAATCGGCCGCAAATAGGTCTCGACGGCATACAGCAGCTGTCCGCCCGGCACCGGTACCGCCTCATCCACGGCGGCCAGGGCGGGCAAGGGCAGATCGGGCAGCCGCTTGCCATCGTGTGTCACGGCGATCACGCGCGACGGACCGCCGACGATTTCACGCGCGTATATGGCCCGGTCGGTTATCGCCAACGGTGCCGCGCCAAACGCGCCGCGTCCCTGCAGCACGCCATCATTTTGCGGTATCAGGACGCGCGCATGGGCGAGGTCGGTATCGCCCGGCGCCAGCGCCAGAAGTTTTCCGCGCGGCGCGCCGGCATGCGACACGAGGTACAGCGTGCCGTCCGGTCCGATCTGCCCCGCCACGGCCTGGTCGGCAAAATGTGTTACCTGCGTAACCTTGCCGTTGGTGCCGATGACATAGTGGGCGAATTCGCCGCCGTCGCCGTTGGCGACCGACATCAGCAACGCGCCGTTGCTCTGGCGATTATCCAGCACAATCTCCGCAACCTTCGGAAAATCGTGGCCTGCAACATAATTGTCCTGCGCCGGATCGGCGCCCATTTTGTGGAAATACACTTGCTGATAGAAATGTTGCCGGTCGGCCGGCGCATCGGGGCCCGGATAGCGCGTGTACCAGAATCCGGTGCCATCCTTCGCCCATGCGACGGACCCGCCGCCGGTGGGGAATTGCACGCGGGGAATACGCAGCCCGCTATCCTTGCCGGTGGCGACATCGAATATGTGCAGCGTGCCGTCCTCGCTGCCGTTATCGGACAGCGAAACGGCCACCTGTGTACCGTCGGGGCTTGGCACGAACCAATCCACCGCCGTTGTGCCCGCCGCGTTGAGACGGTTCGGGTCCACGATCACGCGGGCGTGCGCCGGGTCCGCGTCGGGGCCGAGCACCGCGACCATCGGCTGCTGCTTGGGCGGCTGACTGTAGGTGGCGAAAATCCGTCCGCCGGCCGGGTAGAGTCCGAAATAGGCGGGCGAGGTTTTCGACAGCAGCGCCATCAGCCGGTCGTGGATACGCTGCCGCACCGGCAGGGCGTCCAGAACCGCCCGGGTGCGTGCGTCCTGCGCCACGCTCCAGGCATGCACTTTCGGGTCTGCGCCATTCTCCAGCCAGCGATAGGGATCGCGGACCGTGACCCCAAAATAGCTGTCGGTGGCGGAGGCCCCAAGCGCCGCCCCCGCAAAGC
Organism: Acidobacteriota bacterium; assembly: GCA_903970435.1. GTDB lineage: Bacteria > Pseudomonadota > Alphaproteobacteria > Acetobacterales > Acetobacteraceae > CAJCIS01. The sequence continues at coordinate 241 of CAJCIS010000246.1, read as the reverse complement.
AGGCAAGTGCGACCGGGAGGAGAAGATAGCGCATATAAACCTCTGCCCAACAGACAAAAGTTTTTTGGTTCTTTTTTTCAAAAAAGAACAGCCTTTCTCCTTTCCTTACTGATCTGGATGAAAATGACCCCCGCCGCCCGCATAGCCGCCGCCGTAGAATTGCTGGAAGCGGTGGACAACTCCGACCGCCCCGCCGACGCCACCGCCAACGATTTTTTCCGCGCCCGCCGCTTCATCGGCT
>CAJCIS010000245.1 GCA_903970435.1 Acidobacteriota bacterium | reverse complement strand
GTATTCGCCTTCGCCGCCATCGGACGCCCGCAAAAGTTCTTCCTGTCGCTGCTGGAGGCCGGCATTTCGCTGGCTGGCACACGCAGCTTCGCCGATCACCACGTCTATGCGCCGCATGAACTTGCCGCGCTGCGCGCCGATGCGGCATCCTGCGGCGCCTTGCTGGTCACCACCATGAAGGACTTCGTTCGTCTGCCGATGCAGGCGCGCGCCGGCATTACGCCGCTCGGGGCGCGCCTCGCCTGGGCCAACGAGGCCGCGATCGACGCCTGGTTGGACGCGGTGCTGCGGGAGGCGGCGGCGTGAAATTCATCGACCGCGCCGAGTTCATGTTGGTGCGCGTTCTGATCGGCGTGCTGCGCGCGCTGCCGCCCGCCACGGCGTCCAACCTGGGCGGCTTCGTGGCCCGCACCATCGGCCCGTTCCTGCCCGCGTCGTCCGTGGCCGACGCAAATCTGCGCGCAGCGCTGCCTGAATTGGACCGCGCGGCGCGGCGCCGGGTTGTGCGCGGCGTGTGGGACAATCTGGGCCGCACCGTCGCTGAATTGCCGCATCTGGCGAGCTTGCGGCGCGACACGCCGGCAGGCCCCGGCTTCACCGTCATCAACGCGGCGGTGCCCACACGCCTGGCGGCGGAAGGCGGCCCCGCGGTGTTCTGTTCCGCCCATATCGGCAACTGGGAATTCCTGTCCGCCGCGGCGGCTTCGTGCGGCGCGCCGTTCGCGGGCGTCTACCGCGCCACGGCAAACAAGCTCGTGGATGCCATGATCCGGGACATGCGCATGGCGGCCGTCGGCCATGACCAGCCGCTGTTCACGAAAGGCGCCGCCGGGGCGCGGCAAGCCATGAAGCATCTGGCGCGCGGCGGGCGCCTGGGCCTGCTGGTAGATCAGAAAATGAACGACGGTATCGAGGCCAGGCTGTTCGGATTGCCCGCCATGACAGCCCCCGCGGCGGCGGCGTTCGCGTTGCGCATCCGTTGCCCGGTGGTGTGCGGCCATGTCGAGCGGATCGGCCCGGCGCGCCTGCGCCTGGTGGTGGAGGATCCCCTGCCGTTGCCTGACAGCGGCGATCTTCAGGCCGACATTGCGACATTAACGCAACAGATCAATGACGTGCTGGAGGGATGGATCAGGGCGCGGCCGGAAAGCTGGCTTTGGCTGCATCGGCGGTGGCCGAAGGATGTTGTTGTCACGACGCAAAGGAAAAAGTAAGGAAGCAGTTCTTTTTTGAAAAAAAGAACCAAAAAACGTTTGCCTGTCAGCGTACTCGATCCAATTTGAATTAGAGCGCGTAACTATGAGCAAAAGTTTTTTGGTTCTTTTTTTCAAAAAAGAACGACTTCCTCAAGCGGCCTTACCGGCAGCGAATCGCTCGGCGACAAAATGCCCCAACGATTGCTGCACATCCTCCGCCTGACTGAAATGCAACCCGATGACACCGCCGGCGCAATGCACGATCGTGGCTGGAACCGGCTGCGCCAGCAGGTTTTCCAGATGGCAGGCCACACCGCGCGGCAGGTCGGCAAGGCAGGCGACAGCGGCGCCCCCCCGGCTCATGTTACACATCCGGCCCGTCACGACCGACCCGTCCGATGTTTTGATCGTTACCACAATATCGCAGTCATAACGGACGAATTCGCGCCAGTCGCTTGCCTCATTGGTGGCTCTCGTGAAATACTCGATTTCCCGCCGCAACACGCTGGACCGATCTTGCACATCGGTTGCGGTTTCCGCGACCTGGCGTGAGGCGCCGGCATTCTCCGTCACATCCGTCTGCAACTGCTTCATGCCGTGCGCCACTTCGGTGATGTTGTCGGCGGCGGCCAGAAGGTTTTGGTTGATCTGCTCGATGGCGTCGCCCTGGCGGTGAACACTATCGGCAATGGCGCCGCTGCTGCGTTCGACGGCCGCGATCCGGTCGGCCATGGCATGGATCAGCGCCATGGCGCGCTTGGCGCTTTCACGCACCGCGCCGATGCGGACACCGATATCGTCGGTTGCCTGCGCCGTCTGCCGCGCCAGAGCTTTTACCTCGCCGGCGACGACCGCAAAGCCCCGCCCCGCCTCGCCCGCCCCTGCCGCCTCGATGGTTGCATTCAAAGCCAGCAGATTTGTTTTGGCGGCAACGCCGGCGATCAGCTGAACGACCGCCCCGGCGCCGGCGGCAACCTGTCCCAGTTCATCGACCAGACCGCGAGCCTGTTCGGCTTCGGCCTGCATCAACCGCGAGGCCGCGGCCGATTGGACCATGCCCTCACTGATTTCGCGGCCGCTGCCGGCGAGGCGCGCGACCACATCCGTAACGGTCCTGGCGCTATCGGCGGCGCCATTTGCCAGGGTGCCGATTTGCATGGCGCGACCCGCCATCCGCGCCGCCCGCTCGGACAGCTTTGTTGCGGTTTCCTGTAGCGTTTCGACCGCGCCCCCCACGGAATCCAGCTGAAACCCGACATCGTTGTTGAATTGCTGCGACAGCCCGGTCAGCGCCTGCTGACGCGAGCGCCGCGCCTCGGTCAGCGACGCGGAATCCGCTTGCATGCGCCGGTTATCGAGCAAGGCCTGGCGAAACACGTTCATCGAGCGGCAAAGTGCGCCGATCTCGTCGCGCCGCGCGGCCCCGCGCACGCCGGCCGCCACATCGCCGCGGCAGAGGCGCGCCATATCCTCGGTGGCCCGCCGCAGCGGCGGCCCGACACCGTGATTGAGCAGCCAGCCGGTCGCCGCGGCGCCCATCAGCGTCCCGAACAAGTTGAGCTGCAACAGGTGCCGCGCATGCGACGCGGCGGCATCGGCGTCGTCGCGCTGCGCCAGCCCGTCGCTGGAGAACCGGCGCGCCGCGCGGGCAAGACCGTCCGATATATGCGCCAGCGCAGGTTTGACCCCGGCCGCTTGTAGCGCCGGCAGCACCTTCAATTCATCATGGATGGCGCCGAGCAGGTTGCGGGTTTTCGGCACGAGCGAGCCGGACCTCGCCATCTCGAGGTTGCCGGCAATGCCCCGCAGCACCCCGTCCCGCTCGGCCTGGCTCAACGCACCGGCCGGACGTTGGGCCGCGAAACGTTCAAAGCCGACGGTTGCACGGGCCAGGAAATCCTGCGGGACGTAGCCGTGGTCGTAGAGATCGACCGCCAGGGTGCTCAGCCGCTGCTGGCTATGCCACGCGCTGGCGGCCATGGCGCCGCAAATCGCGATGAACGCCAAGCATGCCAGAAAAATGCGAATCCGAACCGTCATGCCATACCCAATACTGTGCGCCAGACTGAGATGGCCGCCGGGCGGCAGTTTCGCCGGCGAGGCTTAAGAATCGGTTGGGGCGGTCGTAGGAAAAGCTGTGGGGAACAAGGTGGTAGCAAACGGTGGCGGGAAACAGCAATGGTCCTGCCAGCCCGCGCCGGTTCGCGGCCGGGGAGATGGCAGGCCGGGGGCATCACGCGCCGCCCCCTTCCCATGTCCCCGTCAAACAGCCATTAGGTCCGCCGCGCGACGTCTGGCATGAGGGGTGACATGAAGCTGATCGAGGTCGGTGGACTGCAGGTGGAACAGGTCCTGCACGACTTCGTGGTGCAGGATGCGCTGCAGGGCAGCGGCGTTTCCGCCGGGCAGTTCTGGGCCGGCTACGCCAAGCTGGTCGCCGACCTGGGCCCCCGTAACCGCACCTTGCTCAACAAGCGCGATAACCTGCAGGCCACCATCGATTCGTGGCTGCAAGCCAGCCGCGGCCGCGACATCGACCCGCCGGCCTACGAATCGTTCCTGCGCGACATCGGCTATCTGCTGCCGGAGCCGCCGCCTTTCACCATCGGCACCGCCAATGTGGACACTGAAATCGCCCATATCGCCGGTCCGCAGCTGGTGGTGCCGATTTCCAACGCGCGCTATGCCTTGAATGCCGCCAATGCACGCTTCGGCAGCCTGTACGATGCGCTCTACGGCACCGACGTCATTTCCGAGGAAGGCGGCGCCACACGGGGCGGCGGCTACAATCACCTGCGCGGCGGCAAGGTCGTCGCCCGCGCACGTGACTATCTGGACCAGTTCGTGCCCCTGGCCGGCGCTTCGCACGCCGCGGTCACGCTTTATGCCGTGCAGGACGGCAAGCTCGCCGCCACGGTCGGCGGCGCGGCGGACGACCCGGCAACCGTTTCGCTGAACGACGCAGCCCATTTTGCCGGCTGGCAGGGCGACGCGGCCGCGCCGACGGCCATTCTGCTGCGCCATCACGGCCTGCACATCATCCTGAAGATCAATCGCGACCACCCGGTCGGCAGCACCGACACCGCGGGCGTCGCCGACATGGTGCTGGAATCCGCCGTCACCGCCATCATGGATTTCGAGGACAGCGTCGCCGCCGTGGATGCGGACGACAAGGTGGCGATTTACCGCAACTGGCTCGGTCTCACCCGCGGCACATTGTCGGCCAGCTTCCCCAAGGCCGGGCGGACCGTGGAGCGGTTCCTCGCCCCGGATCAGGTTTTCGAGGCGCCCGGCGGCGGCAAGACCACGCTGCACGGCCGCGCCTTGATGCTGGTGCGCAATGTCGGTCACCACATGTACACCGACGCCGTGCTGGACGAAGCCGGCGAGCAGACGCCGGAAACCATACTCGATTGCATCATGACGGCGCTGATCGGGGTGCAGGACCTGCGCGGCCTGCCAAAGCTGCACAACAGCCGCCGCGGCTCGATCTACATCGTCAAGCCGAAGCTGCATGGGCCGGAGGAAGTCGCCTTCGCCGCCGAGATTTTCGGCCGGGTGGAGGACATCCTGGCGCTGCCGCGCAACACGCTGAAAATGGGCGTCATGGACGAGGAACGCCGCACCAGCGCCAACCTCGCCGCCTGCATCTATGCGGCGCGCAACCGCATCGTTTTCATCAACACCGGGTTCCTGGACCGCACCGGCGACGAAATCCACACCTCGATCGAGGCGGGTCCGATGATCCGCAAGAACGACATGAAGGACGCACCCTGGATCGGCGCCTACGAGGACCAGAATGTCGATATCGGCCTGGCCTGCGGCCTGCCCGGCCGGGCGCAGATCGGCAAGGGCATGTGGGCCGTGCCCGACCGGATGGCGGACATGCTGGCGCAGAAGATCGCCCACCCCATGGCCGGCGCCAACACCGCCTGGGTGCCGTCGCCCACCGCGGCCACGCTGCACGCCCTGCATTATCACCAGGTGGACGTCGCGGCCCGGCAGACCGAGCTTGCGTCCCGCAACCGCGCGCCGCTGCGCGACCTGCTGACGGTACCCGTTTCGCCCGGCCGCAACTGGTCGGCCGAGGAGGCGCAACAGGAGCTCGACAACAACGCGCAGAGCATCCTCGGTTACGTGGTGCGCTGGGTGGACCAGGGCGTGGGCTGCAGCAAGGTGCCCGACATCCATGACGTCGGACTGATGGAGGACCGCGCGACCTTGCGGATCTCAAGTCAGCACATCGCCAATTGGCTGCATCACGGCGTGATCACCGAGGCGCAGGTGAACGAGACGCTGCGCCGCATGGCGGCCATTGTGGACAGCCAGAACGCCGGCGATCCGGGGTACCGGCCCATGGCGCCCAATTTCCGCAGCCCGGCTTTTCAGGCGGCTTGCGATTTGATCTTCAAGGGGCGGGTGCAGCCGAATGGCTATACCGAGTTCATTTTGCACATGCGGCGGCGGGCGGCGAAGGCAGGGTAGGAAGCAAGGAAGTATTTCTTTTTTGGAAAAAAGAAACAAAAAACTTTTTTATTTTGGTTTCGTTATTACTTGGCTCCGGGGTGCACCTTCAAACGAGCAAAGGTTTTTTGGTTCTTTTTTTCAAAAAAGAACGGCTTGACTGGCTGCTGAAGCATGCGTGGGACATAACCATCTGGAGCGTCACGCGGCGCAGCAAGTAAGGCTGCACCCGGCAAGCATTGCCTTCGGCCGGCTTCTGCGCGAACCGCCCATGGTACCGCGCGTGCAGTTCAGAACCTGTCCACGCCCGGACCTAGGTTGAACACTGCCTGGCCTGCACCGGCGTCCGGGGAGATTGTCATGTCCTTCGAACTTAATCGCAAATTGGCCGCGCGGCCCGCCGCACTTCCGACAAATATCGACATGGATCCGGTCAGCGCGGACATTATCCGGGGCGCCTTCGAAACCATATGTTTCGAGGCGGCCACCCATCTCGGCCGGGCGGCCTCCTCGCCCATCATCAACCAGTCGAACGAACGCAATGCCGCCATTATCGATCAGCACGGCCGGCTTGCCACCGGGGCCATCGGCACGCCGCATCTGACCTTCGCGTCGCAGCTCACGGTCCGCTACGGGCTGATGATGCAAGAGGAATATGATTGGGGCCCAGGCGACGTATTTCTCGGCAACGATCCCGACTATGGTGGCGGCCATTTGCCGGACTACAATGTTTACGGTCCGGTTTACGGCAACGGTGGCGAACTGGTTGCGGTCATGGCGCTTCAGGCGCACCAGGGCGATACCGGCGGCAAGGATCCGGGCGGCTTCACGCTGGAGGCGACGGACATTTTCACCGAAGGCCTGGCGATTCCCTGCCTCAAGCTTGTCCATCGCGGCAAGAAACGGCTTGACGTCATCAAGCTGGTCGAACGCAACAATCGTTTTCAGACATTCTCCGGCGATCTTGCCGCGATGATCAGCGCGGTCGAAAAAGGCGCCCGGCGGATAGCAGGATTGATCGGAAAATACGGGGCGGCCACGATCCGCGCGGCAATCAATCATGCCATCGATACTACCGAGCGGCGATTCCGCGAAACGGTCGCGCGCTGGCCGGACGGCATCTATGCAGCCGACGTCTATATCGATCACGATACCGCAGGCACGAAGGATGTCCGCATCCACGTCGCATGCACCATAAAGGGGGATCAGCTGACCGTTGATCTTACCGGAACCGACGATCGGCCGACACTCGTTGGGGTCTGGAATACCTTCGCCAACAGCCGCGGCTATGTCATGACGCAACTTGCCTCGGCGGTCGACCCTGGAATTGTGAAGAACGAAGGCCTGTTCAACGCTGTCGACATTGTGCTGCCCGAAGGCTGCATCGCGCATCCGCCGCCGAACAAGCCGGCTGCCCTGGGATCGTTCCATCCGGCTTGCGAGATTACCGAGGCGGTATGCGTCGCGCTCTCGCACGTCGTTCCGGAACGTTCGGCACCGCAAGTCTACAAGATCGGCATGCCGAATTCGGTCATTGGCGTGAACGACAAGGGTCAGATGTATATGGACCAGGGTGTCGATTCACGATCGATGGATGTTTCCGCGGTGATGGGTATCGATGGTTGGGGCTCCTGCCCGGTCAGCCTTGGCAATCTTCTGCTGTCGCAGGCGGAGGACGCTGAAAGCCGCTTTCCGGTGCTTAATATCAGCCGCGACATGACAACCGACGCCTGCGGCGCCGGGCAATGGCGCGGAATGCCGGGCAGCCTCAACGTCAAGCAGGTTCTGCAGCCGATGACGGCCATGGCATGGATGGTATCGGCCGCACATCCCATTTCGGGCATCTGCGGTGGAAACCAGGGCACGCCTTATATCAATCATTTTGAGGTAGGGTCCAGCAACGAACGGCGAATCGAACTCGCTACATTGGCACAATTGCCGCCCGGCGCCGTGATTGCCTATCAGCATGGCGGCGGCGGCGGTTTTGGCCCGCCCATCCTGCGTGATCCGCAAGCGGTGAGGGAGGATGTCCTCGATGAGCTCGTCAGCACGGCGGCGGCGCGGAGTATCTACGGGGTTGTGCTGACCGGAACGATCGATGCATTCGATCTTGCGGTCGATCTGCAAGCCACGGCGAAACTCCGGGCGGATATGCGCGCCGCTGGCGATGCGCGCGCTGAAGCGGCGGAATGAGGCTATGGGGTACCGCGTCGGGATCGATATTGGCGGAACGTTCACCGATTTCGTGTTGCTGCAGGGCGAGAAGCTGGTTTTCTACAAGAATTTGACGACACAAGACGACCGCGCACTTGGTGTCATGAACGGGCTTCGGCGCCTCGCCGAAATGGAGGGCAAGGCGCTTGGCGCGTTTCTCGGCGCATGCGACGCGATTGTCCACGCGACGACCGTGGCGGATAATACGTTAATCGAAATGAATGGCGCGGTCACCGGCCTGATCACGACCGAGGGCTTTCGCGACGAAATGGAATACCGGCGCGGCTTCAAGGAGGACATCTGGGACGTTCGCCTGCAGCCGCCCCCGCAAATTGTGCCACGCCGCCGCCGGCTCACGATTCACGAACGGGTCATGGCCGACGGCAGCGTGCATACGGCGCTGGACGAGGCGACAGTGCGCAAAGCCTGCCGGCGCCTTGCACTTCAGGGTGTCGAGTCCGTTGCAATTTCCCTGCTGTTCTCCTTCGTCAATCCGGCGCACGAACGGCGCGTGGCCGAGATTGCCGCCGAGGAACTGCCCGGCGTGCAGCTTTCGATTTCGCACAAAATTCTGCCGCGCGCCCCCGAGTATGATCGAACGAGTACCACGGTCGTCAACGCCTACATAGCCCCCCGTGTCACCACCTATCTGCAGCGGCTCATTGGCGAGCTGCGCGAGGCCGGCTATAGGCACCAGCTGATGATCATGCAGGCCAGCGGTGGCGTGATAACGGCACGTTATATTGAAAACGCACCGATCCGCGTGCTGGCGTCAGGGCCGGCAGCCGGCGTGATCGGCTCGGCGCATCTCGGCGCCGCCAAGGGATGCGCCGATCTGCTCTGCGTGGACATGGGCGGCACGTCGTACGACATGTCGGTCGTTCAAAACGGCCAGGCGCCCGCGGAAGCGGGGTGGAATATGCATCATCGCTATCTCGTGGGTGTGCCGATGATAAAGGTCGAAACCCTCGGTGCCGGCGGCGGTTCGATCTGTCATGTCACGAACCATGCGCTGCAGGTCGGGCCGGCGTCGGCAGGGTCGCAGCCGGGACCGATATGTTACGGCCTCGGTGGCGATCTGCCGACGGTCACGGATGCATTGTTGATGCTTGGCATTCTTTCGACCGATGCGGGATTCGCCGGCGGTGATTTCGCGCTATGCGATACGGGTGTTGCGGAAGCTTTTGCAGCGCTGGGCGCACATATCGGCAAGAGCGCCGAGGATACCGCATTCGATTGCTGGCGGATTGTGAATGCGAACATGACGGAAGGCGTGCGCCGGACCACGGCCGGCAAGGGCATTGATCCGAGCGAGCTCGTCATGCTTGGCTATGGCGGCAATGGCCCCGCCTTCGCGGCTATTCAGGCGGAGGAACTGGGCATCAAGCGCGTGCTGATCCCCAGGGCCTCGGCAGCATTCTCCGCCTTGGGCACCCTGGTTGCCGATCCAAGCATCGACGAAGAACGCGCCTATGTCGCCGCGGCCGATCAGCTCGAACCCGGCAAACTGAAATTATTGTGGAACGAATTGGCGGGCCGGGCGCGGGCGAACTTTGCCGATGCCGGGCTGTTGGCGGAGCAGATAAAGGCACGCTACCAGATCAATATGCGATACCCCGGGCAAAATTTCGCCCTCACGTTCGATGTCCACGCCGCCGACGGGCTCGGCGACCTATCCTTCGTCGACGGCGCGATGGGCGGCCGCGTCATTGCCGCCTTCAACACAAGGCACATGAATGAATATGGGCATATAAGAGAATTTGAAATTCCGGAAATTACCGGGGTACGCCTCGCGTCGTACGTTCCCACGCCGAAGCCAAAGGCGCACGGGGGTGCCGGTGGGCAGGCCCGCGAGGCCACGCCCGGGAGACTACGCCGCGCAAATCTCGGCCGGGGATTTGAGTCGACGAAAATCCATCGCGGGCCCGACCTCGTGCCGGGCGACAGGGTCGCCGGACCGGCGATTATAGAGGAAAGCTTCACCACCATCGTGGTCTATCCCGGCTGGACAGGTGTAGTGGACGCCGCAGGCGACTACGAACTGCTGCGAAATGAATCATTTCTTTCATGAAAAAAGTTTTTTGTTTCTTTTTTTCAAAAAAGAAATACTTCCTTCCTTAGTCGCGCCGCTCAACTGTTACGTCCCCAAATATAAATCCCTGCATTGGCCCCGCGAGAAGGTCATGCGGAAACCCAAGATCGATGCGGCTCGCCGCATCCAGCCGCGCCGCCTGTTCCGCGGTGAACGAGACTTCGAGCGCCGCCAGGTTATCCTCCAATTGTGCCGGGGTGCGCACACCAAGGACCGGCGATGTCACCGCGCAATTGAGCAACGTCCAGGCGAGCGCGACCTGGGATGGCGAGCGATCCATTTCGCCCGCCACGATCTTGAGTTCGTCGGCAATTTTAAGGTTGCGCAATGAGAGCCGGCCGCTTGCGGCATTGATCGCTTTGCGTGAGCCCTTATCGACGGATTCCGCCGCCAGGTCCTGGCCGGAATATTTTCCCGACAGGATTCCGCCGCCCAACGGCGACCAGGGCAGCACGCCCATGCCCATTTCGCGCGCCATCGGAATGAGGTCGCGCTCTGCGGTACGCTCGATCAGGCTGTAGGAAAGCTGCAGCGCAATGAATGGCGACCAGCCGCGGATTTCGGCGATCGCCTGCATGCGCGCAGCCTGCCAAGCGGGTAAATCGGAAAGACCGGCATACAGAACCTTTCCTGATCGCACCAGGTCGTCGAACGCCCGCAGGATCTCTTCCACCGGCGTGCGAAAGTCCCACATGTGGAGATAAAGCAGATCCAGGTAATCCGTGGCCAACCGTTTCAGGCTGCGTTCCACCGTCCGCACCATGCTCTTGCGGTGATTGCCGCTCGCATTTGGATCGCCGGGGCGATCCGTCAGCGAGTATTTTGTCGAAACGACCATCCGCTCGCGGCGCTCTCCCAGCAATCGGCCAAGCAGAGCTTCCGACGCGCCGGCGGCATAGAAATTGGCCGTATCGATGAAATTGCCGCCGCGCTCGATGAAAATATCGAGTATGCGCGCCGCGTCGCCTTCGGTCGAACCCCAACTCGCCTGAACGCCGAACGTCATTGTGCCAAGTGCCAGCGGCGAGACCCGCAGGCCGGATCGGCCGAGCAAGCGATAATTGTCCAGCCGGCCGGCCATCCCGCCTCCCAGGTTCGGCCGTTTGTGGAATTGGCGCCCACCGGCCGTCACGACGTCATTTCGTCGACACAAGCGCCTCGCGAAATTTGCGTGGCGTCGTGCCGGTCCATCGCCTGAAGGCGCGCCCGAAGCTGGTCTGCTCCCCATAACCCAGCCATTCCGCAATCGCATCTAGCGACGCGTCCTCATTGCTCAGGTAAATTTGGGCCAAGGACAGGCGCTGCTGCTCCAGAAGTTCCGAGAAGTTTACGCCGACCTGTGCCAAATGATCTTGTAGCGTGCGAACCGACATGCCCAGTTTGTCCGCGCAGCGTTCGACCGAACAATTGCCCATGGGCAGGCCGCCGCTTATATAGGCGCGCACCCGATCCGCCAGCGTGCCCTGGTTGGCCTTTTTCACACGGTCGAGATAGCCGCCCAACAAACGGTAGAGCAGGCGATTGGAGCTCGCAATCGGCATTTCCAGCGCCTGCCTTGAAAAACCGATTGCGTTATTTGCGGCGCGGTTGCGAATGCGGCAGCCGACAAAATCCTCGATTTCGGACACATCGTTCGGCCGCGCATCGATCGTCAATTCAATGTAGTTCGGCCGGAACGCCGGGCCGCCGATCGCGCGCAAAAGCTTCAGTTTCAGTATTAGCGCTTGCAGATTTGCCTGGTCGTTGACGCCGAGATCGCTGTTGACGCTCCAGCGCAGTTCCGCCGTCTGCGTGCTTTCAACCAGCTCCAGCGCCGCTTCGGGAGAATGCACAATGGGCACGTAGTCGATCAGGCAGGAAATGGCGCTACGCATGTCGGGCGCTGCACGGCACAATGCGGTGATGCAACCAAAAACCTCGGGGTCCTGGCCGCGGGCGAAATGCAGCCCGAACAGTGGGTCGGCAAAAATCGTGCTGCAATACTCGAAGACGTCAACCAGCGACTTGCAGGCCACGTGCGCGTCCGGGTCGTTCAGCGCGCGCGGCTGCATGCCATGACGTTCGAGTATGCGGCGCGGATCGGCGCCCTTGCGACGGGCATAGTCGCAAAAGCCGGTCAGATTCGCCGCCCGTGTCTGGCCGGCGCAGGGCGTTGTGTCCAACGGACCGGCCAGTTCGTAGAAGATCTCTCCCTGTAGCATCCGTAATCTCTCCCTTCCCGCGCGCACGGCGGCCCCGCTCTCAAGGCGGGTCTGGCGGCCAGAATAGCGGCCGCCTTGTCATGCGTCCAGTATCCGAAATACTGCGCCTTATGTCGATACAACCTAGTCACGCCGTGGCAGCACGATTGTCAAAACCGGATCGGAGGCAGGCAGGATGAAAACCGCGGCCGAGCACAAGCAGGATGCGGCGCCCTTCGTCCGGTACGACAAGGACAAGGCGACCAAGATCGCCACGATCACGTTCGATCGACAGGACAAAGGCAACACGACCACGATAGGGATGCGCCTGCTGTTCGGCGAACTCGTCCACAAAGCCAATATCGATGATGATGTGAAGGTGCTTGTCATTCGTGGCGAAGGGCAGGATTTCGGCTCCGGCGGCGATATCGACGAGCACGGCAACATCTATCTCAACCCGGGCCCGGATGAGAATTTTCTGCCCGATCTGGAAATAGATGACCCCGACGTCAAGTATCCCCCCGCCGGGTCGTTCCGGTTCTTACATGGTCTGACCGACCATTATGCCAAGGGGCGGGCCGGCAACCGGCCGCTGCAGGAATTCAAGAAGATCAGCATCGTCGAGGCCAAAGGCTATTGCTATGGCTGGCATTTCTATCAGGCGGCCGACGCCGACCTGGTCATCGCATCGGATGACACGCTGTTTGGTCATCCCGCCTTCCGTTACGCCGGCTGGGGACCGCGCCTGTGGCAATGGGTCGAAACGATGGGCTTGCGCAAATTCTCCGAAATGCTGTTCACCGGCCGCCCCTTCTCGGCGAAGGAGATGTATGATTGCAGCTTCGTCAACAGCGTGGTTGCGCGGGACAGGCTTGAGCAGGAGACGGCAAAATACGCCAAGGCCTGCTCGATCACCCGCCCGGCCGATGTCATTACGGTGCAAAAGACGTTTCTCGAACTCTACAAGCAATATCGCGGCGAGTATCTGGGCAGCCTGCTCACCGGCATGGTCGAAGGCCTGCTGCCGGCGATGAGGGACGACCGGGCAGAGGACATCAATCTCGGCCGCGGGGGGTTCGACCGGGGGATCGCCCGGACGGTCAAGAACAACGATCTCAATTACCCGCCGGAATGGCGGCTGAGCCGGAAGGGGCGTCAGCAGGATTAAGATTGTTCTTTTCTGAAGAAAAGAACCAAAAGACTTTTGCCCGGCACCTGCATCAAGGTTCGCGCCATGGCCGATAAGTCGGGGATTGCATCAAGGATAAAAGTTTTTTGTTTCTTTTTTTCAAAAAAGAAATACTTTGCTCCTCAACATAAGGAGCCTCAATGTCCGCCATCGAAAGTCTGCGCGCCAACGTAGGCACCGAAATAAGCCTGTCCGATTGGCTGACCGTGGACCAGGACCGTATCGACCGCTTCGCCGATGTCACCGGCGACCACCAATGGATCCACGTGGACAGGGAGCGTGCCGCGGCGGGCCCGTTCGGCACCACGATTGCGCACGGCTTCCTCACCCTGTCCCTGCTACCCGCGCTGAGCAGCCAGACCTGGCTCGCGCTTCCCGGCGTGCTCGGCGGCCTCAATTATGGCCTGGACCGGGTGCGGTTTCTCACCCCGGTGAAGTGCGGCGACCGCATTCGCAACCGCGTCCGCATGCTGTCGTTCGAGGACCGCGGCCCGGGCCGCACGCTCATAAGCAATGAGGTCACCATGGAAATCGATGGCGCCGCGAAACCCGCGCTGGTGGCAACCACGCTTGTCATGGTGCTATCCGCGCCCTGACAGTGCGGAATATTACAGAAAATCCGACACACATTTTATGTGTAACGTCATCATGACTGCTCCGCCATCCGCTCAAGAGGCCGTCTGTTGCTCTTGCCCGCCCCGTCATCATTGCGCGAGCTGCTTCGCGTCTTCCAGCATTATCGCCCGGAGGAAGGGCTGGACGCCCTGTTCGCGCGCGTGGACTGGTCCGGCGCCTCGCCGCGCCAGCTGGCGCATGCATTTCTGGGCCGCCCGCCGGCCGACGGCGCCATATCCTGCGCCGATCCACGCGCCGAGGCACGCCGGCTATTCGAATCCGACGCATTCAGAGGCGATCTCCTGCGCCGCATGCTGATGGCCTTTCCCGCCCGGCAACGATTGCTGTTCGTGCATTTGCCCAAATGCGCGGGATCCGACTTCGAAGCCGCGATGGAGCAAGGCCATGCCAGCTTGCACGACAGTATAAAATGGCTGGGCAGATACGATGCCGAAGAACTCGCCCTGAGGCTCCACGCGTTCATGCGCCAGCTGCAAAAAAAGTCCGATACGATCTTCGTCGGCGGCCATGTTCCGCTCCGCTGGTATATCGATACCGAGCTCTACCGATATAACGACCGCCTGCTCACCATCGTCCGCCACCCCCATGAAATCGCAATTTCATTCACCAATTACGCCCTGCTCGTCATGCGGCGCGATCCGCAATTCGCAACCGAGGATGCGCGCAGTTGGGGTCGCCTGGCGGGGCTGGAAAGCTTCGATCCGACCTGGCCTGCCGCCACGATCAAGGATCTGGCACATCGCATTATTGCGACGGACGGTTTATTGCCGGTCAATTCCATGTGCGAGCTGCTCGGCGACCGCACCGCGGACTCCGTATTCCGCAATTTTGCCCGCGTGGACATCGAAATTACCCATGTGGCGCTCTACACCGCATGGCTGCGCGCGCGCTGGGGAATCGAACGCACCTATCGCGCCAATGCGGCGCCACGCATAATTACGGCCGCCGACCTTTCCAGCGCGGAAAAAGCGCGCATCGCTGCTGCCTGCACCGAAGACATGAAGCTCTACACGGCTGTTACCGCCAAGCTGGAGTCGACCGGTGAACTCTCGGTGATGGGGCCGCAGATGTGAAAACACCGCCTTTCCCGCACCTCACCCCACAACACGCGCCTGCCGCAGCGCCGCAATCTGCACGGGGTCGAGCCCGAGCACATCACGCAACACCGCCTCGGTATCAGCACCCAGCGCGGGGGGCGCGCATCCGCCGCCAGGCTCAGCGTCACTCAATCGCAACGGACACCGCACCGCTTGCATCTCGCCGAATACCGCAGAGGTCTGCGTGAACGCCATCTGCCGGTGCCGCACCTGTGGGTCGGCAAATACCTGAGCCAGCGTATTGATCGGCCCCGCCGGCACGCCTTGCGCCTCCAGCGCCGCCAGCAGCGCGGCCTGATCCCAGTCGCGCATCAGCGCCCCCAGATGCGCCACCAGAGCGTCCCTGCGGCGGACCCGCCCCGCGTTCGTGGCGTAATCCGCATCGAACGCCAGAGCCGGTTCCCCCAGCACCGCGCATAGCCGCCGGAACTGCCCGTCATTGCCGGCGGCTACCGTAATGTCGCCGTTGCGTGTCGAGAACGCCTCATAGGGTACGATACTCGCATGCGCGTTGCCGTGGCGCCCGGGATTTTGCTCGGTCACGAGATAGTAGAGCGCCTGATTGGCCATCGCCGCCACCTGCACATCCAGCAAGGCCACGTCTATATGTTGGCCGCGGCCGGTTCGTTCGCGGTGCAGCAATGCCGCCAGAATGCCGCTCACCGCATACATGCCGGTCATCAGGTCGGTGATTGCGACGCCCGCCCGCATCGGTTCCCCGTCGGGCACGCCGGTCAGCCCCATCAGGCCGCCCAATCCCTGCACGACGAAATCATATCCCGGTCGTTCCGCATACGGCCCATCCTGGCCAAAGCCGGTAATGGAACAATAGATCAGGCGCGAATCGAGCGCCGAAAGCGCCGCATAGCCCAGCCCGTATTTCGCCAATCCGCCAACCTTGAAATTCTCCACCAGCACATCGCACTTTGCCGCCAGTGCGCGCACCAGGGCGGCCCCTTCCGGCTGCGAAATATCCAGCGCCACCGACTGCTTGCCGCGGTTCGCGGACATGAAATAGCTCGACATGCGCAATTCGGGCGCGCCGGCGCCCTCGTGCCATGGCGGTCCCCACGCGCGCGTATCGTCGCCCTCGCCGGGCCGTTCCACCTTGATAACCCTCGCACCCAGGTCGGCCAGAAGCTGGGTGCACCACGGCCCCGCCAGCACCCGGCTCAAATCAAGGATCATCACGCCGTCCAGCGCACCCATTACGTTTTATCCCCGTCATGCCGATTCGAAACACACCACCCCGCACTGGACGTGGCGATAAATATCGTCACATTAGGGCAAACACCCAAGGGAGGGCGCATGACCTCGCAGGTTGAATACGAGCTCGCCGACGACGTTGCCACCATCCGGCTGAACGATCCGCCGACTCTGAATGCGCTCTCCGTCAGCGTCGTTCAGGCGCTGCACGACGCCTTCCGCCGTGCGGCGGCGCAAGCGCGGGCCGCGGTCATCTGCGGCGCCGGCCGCGGCTTTTGCAGCGGCTGGAATCTTACCAGCCTTCCCGAAGCGGAGCATGCCGGCCCGATCGATCCCGGCATGGCGCTCGAGCGTCACGTCAATCCCCTCATGCTGTACCTGCGTGATTTGCCGATCCCCTGGGTTTCCGCGGTGCATGGTGCGGCCGCCGGCGCCGGCGCAAGCCTCGCTTTGGCGGCCGACCTCATCATCGCCGGGCAGGGTGCCTATTTCCTGCAGGCCTTCCGCCGCGTCGGCCTGGTGCCGGACGCAGGGGCTACGTGGCTGTTGCCCCAGGCCGTCGGCCGCGTGCGCGCCATGGAGCTCATGCTGCTCGGCGACCGCCTTCCCGCGCCCCAGGCCCTCGTCTGGGGCCTGATCAACCGGGTCGTTCCCGACACCGATGTGCTGGAAACCACCCTGGCTCTCGCCCGCGAGCTCGCCGCCGGCCCGACCCGCACCCTCGGCATGATCCGCAAGGCCGCCTGGACCGGCGCCCAGCAGAATTTCGCTGCGGCGCTCGATACGGAACGAACACTGCAGACCGAGGCGGGGTTTACGGAAGATTTCGCCGAAGGCGTCAGCGCGTTCGTGCAAAAGCGGCCGGCTAAGTTTAAGGGAAAGTAGAAAGAAACAGAAATATTTCTTTTTTGAAAAAAAGAAACAAAAAACTTTTGTCCGTAGTAGGCAAAAGTTTTTTGGTTCTTTTTTTCAAAAAAGAACTACTTCCTTCCTGCCCTAATGCGCCGCCGGAGCAGCTGCGCCCTTTGCCGGTTTGTAATTGCTGAACAGGAACGTCAACGGCACGATGCAGAACGCCGCCACGGCGCAAATGCGGAACACGTCGCTATAGGCCAGCACTTCGGCCTGCTTGAGGAACGTCTGGTAGATCACCCCGGCGGCCACCGTCGGTGCGCTGGCGGCCGACTGACCCATGGCGATGACGGTCGCTTCATTGTGTTGAAGTAACGCATTGTAGTTCGGGTTGAGCGGCGTCATCCAATAGGACAAATGCGCCTCCTGCACCTGGGTGCGCGCGGTGATCAGCGCGGAGGAGGTCGAAATGCCGATCGAACCGAAAACGTTACGGAACATCGTGTACAGCGCCGCCGCGTCACCGTTCATGTCGCGCGGCACCGTCGAGTAGGCGATGGTGGAAATCGGCACGAACAGAAACGCCAGGCCCGCGGTTTGCGTCGCGCGCAACGTCGCCAGCCGGCCAAACGAAATGTCGGGCACCAGAATGCTGGAATAAACCAGCGAGCATGCAATGATGAAAAACCCGGTTCCGATGAGGTAGCGGGTTGGTACCTGCGGCAGCAGGCGGACCACGATCGGGATCAGCAGGATCACCACCACGCCGCCCGGCGACAGGATCAGGCCGGCGTCCGTGGCGGTATAGCCGATCACCTGCTGGGCGAATTGCGGCACCACCACCGCGCTGGAATACAGCACGAACGCCATGGCGGCGATCATCGTCACACCCAGCGCGAAATTGCGGTTCATCATCACCCGCACATTCAGCACCGGCCGTTGCGCGGTCAGCAGCCACCCGATGGCGCCGAGAATGCCGAGGAAGGCCAGCAGGAACATCACCCGAATGAATCCCGACGTCAGCCAATCGGAATCCTCGCCACGGTCCATCGCCACCTGCAGCGTGCCGAGACCCAGGGTAATCAGCGCGATGCCGATATAATCCACCCCCTGGCTGCGCCGCTCCTTCACCCACGGCGGATCTTCCACCAGGGCGGCCACGCCGAACAGACCCATGATCCCGATCGGCACGTTCAGGAAGAACACCCAACGCCAGGAAAAATTGTCGGTAATGTAGCCGCCGAGCGTCGGCCCGATGATCGGCGCGACAATGGTCGCCACCGCCACCACCGCCATCGCCGAGCCGCGCTTGTTTGGTTCGAACGTGTCCAGAATGATGCTCTGCTGGTTCGGCTGCAAACCGCCGCCGAAAAACCCCTGCGCCAGCCGGAACAAAATCAGCTCCGGCAAACTGTCCGCCAGGCCGCACAACAGGCTGCACACGGTGAACATGCCGATGCAGATCATGAAATAGCGCTTGCGGCCGAACACGTCCGACAGCCAGCCGCTGATCGTCAGCACAATGCCGTTGGCCACCAGATAGCTCGTCAGCGCCCACGTCGCGTCGTCGTAGCTCGACGACAGGCTGCCGGCGATGTGCGGCAGCGACACGTTCACGATGGTGGTGTCCAGCACCTCCATGAACGCCGCCACCGTCACCACCACGGCAATCAGCCAGGGATTCGCCTTCGGCCGCCACTCGGCCGCCGCCGGTGCGCCGCGCCCGCTCATGCCTCACTCACTAACGGTAACGGTCGGCTCGACCGACAAGCCCAACGGCAACGGCAGGTTGGGATCCAGCCCGCTGTCAATAATGATCTTCACCGGCACGCGCTGCACGATCTTGACGAAATTGCCGGTGGCGTTCTCCGGCGGAAACGCGGTGAACTTGTTGCCCGAGCCGAGCTGAATACTGTCCACGTGGCCTTTCAGCTTCAACGCCGGATAGGCATCCACGCTGATCGCCACCTTCTGCCCCGGCCGCATGCGGTTGAGCTGGTCCTCCTTGAAGTTGGCGGTCACCCACACGTTCGGCGACACCAGCGACATGATTTGCACGCCCTGCTGCACATAGGTGCCGAGGTCCACATTGCGCTTCGTTACCCAGCCGTCCTGCGGCGCCCGCACCACCGTCCATTCCAGGTTGAGTTGCGCCTGGCGCACCGCGGCATCCGCCTGCTTCATCGTGCCGCCCAGCTGCGACACCTGCGCGCCCACCTGGCCAATATTCGGCTTCACCGGCGTCGCCTCCAGAACCGCCGCCTCGGCGGATGCCACCTGGGCCTGCGCGCTCATCAAGGCCGCAGCCGCGTAATCGACGCTCTGGCCGGTGGTGGCGGCGCGCGGCAGGCTCTGCTGCCGCCGGTTGTCGGTCTGCGCCTTGAACAGATTCGCCTGCGCGTCCTTCAATTGCGCTTGCGCGCCGGCCAGCCGCGCCGGGAAATTCACCTTGGCGATTTCAAAGCCGCGCTGCGCGGCCTGCAACTGACCTTGCGCTGCCTCGAGCTGCCCCTGCGCCTGTTCCAGCGAGGCCTGATA
This sequence comes from Acidobacteriota bacterium, assembly GCA_903970435.1. GTDB lineage: Bacteria > Pseudomonadota > Alphaproteobacteria > Acetobacterales > Acetobacteraceae > CAJCIS01. The sequence continues at coordinate 544 of CAJCIS010000245.1, read as the reverse complement.
GTCGCGTGGATCGATATGGATGATCGGCTCACCCTTGCGGATGAACTGGTTGTCGGTGACGTCCAGGCTGACCACGTAACCGTTCACATGCGGCGCGATCGGCACCGCGTTGCCGTCCGTGTAGGCGTCGTCGGTGTCCACCTCGCCCTTGGTGGCATACCAGTACCACAGGCCCCCGATCACCAGCAGTACCAGCACAACCACCATGATCAGCCGCACCCAGGGCCGCGCAGCCTTGCGTTGCCCCGCCTGCTTCTCGTCGCGCGCCTGCCGCGCCCGATCCGCCTCGTCTCGCGCGCCCTGTTGCGCATCGGGTGCCGCAGAGGGCGCCTCGACAGTCTCGCTATCAGCCATTCTGTCTTTCCGGCGGGAGGTTGCTGACCGATCGGTTCACTGCCTCACATAAACCGGTCAGTGCCGCGGGCAAGACCGCGCGTGCTATACCAGCCGCCCTTGATCCTGCCTCATCTTCATTGCCTCCGGCGGGCGGGGGGTTTCACCCCCCGGCAATACCACCGGCGTGCCGCCGGCGTCGCAAATTGGC
>CAJCIS010000244.1 GCA_903970435.1 Acidobacteriota bacterium | reverse complement strand
CGTTGGCTGTCGGCAGGGGAACTGCGTTCAATTGTCGCTCTAGCCAGCAGAATCTCCGGCCGGACGGCAATCACTGACCGGTGGCGCTGGCCGCGGGCGCCGTCCCGGCACTTTCGCCGTTTCAAAGGCCGTCGGACGGCGTGTAGCCTGCCTCTCGGACTGCCGGGTGGGCCGGCTATCTGGGGAATGTCGGATTAGGGCCTTGGACCTAAGGCTTTTCTGCCGGGAGCGGTATGTTGCGCAGGCGCCGGCACTATGAGAAGACAGCGTCATGGGCGTAGCAGCCTGCGGACTGGTCAAGCCTCAGACGTGTGATTTATGACATGACATTCGTCCGCCGGTACTTCCCTGCAACGATGCCCGCGATTATCGGCGTGGCATCGGTTTTCGCCGCCGCGCAGGCCAGTGGCCAGACCCTGACGAGCGTGCACAAATTCGCCGGCAGCGACGGCGCGTTCACCGGCAACCGTGGCGCGACACCGGCTTCGCGCATGATCGCGGGACCGGGCGGCGTGCTGTATGGCGTGACACCCCAGGGCGGGGCGATCAACTGCGGCACCATCTTCGCCCTGACGCCGCCGGCGGCCGCCGGGCAGAAATGGTCGTTCAAGCTGCTGTATGATTTTCCCAACATGCAGGCCGGCTGCGGGCCCGTGGGGCCGTTGGCGCTGGGTGCGGCTGGCCAGCTGTACGGCGCGGCGGGCGGGGGCCAATCCCACGACGGCGTGGTGTTCGAACTGGTGCCGCCGGCGAGCGAGGACGCGGCCTGGCAATTCCAGACGCTGCATGCCTTCACGTATCAGGGCCCTGCCACGACCGGTCCGGGCGCGCCTGTAATCGGTGCCAACGGCGTGCTCTACGGCACGCTGGGTAGCTATTTCGACGGCGCCGTCTATAGCCTGACGCCACCGGCGACCGAAGGCGGCAGCTGGACCGAGGCACTGATATTCACCGCGAGCGGCGTCAATAGCAGCAACCCGGCGCCGTTCGGCAATCTGCTGGCGTACCCGGGCGGGTTATATGGCGTCGCATGCCCCGGCTACGGCGAGACCTGCAACCTCGTCTCGCTCTCGCCGCCGGCCAGCGGCACCGGGACATGGACGCTCAGCGTGCTGCTCGCCCTGCCCTATTGCGCCACCTGTTTCTACCCCGATTTGGTCGCCGACAGCAGCGGCGACCTGTTCGGCGCGTCCCAAACGTTCGGTGCGGGCGGTGCCGGGGACGTGTTTGAACTGTCACCGCCCGCTGCCGCTGGGCAAAGCTGGACTTATCGGGAAGTGTTCGCCTTTCCTGCGTCGTGCGCCAATGGCTGTTACCCGTCCGCCGGGGTGACGCTGGACGCCCATGGCGCACTCTGGGGTGTCACCACCGGCTCGATCGCCGGCGTCGGCGTGGTGTACAGCCTCACGCCCCCCTCGGGCGGGCAGGGGTCCTGGACCTACCAGGAAGCGTATTCCTTCAGCGGCGGCGCGGATGGCGGGCCGCCGGGGGCCGGGCTGGTGCTGGGCGCAGATGGCGGGCTGTATGGCCCCACAGAAAGCGGTGGCGGCGCGAAGGACCAGTTGTTCCCGACCTTCGGCTACTCGGGCTTTGGCTACGGCACCGTGTTCGGATGGACGCCATGACGGCCTGCAAGGCACGGCCCCGCCTTGCGGCCGCCTGGCTGATGCTGGCGGTTTGGTTTGCGGCGGCGCCGTGCCAGGCCGCGGCGCTGAAGACGCTGGCACGGTTCGATCTGGCCAACGGGGCCAATCCCAGCGGCGCGGTGACCATCGTGCCCAACGGCACATCGCTGCCCGCCGGCACGCTGCTCGGCACCGCCACGGCAGGGGGCCCGGCCAACCGCGGCACCGTGTTCGCGGTTGTGCCGCCCACCGGCGCGGGCGGGCGCTGGAGCCTGCAAACACTCTACTCGTTCTCCGGGCAATATGATCTCGCCACGCCGACCAGCAGCGTGACGTTGCTGAGCGGGGGCGGCATGGCTGTCCCGGCCAGCGGGGGCGGCCCGTACTGGCTCGGCGGCGTCGATACGCTGACACCGCAAACGCCGACAGCATCCCGGCCGCACGGCGCCGCATCTGCCGCCAATCTCGGCAGGTTCCTGGCATGTCTGGAATTCTTCAGCACCAAGCTGGATGTGTCGCCAGACAAACTGCCGAAGGACATCAAGCAACATTGTGTCACGGTCTCCGCCGACTCGGCCCCGCTGGACCTGGTCGGGAATGGCGCACGGCGGGCGGCGGCGGTCGAAACCGGCAGCCCGGCGGGCGTCCCCCTGCCCGATGGCGCCGGCGGCCTGTATGTCGCCGTCTCGTCGAGTTCCCCAGGGGCAGGCGCGGTTCTGCATCAGACACCGCCGGCCACCGTTAATCACGTCTGGCCGCAAACGGTGTTGTATGTATTCGGGCAGAGTTCAAGCGACCTTTCCACGCCATCCGGGACGCTGATCGCGGGGGCGAGTGGTGAGCTTTACGGCGCCGCTCTGTTCGGCGGCGCGTACAACAAGGGCGGCATCTACCGGCTGACCCCGCCGGCCCAGGCGGGCCGGACGTGGAAAGAGGACATCATCTGGAGTTTTGGCGGTGCGGGCGACGGTATCTATCCCAGCGGTGACCTGTTGCTCGGGCCGGGCGGGGTCATCACCGGCGTTACCCCGGCGGGCGGCAGCGCCGGCTTCGGCGCGGTGTTTCAGCTTGCGCCGCCGGCCAGCGGTCAGACGATTTGGCAGGAAACCGTGCTTTATTCGTTTTTCACCGTTGAAGGCGTGTACGACGGCATGACGCCCGAAGGCGGCCTCTACAGCGACAGCGCCGGCAATTTGTACGGCACCACGCGCGACGGCGGCGCCCATTTCGACGGCACGGTGTTCAAGCTGACCAAACCCAAGGGGCGCGCCACGGACTGGCGGGAAACCATCCTGTGGAGCTTCACGGGCGGCGCTGATGGCGCTGTTCCCTTGGGCAAGCTGGTTGCCGACGCCGCCGGCTACCTGTACGGCACCACATCGCTTGGCGGACTGGCGGGTGCCGCGCAGGACCACGCGTTGGCCGTTGGATGCTGTGGTTATGGCACCGTGTTCAAATTGAGGCCGTAACGCAGCGCCACGCCGGATGGAACGCCCTATGCCGCAACGGCCGGCCGGATACCGGCTGCGATCATCCGGCTGAGCTATGGCGCAACCGTGCGACCGCCTGCCGTAATGCACCAACTCGCCGCAGTGCCACTGGGTCCGCGATCTCGTTACGGTTGTACTGGTCGAACTCCTCCTGCTTGCGGATCAGGAAATCGCTCGGGTAGCCACGCGCCAGCTTGGCCTTTAAAGGATCAAAGGTTTTTGTCCCATTTTCACCGGGCCATGATTTGCGACGGGACGCGCAGACCGTTGGTGCGGCTTGGATTAACGGTGATGCGGAAATCAGGTGCATCGAACAGTTCCGAGGTCATTTGGCAAACAATGACGGATGCGTGGATTTCGGGGAATGCATCGGACTGGACAATGACCGCCGGCCGGGGTTTTCCGTAGTCGCCCGCCGCGGCAACCGTCACCACGTCACCCCGCCGCATTATGTTTCGGAGGCGGCCAATTCGTCGAACTCGGAAACCGCTTCGATCCAATCTAATGCTTCATTCTCGCCGGCGCGACCGAGCAGAGCGACTTCAAGTGCAAGTCTTTGCCGCACAGATGGCGACCGAGCATCGGGCAGCACCAGACGTAACTCCCGCAGCCCGAGCGCGCGCCGTCTGTTGCGCATCTCCTTCATCCGTTCAGCGGGTGCTGTCACCTCGAAGCTCCCTCGATTTACGCCCAAGGCGTAACGCGTTACGGGTCGCCGTGCAAACGTTTCCGCCTAGCTGCCGGAAGAGCAAGCAGCCCGTCCGTCCCTTGTCCTCAAAAGGGCTGTTACAAAGACTTGAAATGGTGCGGTTCATCAAATGGCTTGTTGGCGTCAGGCGGCGCGTGCGATCGAAGGCCGCCTATAACGATCAGGCGCAGGGCGACGTTTGTTCGTCCGTTGGCCATCATCGGCAGCGTCCGCCTTGCGTCTTGGTGGGTTGCCCAAGAGGCTGGGCAAGAATTCGCTGCACCGAGCCACAGGCGCAAATTGGCGCCGTCCGGCGTGTGTTTTTGAGCACCGGAGCGGAGCGGCCTCTTCGGCCGTGAGCACCGGAGCGCAAAAAACACACGTCGGATGACCGGTGCAGTAGAATTCTTGCCCAGCCTCCAAGCGCAACCCACCCTACGGCCGTAGCGCAACAGCGGCGGCGGGATTGGCGATATTCAGAAACGCCTTCGTCTCCCGCACCGCCTCGGCCAGGCCGACGCGCCGCGTGTCCACCCCCGCAGGCATGGCGGAGAGCAGGCGGGTCGGGGTGCGGCGGTCGAGCAGAACGAAGACGCCGCGGTCGGTGGCGGTGCGGATAAGGCGGCCAAAAGCCTGGCGCAGCCGCAAACGGGCGATGCGGTCGTCGTAGCCGGCGGTGTCGCCGCCTGAGAGGTGGATGCGGCGCTCGCGGTGCAGGATGTCGGGGCGTGGCCAGGGGACGCGTTCAAAAACCACCAGGCGAAGCGCGCGGCCCGGCACGTCAACGCCGTCACGCATGGCGTCGGTGCCGAGCAGGCAGCTGTGTTCCTCAGTACGAAAAATATCCACCAGCGTGGCATTGTCCATCGGGTCCACGTGCTGGGCGAGTAGCGGGATGCCCGCTTCCTCCAGCGCAGGGGCAATGCGGGCGTGGACCAGTTGCAGGCGCCGAATGGCGGTGAACAGGCCGAGACCGCCGCCTTCGGCCGCCAGGAAGAGCGATTTGTAGGCGCCGGCCAGGCTCGCGATGTCCGTGCCGACGTCGTTCACCACGAAGGCGCGCGTCTGGGCGGCATAATCGAAAGGGCTGTCGAAGCTGGCGCGTATGGCGGGCGAGGGCAGATGGGCGGCGCCGACCCTGGCTTCCGCCGCGTCCCAGTCCGCCTCGGCGCCGCCTTCGGTGGCGTCGCGCAAGGTGGCGGAGGTCACGAGCAGCCCGTGGGCGGGAGCGACCAGGGTGATCGCGAAAGGTTGGGTGGGGTCGAGGTGGTGGCGGCAGAAGGCGGCGTCGCGGTCGCCGGCTTCGCGCCGGTCCAGCCTGAGGAGATAAATATGGGCCGGACGCTCGCCCGGTTCGGGCGGCGGTTCCGCCAGGGCGTGGAGCATGGACTGCCAGATGGTGATGCGGTCGAGCGCGCGGCGTTGCAGGCCGCGGCAGGCGGCGTCGATTCGGCTTCTGGCGTTGCTGTCGAGCGTGTCGGCCTCGTCTTCCAGCCGGGCCTCCAGACGCTCGATGAGGGTGCGTAGGGGCGTTTCCATGCGGGCGAGGGCCCGGGCAAGGCGAGGGGCAGCGGCGACAAGCGCGTCGGCGGGCGGGAACAGTTCGCATTCGAGGGCGACGCGCGACGGCTCCTGCTCCGAGTCGCCTGGCAGTCTTGCCAGAATCTGGCGGCGTATGGCGCGGAGGAAGGCTTCGAACGCATTGGCTTGGCCGGGGCTGGTGCCTGCGAGTTCGGGCTGTTCCACGTCGTCGGCCAGGCGAAGCGACCAGCCTGGCGCAGGCAGCGCATGGGCGGCCTGAAGCAAGGCTTCGAGCGGCGCCTCCAGGTTCTTGAAGCCGACGACGAGCTCGTCGAGACGGCGCTTGACGCCGCGTGCGCGTGAGCGGCCGCCTTCGGCGCCGAGCAGCCAGCGGCGGAGTTCGGCACCCTCCATGCCGGAGATTTCCGACGAGAAGGCGCTGTCCGCCGCTTCGAAAACATGGTGGCCTTCGTCGAAGACGTAGCGGGTGGGCACGATGTCGTCGTCGAGTCCGCCCCATGCCGCCTGGGTCATGACCAGGGCGTGGTTGGCGACGACCAGCTCGGCGGTGCGCGCGCGGCGGACCGTGTGTTCGATAAAACAGCGCTTGTAGTGTGGGCAGGCGCCGTGGATGCACTCGCCACGGCGGTCGGCGAGAGCGGCGGCAAGCATGGTGCCGAAGAGTTCGGCGAACCAGCCTGGCAGGTCGCCGCCTGCCAGGTCGCCGTCGGCCGTGACCTGGACCCAGCGGGTGATGAGCCCGATCGGGATCAGGGTGGCGCTGGCGCCGGCGAGCGCGTT
>CAJCIS010000243.1 GCA_903970435.1 Acidobacteriota bacterium | reverse complement strand
TCGTCGTGGTCGGCGTCGACGATCCAGACGCGGGCGTGGATCGATTGCAGGGTGGCGGGCGACATGTTCGGCTCGCGGGCCCACATCTTTTCGATGTCGGCATCGAAGGCGGCGTAGGCGCCGGGGGTGGGATTGAGGTGGGCGTATTCGGTGGCACAGCGGGCGATGAAGGCGGAGAAGACGGGGCTGGCATGGACGTCCTTGACGCCGGAGGGGTCGGAATTGGCGGCGAAGGCGAACAGGCCGGTGAGGCGATCGGGGTGGTGGATGGCGAGTTCGAGGCCGGTGATGGCGCCGTCGCTCCAGCCGACGATGGCGGCGCGGGGGATGTGCAGGCGGTCCATCAGCGCGACGGTGTCGTCGGCCATGAGCGCGTAGCCGATGGGCGTTGTGTTGCGGCTGGAGCGGCCGTGGCCGCGGCTGTCGATGACGATGACTTCGTGGCTGCGGGACAAAGCGGGGACGAGGTGGCCCCAGTAGTTCGCATTGGCCAGGCCGCCGTGCAGCCGGATGACCGGATCCGGGTGCCCGCGGCCGAAAATGGCGTACCAGAGGCTTATGCCGTCGATTGGGGCCGTTCCGGCGGTGTCGGGTGTTGGCAAGCCAGGGGTGGGCGGCAACGTCTGCCAAGGTTCCGCCGCCCGCAGGGAACCCGCGCTCACCAGCAGGACAGAAGCTGCGAGCCGCAGGGCCGTCAAGGCCGTCACGGATACCGGTCCGAAAGACCCATCGACTTACATTGGCGTGGGTGCGGGCCGGTGTCGATGTGTTTTCGCGCGCGCGGAAACCACGCATAGTCGGCGCGCCATGTTCGCCCGCCAGTGCACCTTGCCGTTCCCGTTCGCGCAGAGCTACGCGCCGGAGGATTTCTTTCCCGGCGACAGCAATGCGGCGGCATTGGCGTGGCTGGAGGCGCCGGCCGCGTGGCCATCGCTGCGGCTGGCGGTGTATGGCGAGGCGGGCACCGGGAAAACCCATTTGCTGCGGTATTTTGCCGGGCGGCAGGGCGCCGCCGTGATGGCGGCCGGCGGCCTGCGCCGTTTCGCGCCGCCGCCGGAGGCGCCGGCACTCGGCATCGACGACGCGGATCAGGTGCGGGACCCGGAGGCGCTGCTGCATGTGCTGAACGCCGCCGCCGAGCGCGGCTCGCCGGTGCTGCTGACCGCGCGCACGCCGCCCGCGCAATGGCCGTTCGCGCTGCCCGACCTGGTCAGCCGGTTGCGGGCCATGCCGTCGGTGGGCTTGCTGCCACCGGACGATGGGTTGTTACGCGCCATGCTGGCGCGGCTGCTGGCGGAACGGCAGATTGCGGTGCCGGAACGGGTGCAGGCGTTCCTGCTCGCGCGCCTGCCACGCACCGGCAACGCGCTGCGGGACGCGGCGGCGCGGCTGGATTGCTACGCGCTGGCCGAGGGCGGGCCGGTGACGACGAAGCTCGCCGAGCGGGTCGTTGCGGAATGCAATGCAGCCGACAGGGAGCCAGACCGGGGGCTGGAGAACACGGCCCCGGGCCTTTTTTAGGAAGAAGGAAGCCGTTCTTTTCTGAAGAAAAGAACCAAAAGACTTTTGCTCTTGATGCAATCCCCAACGTATCGGCCATGCCCCGAACCTCTGTGCAGGCGCAGGGGCAGAAGTCTTTTGGTTCTTTTCTTCAGAAAAGAACTGCTTTCTTCCCCTACCCCATCGCTTCGCCGTGCTGGCTGATGTCCAGGCCCTCGACTTCCTGCTCGGCGTTGACGCGCAGGCCGATGGTGGCGTTGATGGCCAGCAGCAGGATGAGCGACACCACGCCGCTATAGATCAGCGTGACGCTCACCGCCTGCGCCTGGATCCACACCTGCGCCAGGCCGCCGGGCGAGCCGCCGGGGCTGGCCGTGGTGGCCGACAGCGGGCCGTAGCTGAACCAGCCGGTGAGCAGGGCGCCGACGATGCCGCCGATGCCGTGCACGCCGAATGTGTCGAGGCTGTCGTCGTAGCCGATCAGCGCCTTCAGTTTCGTCGCCGACAGGAAGCACAACACACCCGCCGCGACGCCGATGGCGATCGCGCCGCCCGGGAGCACGAAGCCCGAGGCCGGGGTGATGGCCACGAGGCCCGCCACCGCACCCGAAATAATGCCGAGCACGGAGGGTTTGCCGTGACTGATCCACTCGGCGAACATCCAGGCGAGTGCCGCCGCGGCGGTGGCGATGTGGGTTACCGCGAAGGCCATGCCGGCGCGGCCATTGGCGGCGTTGGCCGAGCCCGCGTTGAAGCCGAACCAGCCGACCCACAGCAGGGAGGCGCCGATCACCGCGTAGGTGAGGTTGTACGGCGACATATTTTCGGTGCCGTAACCGACGCGCTTGCCCATCACCAGACACGCCATCAGGCCGGCAATGCCGGCGTTGATGTGCACCACCGTGCCGCCCGCGAAGTCCAACGTGCCCTTCTGGCTGAGCCACCCGGTCGGCGCCCATACCCAATGGGCGATCGGCGAATAGACCAGCAACGACCACAGCACCATGAACACGCACATGGCGGAGAATTTCATGCGGTCGGCGAAGGCGCCGGCGATCAGCGCCGGGGTGATGATGGCGAACGTCATCTGAAACATCATGTAGACGCTCTCGGGGATCGTTTCGACCACCTGGCTGGGTCCGGGCGCCAGGGTGAAGGCGGCGTCGTCGCCCATCGAAATGAAGTGTTCCATGCCGTTCAGCATCAGCCGGGACAGGTCGCCGATATAGGGGGCGAAGGCGCCGGTGCCGGCGGTGAAGGCCTCGGAATAGCCCACCACGGTCCAGGCGATGGAGACCAGGCAGGTGATGGCGAAGGCCTGCATGAGCGTGGCGAGGATGTTCTTCTTGCGCACCATGCCGGCGTAGAACAGCGCCAGTCCCGGGATGGTCATCATCAGCACGAGGGCCGTGGAGGTGAGCATCCAGGCGGTGTCGCCGCTGTTGTAGGCGGGCGGCTTGGCGGCGGCCGGCGCGGCCGGCGCCGGTGCGGCCGGTGTGGCGGATGGTGCTGCCGCGGCGGCGGGCGGCGTGGCGGCGGGTGCGGCGGCAGGCGGCGCGGGCGCCGTGGTTGGCGCGGCCGCGGGGGC
>CAJCIS010000242.1 GCA_903970435.1 Acidobacteriota bacterium | reverse complement strand
GCGGGTTCGTCGGCGACGGCGGATGTTTGGCTGGCGCGGTGTTCGTCGACGCGCGCGGCCAGGGCGGGGTCGGCGAGGGCCAGGATGGCGGCGGCCAGCAGGGCGGCGTTGACGGCGCCGGCACGGCCGATGGCCAGGGTGCCAACCGGAACGCCGGCCGGCATCTGCACGATGGACAGCAGCGAATCCATGCCGCTGAGGGCGGCCGAGGCGATCGGCACGCCAAGCACCGGCAGGGTGGTGTAGGCGGCGCACATGCCGGGCAGGTGCGCGGCACCGCCGGCGCCGGCGACGATCACCGACAGGCCGCGGCCACGGGCGGATTTGGCGTAAGCGGCCAGGCGGTCCGGCGTGCGATGGGCGGATACGATTTTCACTTCGTGCGGCACGTCCAGCGCCGTGAGGGCGCGGGCGGCGTGCTGCATGGTGGCCCAGTCGGACTGGCTGCCCATGATGATGCCCACCCGCGGCGCGGGGTCATCTTGCACCAGACGGGCCGGCATCAGCTGGCCTGCATCAGGCGATGTTGTCCGGGATGAGGCGGCTTTCGAGCCAGGAAATTTCGTCCTTCAGGAGCAGCTTGCGCTTCTTGAGGCGTTGGACCTGGAGCTGGTCCATGGGGTGGGCGACGAGGCGCGCGATGACCGTGTCGAGATCGCGGTGCTCGCTGCGGAGTTCGTGCAGCTTGCGCAGCATGGAATCGCGGTCGTTCAGCATTGGTGCGGCCTTAGCACGGTGCGCATGGCGGCTCTAGGGCCGCTTCAGCCTTACGGGAAACGCAAGGTGCCGTTCGGCGCACGAATTCTAACGACCGGGGGCGGGGGCGTCACATCGTCGTGGTCGGGGCGCGATTCAGATAGCGTTTACCAACGGGCCTGTATTACCGTTTTAAGGCGCGCCACGGTGACGCGCACCAACTTCGCATGGAGGCACCATGAGCCTGCAAGCCCATCTCGAGACCCTCAAGGAACGTCACGCCAGCCTGGACGCCCGGATCACGGACGAAGATCACCGCCCGCGACCTGACAGTGACGCGCTGGTACGCCTCAAGGTCGAGAAACTGCGGCTTAAGGAGGAGATGGAGCGGCTACGAAGCATGTGACTTCGTAGCACGAAGAGAAACCAAGGCTGGGCGGCCAAGCCGGCCCCCAGCCCCCAGTCCCCGGCCCCCAGTCCCCAGCACCTAGTTACCGGCATTGATTTCAACTTTCCCGCGCTGACCGAAAAATGTGGCCTGGCGAGTCAGCTGGCGTGGATTTGCGCGCACCGGAGCGGAGCGGCCTTTTTGGCCGCGAGCACCGGAGCGCAACAAATACGCGTCAGATGGCCGCCAGGGCGCGTTTTCAAAGCGTTTTCAGGCGGCTTCTTCGGTTTCCGGTAACGGGGGGGGTGGCACGGCGCGGCCTTCGCGGGCCAGGCGCTCGTTGGCGGACTGCACCATGGCGTTCAGGTCGGTCTGGCTGCACAGGCCCAGAATGACCGGGTCGCGCGGCTTGATGTTGGCGCTGTTCCAGTGATGGCGCTCGCGCACCTTTTGGATAGTATCCTTGGTGGTGCCGATGAGCTTGACCACCTGAGCTTCCGACAACTGCGGATAGTTGCGCAGCAGAAACGCAATGCCGTCCGGGCGGTCGTTGCGCTTGGCGACGGGTGTGTAGCGGGCGCCCTTATGCTTTTTGGGCACGTGGATGGTGGACGGCAGCAGGCGCAGGCGGGCTTCGGGGTTGGCCTCGCAGCGGGTGATTTCCTGCTGGCTCACCTGGCCGTTGGCAACCGGATCGTAGCCGACGATACCCTGGGCCACTTCGCCGTCGGCGATGGCCTGGACCTCGAGCGGATGCATGCCGCAGAAATCGGCAATCTGGGTAAAAGTGAGCGCGGTCTTGTCGATGAGCCACACGGCGGTGGCCTTCGGCATCAAGGGGAGAGTCATCAACGGCATTCCTTTGGCGCGTGCCCCTCCGCCCCGGGGGTTTCCCAGTCCGCCGATCCCGTGTTGTCTGCAAGCTGGGAGACGGACGGGCCCACTGCGAGGGCACGCCAACATTTCGAGAGTGAACGGCGGATATGGGCCCCCGGTCGGGGGCGGGTCAAGGGTGGGAGCCATGCTGGAAGAAGAGGACAGGCCTAAAAAGCCGAGCAGGCTGGAGAAAATGTTGCTTGATCCGATGAGTGTGTCGGACTTGCGGGCCTACATCGAGGAGCTGGGCGCGGAGATCGCGCGCGCCGAGGCGGAAATCGTGAAAAAGCAGGGCGCGCGCGGGCACGCAGAGGGATTTTTCAAGTTTTAGGAAAGCAAACGGTCATTTGCGGCGTTCGGCGGCTCGGAATGGCGGGCTGACGTCCATCCTACGGCCACCGCAACATCGGACAAACGAAAAGCGGGACGGCAATGCCGCCCCGCTCGCTTCGATTTACGCCGCCTTGGCTTCGATCACCCGGGCGGTGTCGTTGGCAATCGCCGGCGACGGGGCGCCGATGCTGATGCGGCGGGGCTTGAGAGCCTCGGGCACCACGCGCTTCAGGCCGACATGCAGCAGGCCGTTCTTCAGCTCGGCGCCGTCAACCACGATGTGGTCGGCGAGGACGAACCGGCGCTCGAAGGCGCGTCCGGCAATGCCGCGATACAGGAGCTGGCCGCCTTCGGCCTCCTGGCTCGGGCGGCCGCTAATCACCAGCGTGTTGTCCTGCACGACGATGTCCAGCTCACTCTGGTCGAAGCCGGCAACGGCCATGGCCAGGCGATAGGAATCTTCGCCGGTCTTTTCGATGTTATAGGGCGGGTAGGTGGGCACCGCGGCGGATGCGGCGGCGGTGTCCGCGAGACGGGCCAGACGGTCGAAGCCGATGGCGGTGCGGAAAAGCGGTGCGAAATCATACGTCATGGTTTGTAAAACCTCCTGCAACAGCAAGGTTGTTTGGCCGGCCGCCCAATGCGGGCCGGCCACGTCCCGGAAACCCCGACCGGGCATTTCCGACAGCACGGAATTAGGCAGGGCAAGCGAGCGTTCAAGGGGTCGCCGGGGTTTTTAAGCCTAAAAAGAAGGCCGGGGCTCTGCCCCTGGACCTCGTCACGCGAATGCGTGCTTCGCACGGCGGGGCCTGAGGCCCCAGACCCCCATTTGTTTAAGGGGAGGCGTAGAAGGGGGCAGGCGCATCGCACGTGCGCGTGCCCCCCTCCTACCCCCTGACTCCCCTTCATAAATAGGTTCTAAGGACTTGTCCTTAGCGGGGTCCAGGGGCAAAGCCCCGGCTTTTTTCGACGCGTGGAGGCTGCCGATGCTTGCAACCTTGGTGGCCCTGCTCGGGGCGACCGTGATCGCGGTGCCGCTTTCCCGCCGGTTGGGGTTCGGCAGCATCGTTGGCTACCTGCTCGCCGGGGTGGTGATCGGGCCGGGCGGGCTGCGGCTGGTGACCGATGTGGACCAGATCGCCGATGTGTCCGAACTCGGCGTGGTGATGTTGCTGTTTCTGATCGGGCTGGAATTGCGGCCGCATCGGCTTTGGGTGTTGCGGCGCGCGGTGTTTGGGCTGGGGCTGGGGCAGTTGGTGCCGAGTGCGGCGGTGCTGAGCGGGCTGCTGCTGCTGGCCGGCCGGTTCAGCGGATTGCCGGTGGCGGCTCTGTCGTGGGATGGCGCGGCGGTGCTGGGCGTGGGGCTGGCGTTTTCGTCCACCGCCATCGTGCTGCCGATGCTGGCCGAGCGTGAATTGCTACCCACCGCGGCCGGGCGGGACGCATTTGCCGTGCTGCTGTTTCAGGACATGGCGTTCATTCCGATGGTGGCGCTAGTGCCGCTGCTGTCGGAACACGCGCTGCCGGCGCATGTGCCGTGGCACGACGTGCTGCGCGGGTTTGGCGCGATTGCCGCCATTTTATTAGGCGGCGGTTTTCTGGTGCAGCCGGTGTTTCGCCTCGTCGGCGGCGCCAGGACGCCGGAGGTGTTTACCGCCATCGCGCTGCTGCTGGTGGCGGGCACCGCAGCGCTGGCGGACTGGGCGGGGCTGTCGATGTCGCTCGGCGCGTTCATGGCCGGTGTTCTGCTGTCGGACAGCGACTACCGGCACGAATTGCAGGCGGACGTGGAGCCGTTCGAGGGATTGCTGCTGGGATTCTTTTTCATTTCGGTGGGCATGTCGGCGGATTTGCATCTGTTGCTGGCCATGCCTTGGGTCATCCTGGCCGGCGTGGCCGCACTGCTGGTGGTGAAAGTGGCGGTGGCGTTCGCGGTGGGATGGGTGAAGCGGCGGGAGGCGCGCAGCGCCTTACGCCTGGCGCTGGCTTTGCCGGAGGGCAGCGAGTTCAGTTTCGTGCTGTTCGGCGTCGCCGTGGGGAGTGGCGCCCTGGTAAAGGCGCAGGCGGATGCGGCAACTTTGGTGATCGCCGTTTCCATGCTGGTGGCGCCGATGGTGTTCGCATTGTCGGAACGGTTTGTCATGCCGCGGCTGACGCGGACGAAGGCGCCCGTCTACGACCCGATCGATACCGAACCGGCACCGGTGATTATTTGCGGCTTCGGCCGCGTGGGGCAGATCGTGGGGCGCATTCTGGCGCTGCGAAATATTACGTTCACCGCACTGGAAAAGGATGCGGCGCAACTGGAGGTGCTGCGCCGCTTCGGCAACCGCGCGTTCTTCGGCGATGCGTCGCGGCTGGACGTGCTGCGGTCCGCCGGCGCCGGGCAGGCGCGCGTGCTGGTGGTGGCGCTGGACGACATGGACGCCACGCTGGCCGTGGTGGAGCTTGCCAAGCGGCATTTTCCACGGTTGGCTATTTTCGCGCGTGCGCGGAATCGTCGTTACGCGCATATGCTGATGAATCTTGGCGTGCGCGGGTTGATCCGGGAGACGTATTTCTCCAGCTTGCGGCTGTCGGAAATGGTATTGGGCGAGCTCGGGCTGTCGGAAGAGGATGCGCGGCGGACAGTGCACCTGTTCCGGGAACGCGATGAGCAGGCGCTGGTGGAGACTTTGGCCTATGCGAACGATGAGCCGCAGTTGATACAGAGTAGCCAGGTGGTGGCCGACGAGTTGCGGGGGATATTGGAGGCGGATCTTGAGCGGGCGGCGCGGGTTTAGGGGTAGCAAAAAAAGTCGTTCTTTTTTGAAAAAAAGAACCAAAAAACTTTTGACTGGATAGGGATTATGCATACACCTGAGAGTCATTCGGCACCTGCCAATTTGCGCGACTTTTTGCGTTCATATGCCATGATCGTGTTGTCGATTCTGACGGCGCTCGGGTTTGAGCGGGGGGCGGTCGCTCTGCACGATCGTGACGCGGCGCGCGCCAGCAAGGTGCGTATCGAGCGTGAGCTGGACGCGGATGCGGCGGATCTGCGAACCTCGATCGCGCGAAACAAGACCGATATGGAGGCGGCCAGCAAGATCCTGAAATCCTTACTCGCCGCGATGACAGCAGGCAAGGCGGATGCCGCGGCGACCGCCGCGATCATGGGCGATACGTTGCACGCGCATATGGGCATCAGCGAAGTGAGCTGGCAGCGCGACGCCTGGGATGCCGCCATTGCGGATCAATCGGCAAGTCATCTCGATCAGGCGGACTTGCAGCGTTACGCAGAGATTTATGCACAGGCGCGGGATTCAATCGACGCATTCCACGTGGTGGTGACCGGTGACCTGATCGGCCAGGTGCCGGAAGTGCAATTGTCGGCGATGTTGAACAGACTGGATGCCCATGATTGCGCGTTGTTGCTGGTGCGGTATCTCGCCGCGGTTCAGCAGGTCGATAACATCGAGGCGGGTCTGGCGGACAGAATTTCGGGGCGGAAGAAGCGTATGTGAGGCGGGGTTGGAGGCTTTTCCGCGCCGTTCACATGTGCCGCGACGCATTGGGGCGGGAGCCTGGATGATTTTCTTGAGGAAAACGGCATTCGGGAGTCTGCCAAGGCCGCGGCGTTGACACGCGTCATTATTGCCTGGCAATTGAGCCCGGCGGTGGAACGGCAGGACATTGCCAATGCATTACGTAAACGCCGGTAGCAGACGCGCGGGTTCGTCTGGCGGTTGGCGCGTTGCAGGTCCCGCATCGCTAGAAGGGCGATGCGGGCTACGCATGCTTGAGTTCATAGGAGCAGAGATATGCAAGCATCAGAGATTGCAGCATGTGCAAGTGCGTTTCTTTCAGGGGTCAACGCCCTTGACCCGCGCCTACAAGCGAGACTGGTTGAACTTAGAGAGGATGCCGGCCAGTTTTCTGAAATATTCCGAGACCCTGTTCCGCCGCAAAGCGGAGTCTACTGGTTTTTTGTGCCAGATGGGCCGGTCTTCTACATCGGCAAGGCGGAGGGAAATATTTGGAAAAGGATATTCCAACACACTGGAACACCCTCGTGGCATGGAGATGAGGCGGCCGACCACAGGAACACGATCGGCGACGGCTGGGGCTTCCCGGCGTTCAATAAATTGGCGAACAGCAGAGCCAGCGAGACCACGAAGAGCGCGATTCTAAATGGGGGATTTCACGTGGGCTGGGCCGCGACCGATCCGTGGCAGGTTGCGGTGCTTCTCGAAGTGTACCTTCAGGCACTTTGCATAGGCGTTGACAGAGTGCTGCCTGAGCTTTGCGATAAAATCGGGTAACCAATTTCGCGCAAACCCAGTGACTAGCCCGTCCCAAGCCCTGCCACACAAAGCGACCACCGGGCGATGTTCGTTATCTCTAACAGATGGGGGTCTGGGGCCTCAGGCCCCAGCGGGTCCAGGGCAGAGCCCTGGCCTTCCTGCTTCTTAAAACTGCCCGGTAAACCCCCTGCCCTCAGCTGCAAGCTTTTCGAGCAACGGCGCCGGCGTATGTCCCTGTTCACGCAACTTCCCAACGACGGTGGGGAGGCCAACCGTATCCGCGTAGAACATCGGGCCGCCGCGGTAGGCGGGGAAACCGTAGCCGTTGAGCCAGACGATATCGATGTCGGAGGGGCGG
>CAJCIS010000241.1 GCA_903970435.1 Acidobacteriota bacterium | reverse complement strand
ATTAAATTCCAAGTCTTGCCAGGGGGTAGGGTGAGCCATATGCACGCATGTCCGCCAGGGCACGCAATGCGGGGGGCGCATTTCGACCGAAACGTCTTCTTATGCAAGGACATCGCCGATATAGTCGGCAAAGACCGGCCTCCCATCGTAACGCCCGGCGGAAGCAGCGTTTTCATTGATGGCTTGCCGGACACCTCGGGAAAACCATCTCCCACCGAAGCTGCTGTTGGTGGAGTGCAAATGCACATATGCCCCAGTGGAGCAGTAATGATTGGGGCGGACATATCCAACAACCTTTTTGCATGCGAGACGGTTGGCGCTGCACACTTCAAGGCCATGAATTTGCCTTCGCGTGGCAACGAAAAACAAGGCATGCCGGGGGGAGATAATATGCACATTTGTAATGTTCCGGGCTCGAAGTTTATCATGAGCGGGGCGAACGCCGGTGATAATATTTTTTCGTGTAATTTGCTAAACTGAAGACATATCACTGCTGCTGCACCGCCTGAGCCGGTGCATTTACGTCCTACCCCGCCTATCGCAGCTATGATCATTGCGAAGGGAACCAAATCCAGATATCGGGGCCTGCATGAGCTGGGCGCTATTTATTGATGAATCTGGGCAGGATCAGCGGCAATCACCGTATGAGGTGCTGGCCGGTCTGGCGGTTGAAGACCGGCAGATATGGCCTCTTATTCGCCAACTATCGGATGCTCAAGAACATCATTTTGGGATGCGGCTCTTTGAGGCCTACCGGAAAGAGGCCAAGGCGCAGAAACTGCTAGACAGGCGGACATTCAAACATGCTGCCCAGCTTGCGACGATCCCATTGGCGCGACGGAGCCAGCTTGCGAAGGAAATTCTGGAGGATGGAACGGCTGTCACTAGAGAGCGGCTAACCGCTCTAGGACAGGCCAAGATCGCCTATGCTGCTTTTGCGCTGCACCTTGCCAAAGTGCACGGGGCACAAGCCTTCGCATCGATTGTGCCACAAGGCGCACCCCGCCCAACTGCATCAACATCACTTCGTAAGGATTACGCCTACCTCTTTGAGCGATTCTATGGGTTTCTAAATATTCAGCCGGGCGACCCGATGGGCTACATGGTGTTTGATGAAATCGACAAAAGTGCCAGCCATGTGCTGCTGGGGCAGGTCGGCAGCTACTTCATCAAGACCAACCAAGGCCGGGTGCGATCCCGCCTAATCATCCCCGAGCCATTCTTCGTCCATAGCGATCTGACCACACTGATCCAGGTCGCCGACATCATCGCCTACACAATCAGCTGGGGTTTGCGCCTCAAGGGCATGAATAGCCCGAAACGTAATGAATTGGAGCCAGTGACCCGCGAGGTTCTGAGCTTACGTTTCCGGCATGAGACGGAAACAAGGGTCACATGGGGCTACAAAGTGATCGAAGACCTACGGCCCGCGCTGCC
Source organism: Acidobacteriota bacterium (assembly GCA_903970435.1). Classification (GTDB taxonomy): domain Bacteria; phylum Pseudomonadota; class Alphaproteobacteria; order Acetobacterales; family Acetobacteraceae; genus CAJCIS01. The sequence goes on along the minus strand of CAJCIS010000241.1, from coordinate 7,993 downwards.
AGCCGCGCCATAAAAAAAAGGCAATGCCCGCGTTGCCGCGACCAAAGCCTCCGATTTCCACATAGTCAGATTGTCAATCGCTGTCAAGATGCCGCCAGCCACGCCGCCGCAACTTAATGCATAAGTCAAGACTTCTGCGCAGGCCGTAGCCGGCGGGTGGTTGACGCATACGTCATGTCGCATTTTGGCCGAAAGCGGAACGGCGGCTCCTGGCGAAAGCGGAAAGTCTGCGTTGCGGCGAGCAGGGCCGATACGGAAACCGAAACGGCAGGTTGGGTCGGCCGGTCTTCTGCGCGTGGGTTAGGCCTTGTCGGAGCGAAGTGCCGATTTCGAAAAGCTTCTATCCGAAATCTGGCCGGGCCCGGCTTGCGGCGGTAGATACCGGCGACGCACACCGTTGAGGTCGCCGTGGACATCATGTCGCGCGAGCCATGTGGCTATGCATTCGGACCGTACCGGCTTGACCCGGCGCGGCGTTCGCTGATGCGCGGCGGCGACGGGGTCCACCTGACCGCGCGCGTCTTCGACACGCTGCTCTATTTGGTGGAGCACCACGACCGCCTGGTAAGTCGCGCCGAGCTGCAGGAGGCGGTCTGGCAGGGGCGTGCGGTCGACGCAAACAATCTTGGCCAGGCAATTTCCGCCCTGCGCAGGGCGCTGCCGGCGGATGCTGCCGGGAATTATGTCGTGACGGTCGCGGGCCGCGGCTACCGGTTTGGCGTGCCGGTGCGGGTCGAGATGGTTGCGCCCGATGTCGCTGCTTGCCTTTCCCCGCCAACGATCCCGGACCCATCCCCTGTCTCTGCGATGCGGCGCGCTACACCACGCTCGCTGTGGATCGCAGGTGCCGTGGCAGCGCTCGCCGGCAGCGCCACCATTGCGGCGGCGTATTTTATCGGCCGCCCGCCGCAGCTCACCGACAAGGATACCATCGTCCTCGCGGATTTTACCAATGCGACGGGCGACCCGGTATTCGACGAGACGCTGCGGCAAAGCGTTTCCGTGGCGCTGCATCAGTCGCCGTTCCTCGCCCTCGTCGGCGATGAGCGCATCCGTAAGGCACTGCGTCTCATGGGCCAGTCCGCCGACGCCCGTGTGATCCCAAAGCTTGCCCGGGAGATTTGCGAGCGGACCGGCAGCGCCGCCACGCTGAGCGGCTCAATCGCCCGCCTCGGAACACACTATGTGCTTGGATTGCGCGCCGAGAACTGCCGGACGGGCGATGTTCTCGACGACGATCAGGTGGAAGCCGCCGACAAGGAGGGGGTGCTGGGCGCGCTCGACAAAATGACCCGGCGGTTCCGAATCCGAATGGGCGAAGCACGCGCATCGCTTGCCGCCTATGACGTGCCACTGGCTTCCGCGACCACCCCATCGCTCGATGCGCTCAAGGCCTACAGCATGGGTTTGAAGCTGGAAGAAACGAAAGGCGCGGATAGCGCAATGCCGCTGTTTGAGCAGGCGATCGAACTGGATCCGCAATTCGCGTCCGCCTATGCCGCACTGGCACTGGCGCACAGTTCCAACGGCGAGAAAGTGCTGGCGGACCATCTCGGTGCGCAGGCTTATAAATTGCGTGACCGCACCAGCGACGACGAGCGTTACTTCATCACCGCTTTCTACTATCTGCGTGTCACGACCGAAATCGAAAAAGGACTACGGGTGCTGCAGGCCTGGGAACAAACCTATCCGCGCCAAGCCCTGCCGCACGACATGCTGGGCGGAATCGCCTATCCTGGTATGGGAGAATACGAAAAGGCGATCGCCGAGGAAACGCTGGCCATTCAAGCGGAGCCGGACTCTGCCATCGGCTATCAACTGCTCGCCATGGACTACCTGTTCGCGGATCGGCTCGCGGATGCGAAGCGGGTTCTCGATTCTGCGTCAGCCCGCAATTTCGGCAGCCCCGTGTTTCCGATGTTGCGTTACGACATTGCATTCCTGAGTGGCGACGAGTCCGAAATGAAAACGGTCGTTTCCATGGCCCGGCAGGATTCGCCGCTCATTCCGTACCGCGAGGCATTCGTCCGCGCCTATGGCGGCCGCCTGCGGGAGGCAACCGAACTCATGCACCGCGCGGATGTCCTGGCGCGCGCGGCGGGCACCGCCGACCGGGCGGCGTTGCTCGAAACGCCGCTTGCCGTTTGGGAGGCGCTGTTCGGCAAGACCGAGAACGCCCGCACCGACGCGTTGACATCGCTGGCAGCGGTCAGCGATCCCGATGTGTCTTACGCCGCGGGCTTCGCGCTGGCGGCCGCGGGCGATGCGGCGCGCGCCGAAGACATCGCGAAGAGTCTCGCGTCCCGCTATCCCAGCGATACATCTGTCCAGTTCACCTATTTGCCATCGCTTTATGGGCTCATCGCCCTCGATCGTGGCAATCCGCAAACGGCGATCGAGGCGCTTCAAACTGCGCTTCCATACGATTTCGCGGCGCCCCGCATTCACCTTCATGCCTTCTTCGGCGCGCTATATCCGATCTACGTGCGCGGCAAGGCTTACCTCGCGGCTCATCAGGGCGCACAGGCGGCGGCCGAATTTCTCAAAATTCTCTCGCACCGCGGTCTTGTCGTCAGTGACCCAATCGGCGAGCTTGCGCAACTTGAGTTGGGCAGAGCCTATGCGCTGAAGAACGACACACTGGCGGCCAAAAGCTGTTATCGCCAATTCCTTGCGCTCTGGAAGGATGCGGACCCCGATCTTCCTGCCTTGCAACAGGCCAGAACGGAATATGCGGGTATTCACTAGGAACCTTTAATGCGTATCCACATAGCAAGGAAGAATTTCTTTTTTTGAAAAAAAGAAACAAAAAACTTTTGCTCTGTTGGCTGGACGCTATGACCGGTGGCTGGCTCGGGAACGAGCGCTTCCCGAGCCAGCGCAAGCCTCCGCGTGGCGACCTGCCTTATGGAGTATAGGCGAATACCGTTCCGTTGCCAGATGGACCGCCGCCGGAGGTCGTGCCGTAAAGTGTTCCGCCGACATTGATCAGGGCGGCGCCGGGACCAGCGCCGTCGCTGCCCGCCTGAAATTCATGCAGAACCTGCTCCTTGCCAGTCTTCCGGTTCAGCGAGAACAGCGTTCCGCAGCCGCCGGGTCCGCTTGTGCAGGCCGCTGACCCGCCGCCATAGAACGTCACTCCATAAAGGAGGCCGCCAACCTTGAGCAAACCGGGTCCGGGCCACGCGCCATCGTTGCCGCCTTGGAATGAGTAAACAACATTTTGGGTGCTGCTCTTGATGGAAAACGAGAACACGGTGCCGTTGCCGGAGGAGCCGCCTGAGGTGCTGGTACCGTAGAGCGTATCGCTGACGTCGATCAGGTTGCTCGTCGGAAAGGTGGCGCCCGGGGGGCCGAACAGGGGAATGGCCCCATCCTCGGCGGGCTGCCCGGGGACCACATAGAACACCACGCCGCAACCGAAGTTGGTGCCGTTGCAAACGTTGCTGCCGCCCCCGGATTGAGCCGTCCCCCACAGAGTGCCGGCGACATTTATTAAGCTGGCGTAGGGAAAGGCGCCGGGAAAGGTGCCGCCGTCGCCTTCGAAAGGGAGTGTATATTCGTAGCCGGTCTTCGGGTTCAGCGCGAAAACGGTCCCAAAATCGCCAACGCCGCCGAATTGGGTCGTGCCCCACAGGGTTCCGCCGACGTCGATCAGGCTGGCGACAGGATTGGCGCCGTCGTTAGCGCCGCCCTGGAACGAATACACGATGTTTTCGGCACCGGTCGCCGGATTCAGCGAAAACACGGTGCCATAGCCGCTGGCGCCGCCCTGATAGGTCACACCATACAGGCTGTGACCGACCTTGATCAGGCTGGCAAAAGGGTTCGCACCGTCGGTGCCGCCCTGGAACGCATAGACAACCGTCTCCGCGCCGGTTGCCGGATCGATCGTAAACACCGTTCCGCAGCCGCCCGAACAGTTTGCGCCGCCGCCGCCTGAGGACGTGGTTCCCCAAAGCTTTCCGCCAAAATTGAGCAGGCTGTTGGCCGGACCGGCACCATCGCCGCCGCCCTGAAACGCATAGAGCGTCGTGTAAGTCGCGGCGCCGGCGACGCCCGGCAGCAACCCAAGAAGGAACGTCGCGGCAAGGCGCGACGAGAGTTTCATTTGCATAGTAAGCCTCCTGTTTCATCGCGGACCCTGAGGCTGCCGGATCGCGTTCCGATGCTGGCCCCGTGTGCCGTGATCAGCTTCAGGGCGGCGGTCGGCCGCAATTGAAGGGATGTGAAAATGTTTGAAACCGTTTCCGATCAGCGGGTTGGCGGCTTACCGCTGGGGCGCCGAGAATGCCGCGGCGCACCCGCTGGCGGTCCCGATTCCCACCACGCGAGCTCACCGTGTCATTTTCCAAGGGGGCGAGAATTCAAATCGAGCCGCTACTCGGACGATCGCTAGGGGCACACTCTTCGACCCGCGCGAAGGTAGGATAGGCTTTCGCCTACCGCCGCCGGTGGGCCGGATGCCCGGGCACATTTCGAGGCGTCCGAACACGGCTAGGCCGGACTCGATCCATCGACTGTCAAACTGGCGGTAGCAAGGTCCGCTCCCGATCAGCCAAACATGCGAGCCGTGTGTCCGATTTGGCCGGACTTGCCAGCGTCGCCGACCGGCCGTGCACCACGCCGGCAACCACCAGCGCCAACACAGCACACGCCGAAAATCGCTTCACGCGCGCCACGCTCCGACAGCAGAACATTGCTGTTCACGCAACACTATGGCCGCCGCCGCACCGCCAAATCCAGACAAAAACACCGGCACGAGGGCAGGGGGGCCGAACCGCTTCGGCGCCCCCCAAAAGACCTAGCGGAGGTCAGCCAGCGTCGTAATAACCTTGCTCGCCATGCCGTAGGCAATCGCCTCCTCGGCGCTCATCCAGTAATTACGGTCGGTATCCCGCGCCACCTTTTCGTAGGTCTGTCCCGTCTCCGCCGCGATCATGCGGTTCAGCCGCTCGCGCATCTTGATGATTTCGCGCGCCTCGATGTCGATATCCACCGCCGGGCCGCGCACGCCGCCCATCGGCTGATGCAGCAGAAACCGCGTCTGCGGCAGGCAGAACCGGCGTTCCTTCTTGCCGGCCAGGTAAATCAGCGCCCCCGCGCTGGCCACCCAGCCGGTCCCGATCATGCGCACCGGCGCCTCGCTATCGACGAAGCGGATCATGTCGTGAATGGTGTCGCCGCTCTCCACATGCCCGCCCGGCGAGTTGACATAGACGTCGATCGGCTCGCCCGAAGCGCCGGCCAGCGCCAGCAGCCGCCCCGTCACATCGCGCGCCACCTTGTCGTTAATCGCCCCGAAAATCAGCACCTTGCGCTGCTTCAGCAGCCGGTGTTCCAGCTCGTTGACTAGGCCGGACAGCGTCCTGTTGCCCTCCGGCTCCTTGATATCCGGGCCTTCCGGTTCGGGAATGTCGGGATTACCGGGATCCGGATCGCGATCCGGTTCATCATCCTCGTCCATCCGCCGCATCATGATCTGCATAAATCGACCGCTCCAAAAACTACGCGTGCCGGCAACTTGGTCAGTGCCGCCCCGCTTGTCGAGACGCCGCCCCGCAGCCCACTGGCAACTGACAACTAGCAACTGGCAACTAGCAACCAGACACAGATTTGACTCCCCCGCCTCCGCATGCCAGATGCCCCGCCCTTCCCCACTTTCAGCCGCTTCACAAGGTCCGTACATGGCCAAGCCTGAACTCGGAATGAAGCGCCTCTGCGTAGCCTGCGGCGCCAAGTTCTACGATCTGATGAAAGCGCCGGCGATCTGCCCGAAATGCGGCACCGAGCAGCCGGCCGAACAGCCGCGCCCCCGCCGCAGCAACGCCCCCCTGCCCGAGGAAAAGCGCGTCAAGAAGCCCGTGGTGGCCGAGGACGCCGACACCGATGTCGAGGTGGAGGCGGCCGACGACGAGGCCGAGGAGGGCGTGCTGGAGGACACCAGCGACCTCGAGGACGACGCCGACGCCATTGGCGGCGACATCGAGGTCGAACCCGACGGGGACGAGCCCGAACGCTGACCCGCGCGGCGCGCATCCGCGCCAGCATTGTGTTTGACAGGCTTTGTGGGGTGCAATGCCCTTCGCATGGCACCCCACAAGCAAGCCATGGCCGATCTGTTGGTTTGCGCGCGCCAGCCAAGCCAGATGCCATCATTCTTGTCCGGCGCGGCGGCAGACCGTATCTCTGCCGCATGCGCGTGGCAGCCTTGTGTGTCATCCTCGCGGTGGCCGGCGTCAGCCAGGCCCAGGCGGCCAGGCGCGCCACCCATAGCTGGACCCCCGTGCCGCTCGGAACATTCGGCACCTGGAAAGCCGCAACCCACCCGGAGGCGGGCGTGACCGTCTGCTACGCCTACACTTTCGCCAAGACGTCCCGCCCGCCCATGCAGGGCCGCGGCAACGTCGTGCTCACCATCTCCCAGCGCCCGCATGAGCGCGATGCCGTGGCCGTCCTGCTCGGCTACCAGGTGCTGCCCCACGCCGGCGCCCGCGTGCAAGCCGGCGGCCACGACCTCCATTTCTACCTCGAAGGCCGCTCCGCCTTTGCCCCGCATGGCGCCGAGGCTATCGCCGCCTTCTCCGCCGGCCGCGAGGCGATCGGCCACTTCCCCGGCCCCCGCGGCATCATTTTCGCCGACACTTTCTCCCTCGACGGGTTCGCCGCAGCCTACCAGGCCAGCCTGCAAGCCTGCCCCAAACCCCCAATGCCGCCATGAACGCCACTCTGACAGCGGCCGCGCTAACTGACAGTGAACGCGCCCGCATTCTGGCCAAGGCCGCCCTGTTCAGCCCCCCCACGCCGCTCACCGCCGACGGCCGCCGCGACCTCGTCGGCATGAGCCGCGACGAGCTCGCGGCCGAACTCGCCGCCATCGGCGAGCTTCCCTTCCGCGTCAAACAGCTCTGGCACTGGATCTACCACCAGGGCGTCACCGACTTCGCCCGCATGAGTAGCATCGCCCGCCCTTTGCAACAAAGGCTCGCCGAAAAATTTGTCATCGGCCGCCCCGAAGCCGCAACGGTGCAAACCTCCACCGACGAAACCCGCAAGTGGCTGTTCCGCTTCCGCGACGGCCAGCAAGCCGAAACGGTCTATATCCCCGACCCCGAACAAGACCGCGGCGCCCTCTGCATCAGCAGCCAGATCGGGTGCACGCTGAGCTGCACCTTCTGCCACACCGGCACGCAAACCCTGGTGCGCAACCTGGGCCCCGCCGAAATCGTCGGCCAGTTCATGGCGGCCCGTGACGGCTATGGGGAATGGCCCAGCCCAAAGGGCGAAACCCCGCGGCTGCTCTCCACGATCGTTCTCATGGGCATGGGCGAGCCACTCTATAATTATGAAAATGTGGCGCAAGCCATGAAGATCGTCATGGACAACGAAGGCATTGCCCTCTCGCGCCGCCGCATCACGCTGTCCACCAGCGGCGTCGTCCCCATGATGGACCGCGCCGGCGCCGACCTCGGCGTCAACCTCGCCGTCTCGCTGCACGCCGTGCGCGACGACCTACGCGACGAACTCGTCCCGCTGAACCGCAAATACCCCATCGCCGACCTGCTCGCCGCCTGCCGCCGCTACCCCGGCGCCAGCAACGCCCGCCGCATCACCTTCGAATACGTCATGCTGAAAGGCATCAACGACGCCGAAGCCGACGCGCGCGAACTCGTCCGCCTCATTGCCGGCATCCCCGCCAAGGTAAACCTCATTCCCTTCAACCCCTGGCCCGGCAGCACCTACGAAACCAGCGGTGGCAACGCGCTGCATCGTTTCGCGAAAATCGTCATGGATGCCGGGTATGCGAGCCCCATTCGCACGCCGCGGGGACGGGACATTCTGGCGGCTTGCGGGCAGTTGAAGACAGAAAGTGAAAGACGAAAAAAGGCGGCGGGCTTTGCCCCCTCGACCCAAGTCGTGCGCAGCACGCATTCGCGTGACGGCGTGCCGCCGGCGTCGCAAATTGGCATTGAGCCAGTTCGCGACGCCGGCG
>CAJCIS010000240.1 GCA_903970435.1 Acidobacteriota bacterium | reverse complement strand
TTGCTCGTGCGTCTTGCCCAGTGTATTATTCTCGTAAATCACCTTGCCGCCTTTGACAAACAGACTGAACCCGCCAAACCGGCCGCCCTCCGCCACGATCACGCCATCACCGCCACCCCGCGGCACATCAACCGCCGCGGTCAAGCGATGCGCCCGCCCGCTCAAGTCCGGCACCACATCCGGCGGCACACGGTCCACCCCTTCCGCATACACAAAATGCGTCCGCCCCATGCGCGGCGACGGCGCCCCGAACACCGGCAGCGGCACCATCGGATACACCAAGTTGCGCACCGCCTCACGATCGAATTCGGCTTTCAGCCCCGCCAGCCTGGCGGGCTCCTGCGCCGCCAGATCGTGCGCCTCGCTGTAGTCGGCATCGACATGATACAGTTCCCATCTATCCTTGTCGAAATTGCGCGTGAAAACTTTCACCGGATTCTGAAATATCTCCCACGGCGCGTAGCGGCGCGCACCGGCCACCCAGCCATCCTTGTAAATGGCCCGATTGCCGAAAATTTCGAAATATTGCTCCGTATGCCCCGTTTGCGCCGCCGGATCGGTCAACGTCGCCACCAGGCTGCGCCCTTCCAGCGGCAATTGCCGTGTGCCATCCACCACACCCGGAAACGAAATCCCCGCCGCCTGATAAATGGTCGGTGCGATGTCGTTCACATGCGCGAACTGCTGGCGCACCACCAGCGGCTTGGCGGTATGGCCCGGCCACGACACCACAAGCCCGTCGCGCGTGCCGCCGAAATGCGAAGCGATTTGCTTCATCCATTGAAATGGCGTGCTCGTCGCCCACGACCACGCCGCCGCGTAATTATTATCGAAATACGGTCCGCCCAGATCGTCGATATGGCTGAGCTGACCTGACAAATCATTTGGCTGTCCGTCGGTCGACGCCGTCATCGCATCCGACCCCTCAAGGCCGCCTTCCGCACTGCCGCCATTGTCGCCAACCACATACAGCACCAGCGTATTTTCAATCTTGCCCTCGTCCCGTAAACCTTTCAGCAGCCGCCCCACCTCATCGTCGGTTTGCGACAGGAAGCCCGCATAAACCTCCATCTGCCGCGCAAAAAGTCGTTTCTGATCCGCGGTCAAACTGTCCCACGCCGGCAATTCACGCGGCCGCGCGGTCAGTTCCGCGCCGGCCGGAATAACCCCCAGGGCCTTCTGCCGCGCAAAAATCTCCACGCGCAGCCTGTCCCAACCCTGGTCGAATCGGCCACGATATTTGTCGATCCAGTTTTTCGGAACATGGTGCGGCGCATGCGTGGCGCCGGTGGCAAAATACAGAAAAAAAGGCTTGTCCGGCGATACCGCATCGTGCTCACGCACCCAATGCAACGCGTCGCTCACGAGATCCGCTGTCAGGTGATACCCGCGCAGAAATCCACCCGGCGGCTCAACCGGTACTGTATTGCGATACAGCCGTGGCTCCCACTCGCTGCTTTCTCCACCCATGAAGCCATAAAAATATTCGAAACCCAACCCGGTCGGCCAACGGTCGAACGGCCCGACGGGACTGATTTCCCAAATCGGCGTGTTGTGCCATTTGCCGAACGCCGCCGTGGAATAACCATTCTCCCGCAATATTTCCGCAACGCTGGCCGTCTCCTTGTGCCACACTGTGTTGTACCCGGGATAGCCCGCCGGAACATCCTGCAAATTGCCAAAACCCACCTGGTGATGGTTACGCCCCGTGAGCAGCGACGCCCGCGTCGGCGAGCAGATGGCCGTCGTATTGAAATCATTGTAGCGCACCCCGGCCGCCGCCAGCCGGTCCAGTTCCGGCGTCGCCGCCGGCCCGCCGAACGTGCCCGATGCGCCGAAACCCACATCATCCAGCAGGATCAAAACGATATTCGGCGCGCCGGCGGGTGCGCGCGGCGATTGCGGCCAATGCTGGGCGACCGCCGGCAGCGGCAGCAACAGGGACGCGATCAAGGGCAAGCGGCGCATTTGAGAGTCTTGGAACAGTCGGGTAAAGAAAGCCAGACCCTTGTGCGCACTTGGCCGACCCGACTGGCCGTTGACAAAGAAAGGAAGGCAAGCCGTTCTTTTTTGAAAAAAAGAACCAAAAAACTTTTTCTGTTTGCATGTGCGTTTGCTGGACGCAATTAGCAAAGGTTTTTTGCTTCCTCTTTTCAAAAAAGAAGTTCTTCCACGAAGGAAAATTTCATGCCCAATCTGAGCCCGCTGGCAGGAAAACCGGCCCCCGCATCGCTGCTGGTCAACGTGCCCCGCCTCATCACCGCCTACTTCGCCAACAAGCCCGACCCCGCCATCCCGGCGCAGCGCGTCGCCTTCGGCACGTCCGGCCACCGCGGTTCAGCCTTCGACACCTCCTTCAACGAAAACCACATCCTGGCCATTGCCCAGGCCATTTGCCAATTTCGTCATCTCAATGCCATTAGCGGCCCACTCTTTATCGGCATCGATACGCACGCGCTATCCGAACCGGCGCTCGCCACCGCGCTCGAAGTATTCGCCGCCAATGGCGTCGATGTCATGATCGACCAGCACCATGGCTACACCCCCACGCCGGTGATTTCGCACGCCATTCTGACATACAACCGCAACCGCGAAAGCGGGCTCGCGGACGGCGTGGTCATCACGCCCTCGCACAATCCGCCGCAGGATGGCGGCTTCAAATACAATCCCCCGAACGGCGGCCCGGCCGACACCGATATCACAAGCCTGATCGAGAACGGAGCGAACATCCTGCTCGCCAACAACCTCGACGGCGTGCAACGAATGCCCTACGCACGCGCATTGAAATCCGCCGCGTTACACCGTTACGACTACGTCACCCGCTACGTCGCCGACCTGGCCAACATTATCGACATGGCCGCCATCCGCGCATCCGGCGTCAAAATCGGCATCGATCCGCTGGGCGGCGCCAGCGTGCAATATTGGCAACCCATCATCGAAGCCTACGGCATTGCCGCCACCGTCGTGAATAACGCCATCGACCCGACATTCCGCTTCATGACCGTGGATTGGGACGGCCAGATCCGCATGGATTGCTCCTCACCCTCCGCCATGACCAGCCTGATCGATCTGCGCGACAAATTCGACGTGGCATTCGCCAACGACACCGACGCCGACAGGCACGGCATCGTCACCGCATCGGCCGGCCTGATGAACCCGAACCATTTCCTGGCCGCCGCCATCGCGTATCTGTTTCAGGACCGCACCCACTGGCCGACCCCCTGCGCCGTCGGCAAAACCATGGTCAGCAGCGCCATCATCGACCGCGTCGCCGGCAAGCTTGGCCGTGCACTCTACGAAGTTCCCGTCGGCTTCAAATGGTTCGCCCCCGGCCTGCTCGACAGCACGCTCGGCTTCGGCGGCGAGGAAAGTGCCGGCGCCGCCTTCCTGCGCCGCGACGGCGCCGTCTGGACCACCGACAAGGACGGCCTCATCATGGGTCTGCTCGCCGCCGAAATCACCGCCAAAACCACCCACGATCCCGCAATCCTCTTTACCCACCTCACCAACGAGCTCGGCGTACCCTACTACGAACGGATCGACGCCCCCGCCACGCCATCCCAGAAAAGAACATTGCGCGCCATCTCGCCCGATCAGATCGACACACACGAACTCGCCGGCGCCCCGATCACCGCCAAACTGACCGCCGCACCCGCCAACGATGCGCCCTTCGGCGGCATCAAGGTCACAACAAAAGACGGCTGGTTCGCCGCGCGGCCCTCGGGCACTGAGGAAGTGTATAAAATCTACGCTGAAAGCTTTGTCAGCGAAGCGCATTTGCGCTCGATCCAGACTGAGGCGCAGACCGCGATCGCCAAGGTATTTGCAGGCAAGTAGCAGGCAGTAGTTCTTTTTTGAAAAAAAGAACCAAAAAACTTTTGAATGTTTGAATGTGCACCCGTCATGCGATGTGATTGCGGAAGCAAGCGCGTAAGAGTTTTTTGGTTCTTTTTTTCAAAAAAGAACGACTTCCTTTGCGCTTCCTCACCATGAGTCAGGCAGATGTCCTAATCCTAGGCGCCGGTGCAGCCGGCCTGATGTGTGCGCTCACCGCCGGGCGGCGCGGCCGCCGCGTGGTGGTGCTCGACCATGCACGCCGGCCCGGCGAGAAAATTCTGATATCGGGTGGAGGGCGCTGCAACTTCACCAACCTGCGCTGCGCGCCGGAGAGATTCTTCTCGGCC
>CAJCIS010000239.1 GCA_903970435.1 Acidobacteriota bacterium | reverse complement strand
GCACAAGACACTTGTGCCGCGCAGCGCTGAAGACGCCGGCGGCACGCCGGTGGGGGTCGAGGGGGTGAAACCCCCCGCCTTCCTTGATGTGTCAAACTCAACGCGGATTGCTATCAGAACAACAGGCCGAGCAGGACCAGCGCCATGATCGATATGAGTCCCTGCCCGACGGTGCCGCCCGTCACCCACCCCAAGGCACGGGCCGGCCGCAGCGACGCGCCGTCGGCCACCAGCCAGAAAAACGGGTCGTTCACGTGTGTGCCGGTCACCGCGCCCGCGCCCACCGCCAGCACCGCCAGCGCACGTCCCGTCTCGCCATCCAGCCCCGCCGCCGGCAGCAGGCCCTGCATCATTCCGGCCGCCGTAATGGCCGCCACCAGGGAAGATCCTTGCAGGGCCTTCATCACCGCCGCCAGCAGGAACGGCAACGCAATGCCAAGACGCAGCGGCAGCAGGCGCTCGGCTACCAGTTCGGCCACGTGCGACGATTGCGCCAGGCTCTGCAGTCCGCCGGCCGCGGCCACCAGCAGGATCAGCGGCGCCGCGGCCGCAATCGCGCCCGCAACCCAGCCGCTTTCCGATAATCCGCCGCGCGCCCACCCACGCGTTGCGACCACCATGATGCCGACACCCGCCAGCAAAACAATCAGCGGGCGGCCGGCACCGAGTATCAACTCACGCGACGCGCCGCCGCCAAGCGGTTCGCTCGGAATATCACCGATCGATTGCACAATCAGCAGCGACGCCATCACCAGGCAGCTTGCAACCAGACCGGTCCTGGCCGGCCAATTTGTTCCTATTTTGATTTGATCGGCCGGCGCGTCATCGCCCCGCCCCGCCATCCGGCTGGCAACCGCGGCGCCCAAGCCCGCGCTCAGCACTGCCAGCGGCACGCCGAACGCCAGCACGCGCACCCAGGGTGCGCCCAGAATGGCGGTCGCCGCCACCAACACCGGCGACGGCAACAAGAACGCCTGGCCTGCCGAAATCGCCAGCCCCATCTTCAGCGCCGCGCGCGGCTGCGCCCCACGTAATGGCGACAGCACGGCAAAGCTCGCCGCCGCCGAGGCGCCCGCACCTGCCACCAGGCCGAGCGCCGCCAACCCGCGCCCGTTGATCCCTCGATACATGGCCGCAACCATGGCGCCGGCCAGTATCGGCAGCCCAACGACGTTCGCGGTCTGCCCGAAGCCGGTACCGAAAACCTTGCCGAGCTGACTGACCGATAGTCCACTGGCGAAGGCGAAGCCCGCGGCGGCGATGAACACCGCCAATACCGGATGAACACGGCCGCGCCATGTCGCCACGGCAACAAAACAAACCGCAAGGAAGATCAAAAGGAAGAACTTCTTTTTTGAAAAAAAGAAGCAAAAAACTTTTGTCTTATAGGAAGAAAAGTTTTTTGGTTCTTTCTTTCAAAATAGAACTGCTTAAATTCCCGCAAATGACTCGCCTTTCCGCAGCCCTGCTGCTCACCCTGACCGCCGCCGCGCCGTTCGTGCGCACCGAAGGCCGCCGATTCGTCAACCCCGACGGCACGCAATATGACATCAAGGGCATCTCGCTCGGCAACTGGCTGCTGCCCGAGGGATACATGTTCAAGTTCCGCCGCGCCTTGTCGCCGCGCGAAATCGACGCGGTGTTTCAGCGCGCGCTCGGCGCCGCCGAGACGCAGCGTTTCTGGCGTGTATTCCGCGATAATTACATCGGCCGGGACGATATCGATTTCATCGCCGCCGCCGGCTTCAACACCGTCCGGGTGCCGTTGCATTATGCCCTGTTCATGCGGGACGGCGATCCCGCCATTTTTGCCGGGCCCGGCTGGGCGCTGATCGACCGGCTGATCGGCTGGTGCCGCGACGCCGGCCTGCATGTCATTCTGGACCTGCACGCCGCCCCCGGCGGCCAGACCGGTGTCAATCACGACGACGGCACCGGCTTTCCGCTGGTGTTCTACGTGCCGCGCTACCGGCGGCAAACGATCGCGCTCTGGCAGCACATCGCGGCACGCTATCGCGACGAGCCCGTCGTGCTGGGCTATGACCTGCTGAACGAACCGATCTCGCCTTATAACGACGAGGATTTTCTCAATCCCCAGCTCGAGCCGCTATATCGCGATATCCTCGCCGCCGTGCGCCAGGCCGATCCCAACCACATCGTGTTTCTGGCGGCGGCGCAATGGAGCACGAACTTCACGGTGTTCGGGCCGCCGTTTGCGCGGAACGTTGCCTACACCTATCACGAATTCTGGTCCAGCACCCGCCGCGACGCCGTGCAGGACTATGTCGACTTCTCGGCCCGCTACAACGTGCCTGTGTTTCTCGGCGAAACCGGCGAGCTGACCGACCACTGGAACATGTCGTTCCGTACCTTAAACGAAAAATTCGGCATCGGCTGGAGTTTCTGGACCTACAAGGAACCCCAGTCCACCGCCACCGTCGCCGCCATCACGTTGCCCCCCGGCTGGAACGAAATCGCCGCCATCGGCAGCGCGTCATCGCCCGGCGCGCTCCCGGCACTTCCACCGGCGCGGGCCAAGGCGATTACCGACGCCTACCTCCAGGCCATTCTGTTCGGTCACGACACCATCAATCAATCGTATTTGGCCTCGCTGGGCCTGGGATCGTGCGGTAGGGGCGCCCCGGGCACCGGCACGCGCGATCCGGGCGAACGCGTGCGATGCCCCGCAAAGCCGTTACCTTAACGGGTTCAACCGGCGCGCCATGCGGCACCGCGCTTCACGGCAGGTTTTTTGCGAACCGAATTTCCGCATTTTCGGCGTTCGCCCGGGCGTCCGCTATCCACGCGTTGGCCGCATCGATACTGACGAAGCCGAGGGATAGCGGGATCTGCATGCCACTCAGCTCGCCGCGGCGGGCCGTGTGAACGTAGGCAACTTGCACCGGATAGGTTCGCGCGCGTTTGTCGGCCCAGCGCGCCGCAAGGTCAGCCACATCGTTTGGCGAAGCGATGTCAATATCGAACGTCGGTTCAGACATAGGGTAAACCCCATCGCGATCACCGCATTCATGCCAAACTTTCGACGCAAGTCAACAAAAATAAATACAAAACCCTAGCAGGCCGATGTGCGATCGTTGCCGCCACGACGTCCGGCTTACGGCAACCCGACGGCCAGGGCGTTCAAAATTCCCGTCGTGTCATCGCTGGTCCGGGTCCCATCCAGCAGAAGCGACGAGTCGGCAAAGAATATGACCGCGCCGCTGCCGGCGCCCAGCGACCCGGCGGGCAGGTAGGCCAGGCCAGGCTCGTTGTTGGCGGGGAGCGTGCCCAGCAGCGTGCTCGCGCCGAGCTTGGAGAACCAGCCGGGATAGTAGGATTCGAGCTGATTGATGGTGCCGGCCGGCCCGCTTGCCACCGGGTTCGTGCCGGTCGCCATCGTAATTGCCTGCCCGGCGCCCAAAGTCCCCGTCGCGGCAAGCCCGAACGGACGGAGAAAACTCCGGTTGATGGCAGGCGCATTCGCGGTAAATGTGCTATTGTCCGTGAAGAGAACCGCGGTGCCGCCGCCTTTGACAAAATTCAGGATTGCGGTGCCCTCGGCCTTGCTCAGCGGCTTGATCCCGGAGTTGGGGCTCTTCGCGACGCCCAGGAACAGAACGTTGACCTTCGACAGGTTGGCTTCCGTGAAGTGTCCCACAAGGTGGAATTTTACCCCTGGAAACTGGGTGGTGATGGCACTTGCCAATCCCGCAATGCCCGGGTCGGCCAGACTTTCCATGCCGCCGCTTGCATCGTTGAGCCCGCCGATGACAGGCGCTTTAGCGGCGCCAGCGCCGGATGCCGGAATGACCGATGCCTGAATGACCATTGCCACAGTCATACTGCCGAGCAAACCAAGTCGTTTCATTCAACCTCCTGACAACGGCTTGCGCCACGAAGACGAAGCCGCACCATCAGCGTCGTTTGGACCCCGGTTCGTGGTATCGAACACCAGCCGCTCATAGAGCCATCCGAGACGAAAAGCGCCTTATGCCGGACGTTATAATCCCTGGCCGATATCACATTATTGCGCGCGGCGGTCATGCAACGCTTTGATCGCATGGAAACACGGTTCACGCAGATCACTGGCAAAACGCGGCGGGTGGAAGCCCCGTTGCAAGAGCCGACGCGGCCGGCCTGACGGTGATTAATCCGGTGAATCATGGTGCTGCTGGAGGGGATTGAACTCTCGACCTCTCCCTTACCAAGGGAGTGCTCTACCACTGAGCTACAGCAGCGCCGTGGCGGCGTGCCTAAACTTTCCGGGGGCAAGGTGCAACCCTGAAGGACCGCCTGCCGGCCCTTGGGCCGCTGCCCGCCAACCTTCTTTCACGTGCCCAGGTTTCGCCACATTCAAGCCCAGCACATGCCGCAGTGCATCGCTTTATGCATCATGCACAGGCAATCCCCGCTTGTGCCGCAGGAACAGGGCACATGACGACATACGCCGACGCCACCGCCAGCATCCGCCAGACAACGCGCCGGCACAGGCTGCTGCACCCGGCCACGTTGCTGGCCCTCGGCCTGTCGGCCACGGTCGGCTTCGGCGCCTGGACCGCATTCAACCAGCCACAATCGGCGCCCGATTACAGCGGCCGCATCGGCGGCCTCGGCTTTTCGCCCTTCCACCGCGGCGAATCGCCGGAAGCCAACGACTATCCCTCCGCCGCAGAGGTCAGCCAGGACCTCGCACAGGCCGCCCGCCTCACCGACCGCATCCGCGTCTACAGTGTCGAAGGCCCGATGGCGCAAATCCCGGCGCTGGCCGCGCCGTACCACCTCAAAGTCACCCTCGGCGCCTGGCTCACCGGCAAGCCGGCCGCGGACGAAGCGCAAATCCAGCGCCTCATTGCCACCACGGACGCGAACGAAGACGTGGATCACGTGCTCGTCGGCGACGAGACCGTGTTGCATGAGAGCCTTACGCCGGCCCAACTGGTCACCTACATCGGCGAGGTCAAACAAGGCGTCCATGTCCCGGTCTCGACGGCCGAGCCTTGGCACGTCTGGCTGGCCCACCCGGAGCTGGTGGCGTCGGTGGACTACATAACGCTCCACTTGTTTCCCTATTGGGAAGGCGTGCCGGAAAAGGCCGCGCTCGACGACGCGATGGCGAAATACCATCGCGTGCAGGACGCCTACCCGGACAAGCACATTGTCATCGGCGAAATCGGCTGGCCCTCCAGCGGCGTGCAGCGCGACGGCGCCGTCGCCAGCCGGGTCAACCAGGCCCGCTTCATGCGTGGTTTCTTCAACATAGCGCGTGCCCAGCAGCTCGATTATTTTGCTTTCGAAGCGTTCGACCAGCCCTGGAAAACCAGTGTCGAAGGCCGCGCCGCCGGCTACTGGGGCATGTTCGACCTCGACCGCCATGCCAAATGGGCCATGACCGGCACGGTCATGGAAACCCCCAACTGGCTCGGCTGGGCGCTGGGCGCCACCATCGGCGCGACGCTGCTGGCCGCCCTGCTGCTGCGCCGCCGGCCCGATATCCGTCTGCCCGGCAAGTTGCTCGTTGCCGGCCTGTTGCAGGGTTTTGCCAGCGTGTTCGCCCTCGTGCTCCTTGCCATGGCCGGCAAATATTTGTCGGCGTTCGCGTCGGTCGTGTGGGGCACGCTGGCCGCCGGCCAGGCGCTGCTGCTGTTCCTGCTGACCGCCGACAGCTTCGAACTCGCCGAAACCATTTTCGGCACCGAAAAGCGTCGCCATCCCCTGATCATGCCGGCCGCGCCCGGCGCGAAGCTGGCCAAGGTCAGCATCCACCTGCCGATCTGCAATGAACCGCCGCACATGGTAAGGCAGACGCTCGATGCGCTCGCCCGCCTCGACTACGCGGATTTCGAAGTGCTGGTGGTGGACAACAACACCTCCGACCCCGCGCTGTGGGAGCCGGTGGCCGAGCATTGCGCCCGGCTGGGTCCGAAATTCCGCTTCTTCCACCTCGGGAAGTGGCCGGGATTCAAGGCCGGCGCGTTGAATTTCGCGCTGCGCGAAACCGCGCCGGACGCCGAAATCATCGCCTCGCTCGACAGCGACTACATCGTGGCGCCCGACTGGCTGCGCTGCATGGTGCCGCAGTTCGACAATCCGCGCGTGGCCATCGTGCAGAGCCCGCAGGATTACCGCGACAATGACGGCAGCTTCTTCAAGCGGCTGATGTTCTGGGAATATGCCGGCTTTTTCCAGCTCGGCATGGTCACCCGTAACGAGCGCAACGCCATCATCCAGCACGGCACCATGAGCCTGATCCGCCGCACCGCGCTCGAGCGCAGCACGGCCCGGGATTCGGATAATAACTGGGCCGAATGGACGATCACCGAGGACGCCGAGCTGGGCCTGCGCCTGTTCCGCGAGGGCTGGGAAGCGGTCTATTCGCCGCGCAGCTTCGGCCGCGGCGTCATGCCGGACGATTTCGCCGCGTTTCGCAAGCAGCGCTTCCGCTGGGCGTACGGCGCCATGCAAATTCTGCGCGGCCACGCCGGCGCCGTATTCAATCCCTTCAATGAGGAGCTGACACTCGGCCAGCGCTGGCACTTCATCACCGGCTGGATGCCGTGGATCGGCGATGCGCTCGGCCTTGCCTTCCTGGTGCTGGGCCTGGTGTGGAGCGTCGGTTTGATCGTGGCGCCGATGCGCTACGAATTCCCCATCGTGCTGTTCATGCTGCCGTCCATCGGGCTGTTCCTGTTCAAGATCGCACAGATCTTCGCGCTCTACAGCGCCCGCGTGCAGTGCGGGTTCAAGGACCGGCTGGGCGCCGCGGTGGCTGGCCTGGCGCTCAGCCACACGATCGGCAAGGCGGTATGGAAGGGCCTGTTCATCCGTAGCGCGCCATTCCTGGTGACGCCGAAGATGGAAGGCGCGCCCGCCCTGGTGCAGGGCCTGGTCATGGCGCGGGAGGAACTGGTGCTGCTGGTTCTGACTTGGACAGCCATGATCGGTGTCGCGGCCGCCCATCATCTCGCCACCGCCGAAGCCATCCTGTGGTGCGCCGTGCTGCTCACCCAGTCGCTGCCCTACCTGGCCGCCGTAACCGTGGCCATCGTCGCCGCCTTCCCGGCCCAATTGCGCCAGCCGCGCGCGGTGACCGCCAATGCGGGCGCTCTTTTGGCGGCTGGGGACTAATACCAGCCGTCCTTGATGTTGACCCTCGCGTTTCGCCTTCGGCGACCGGGGGTTTCACCCCCTGGACCCCCGTCGTGCGCAGCACGCATTCGCGTGACGGCGTGCCGCCGGCGTCGCAATTGGCTGAATGCCAATTAGCGACGCCGGCGGCACG
>CAJCIS010000238.1 GCA_903970435.1 Acidobacteriota bacterium | reverse complement strand
GCCGTCTCGACCGTGACCGCCGCACCCGCCTGGCCAGCTTCCTCCGCGCATTGCCCGTCACGCTCGACCCAAGCACCGCCGATCGCGCATGGGACACCACCAACAACCTCGCCGAACGGCACGGACTGACGATCTATGATGCCGCCTATCTGGAACTCGCCCAGCGCCGCAGACTACCGCTCGCCTCCTTAGACAAAGCCGTTCGCGCCGCCGCCGCGGCGCTTCGGATCGAGATTGTGTAACCCCCAAAAAGCAAAAGTTTTTTGGTTCTTTTTTTCAAAAAAGAACGGCTTCCTTACCCCTTCTCCAACCCCGCCACCCGCGCCTCCAAAGCCGCCAGGCGCGCTTCCGCCACCTCCTGCGCCGCCCTCGCGTTGGCTGCCAGTTCCGTGACCGCCTCCAGCTCATCGCGCCGCACCAGCTCCAGCCGGCGGATCGCTTCGTCCACCCGGGCGCGCACCACTGCCTCGACCTCCTCGCGCAGACCCGCCAGGGCGGAGATCGCACCGCCCGCCACGCCGGCCAGGTCTTCGAAGAATTTTGGTCTGTCGCTCATCGCTCTCTCCGCCGCGTTGCCGCGCTGCCAATCTCGTGCGGCCCCGGCTGCCTTGCAACCGCCAACCGCCCACCCTTCACCAGAGCCCAGCAAGCACCTAAAGCAGCCTCATGATCCTCATTACCGGCGGCGCCGGCTTCATCGGTTCCTACCTGCAAGCCGAACTGTTCGCGCGCGGCCTGGAGACCGTCATTTGCGACCGCCTCGGCAGCCACGGCAAATGGCGCAACATCGCCCGCCACCCGCCGGGCCGCCTTGTCCCGCCCGACGCGCTGGAGGACTGGCTCGACACAAATCCGCCGCTCGAAACCATCTTCCACATGGCCGCGGTCAGCGAAACGCTCGCCACCGACGGCGACCATGTCTGGCGCACCAACGTCGATCTGAGCCTGCGCCTGTGGGAATGGTGCGCGCATCGCGGCGTGCGCTTCATCTACGCCAGCTCGGCCGCCACCTACGGCGATGGCGAAGCCGGTTTCGACGACGATCCCGCCGCCCTGCCCCGCCTGCGGCCGATGAACCTGTATGGCTGGTCCAAGCATGTGTTCGACATGCAGGTCATGGACAGGCTGCGCCGCGGGGCGCCGCGGCCGCCGCAATGGGCCGGCCTGAAATTCTTCAACGTCTATGGCCCCAACGAGTATCACAAGGCGAAGATGATTTCGGTCGTGAAGGTCAAATACGACGAAATCGCCGCGGGCGGCGCGCCCACCTTGTTCCGCTCGAACCATGACGGTGTGTCCGACGGCGGCCAGGCGCGCGACTTCGTCCATGTCGCCGACGTCGCTGCCATCATGCTGTGGCTGCTCGACCACCCGGGCGTGGACGGCCTGTTCAATGTCGGCACCGGCACCGCGCGCACCTATCTCGACCTTGCCTACGCGGTCTGCGACGCGGCTGGAGCGCCCCGGGCGGCCACGTTCGTCGACATGCCGGACGCGCTGCGCCCGCAATACCAGAATTTCACCGAGGCCCGCATCGACCGGCTGCGCGCGGCGGGCTACACGGCACCCTTCATCTCGCTCGAGGACGGCGTCGCCAGCTACGTGAAAACCTACCTCACCCAGCCGGACCCGTATCGGTAATGACCGTTATTCCCTTCCCGGAAATCAATCCCGTGCTGGTGCAGATCGGCCCGTTCGCCATCCGCTGGTATGCGCTGGCCTACATCGCCGGCTTGCTGATCGGCTGGTGGGCCGTCCGCCGCCTGGTGCGCCGGCCGCCCGCGGTCGCAACGCCGGAGCAAGTGGACGATTTCCTCACCTGGGCGACGCTCGGCGTGGTCCTCGGCGGCCGGCTGGGCTACGTTCTGTTCTACCAGGCCGGCACCTATCTGTCCCATCCGATGGCCATTCTGCAGGTGTGGAACGGCGGCATGAGTTTTCATGGCGGCCTGCTGGGCGTCGTCACCGCCATTATCCTGTTCACCCGCCGCAACCGCATCCCGACGCTCGGATTCGCCGACCGGCTCTCGGTCATTGCGCCCGTGGGTTTGGGCCTCGGCCGCTGCGCCAATTTCATCAATGGCGAGCTTTGGGGCCGGCCCGCACCGGTCGATCTGCCCTGGGCGATGATTTTCCCCCGCGCCGGCGACATGATCCCGCGCCACCCCAGCCAGCTGTACCAGGCGCTCCTGGAAGGCCTGTTGCTGTTCCTGGTGGTGTTCACCCTGTCGCGCCGCCGCGGCATCTTCTTCCATCCCGGCCTGCTGACCGGCATTTTCCTTGTTGGCTACGCCTGCGCCCGCATCATCGGCGAGTTCTTCCGCCAGCCGGACGCCTTTCTGGGCTACCTATGGGCCGGCGCCACCATGGGCCAGCTGCTCAGCATCCCCGTGCTGCTCGCCGGTTTTGGATTGATTGTTTATGGCTTGCGCCACCCAGCCGCGACGGCGAGTCCGGCTCTCGCAGAGAGTTAAGAAAAGCAGTTCTTTTCTGAAGAAAAGAACCAAAAGACTTTTGATCTTGGTGCAATCCCTTCCCTTTAGGGCATGACCCGGACCTCTGTGCAGGCGCAAGGGCAAAAGTCTTTTGGTTCTTTTCTTCAGAAAAGAACACCTTCTTAAGGAGGCCACGCTTGCCGGAACGGCTTGACGCATTCATGGCGCGCGCCAACGAAGCCTACTACGCGACCCACGATCCGTTCTCCGACTTCACCACCGCCCCTGAAATCAGCCAGGTTTTTGGCGAGCTGCTCGGCGCCTGGGCCGCCATCGCCTGGCAGCAGCTCGGCGCGCCGCACCCCATCGTCCTGGCCGAAGCTGGCCCGGGCCGCGGCACGCTGATGGATGATGCGCGCCGCGCCACCGCCCGCATCGCCCCCGCCTTCCACGCGGCCGCACGGGTCCACCTGATCGAAACCTCGTCCCGGCTGCGGGCGCATCAATCGGCCCGGCTGCCGGACGCGGCCTGGCACCCCAGCCTCGCCAGCTTGCCGGCCGGCCCGGCCATCGTCATCGCCAACGAATTCCTCGATGCCCTGCCGATCCGCCAGTTCGAACGAAGCCGTGGCGCCTGGCACGAGCGCGCCGTCGGGGACGGCCGCTTTACCCTCGTCCCCGCCGACCTGCCGCACCCGGCCAGAGGTCTCGCCGATCCGGTTGCCGACGGCACCATCATCGAGCAGGCGGACGCCGCCGGCGCCTGGGTGCACGCCGTGTCGGCCCGCATCGTCGGCGAGAACGGCGTCGCGCTGATCCTGGATTACGGGCCCGGCACCCCATCGGCCGGTGATTCCCTTCAGGCCTTGCGCGGCGGCAAGCCCGCCGATCCCCTGATCGACCCCGGTTCGGCCGACCTGACCGCCCACGTGCCTTTCCCCGCGCTGGCCGACAGGGTTCGCGCCGCGGGCGGACGTCCGTGGGGTCCGATCCCGCAAGGCATATTCCTTACCCGGCTCGGCCTGTGGCAGCGGATAGACACGCTGGCCGCCGCAAATCCGGCACAGGCCGGCGCGCTACGTGACGCCGCGCACCGTCTTGCTGCCCCGTCCCGTATGGGACATCTGTTCAAGGCCTTCGCCATTACCCGGCCGGATGCACCCGGGCCCCCTGGATTTGAGACGTGACCGCCGAGTACCTGACCCACGCGTCATTGACCACGCGGCACGGCTTCTTCACCCGCCGCGGCGGCGTGAGCCAGGGCCCCTTCGCCAGCCTCAACGCCAATCTCTCGGGCGGCGACGACCCGGCCCATGTCGCCGAAAACCGCGCCCGGGTGGCCGCCGCGCTGGGCGTGGCACCGACCCATTTGCTCGGTCTCAAGCAGGTGCACGGCACCGCCGTGGTGACGGTCCACACGCCCTGGCCGGCGGGCCAGGGACAAGCCGCGGACGCGCTGGTTACCAACCAGCCGGGGATTGCGCTCGGCGTCATTACGGCCGACTGCGCGCCGGTGCTGTTCCATGATGAAGACGCCGGCGTGATCGGCGCCGCCCACGCCGGCTGGCGCGGTGCCGCCGGCGGCATATTGGAGGCCACGATCGCCGCCATGCTCGCCCTGGGCGCCACCCGCATCACCGCGGTCGTCGGGCCTTGCATCGGCCCGCTCAGTTACGAAGTCGGGCCCGATCTTTACGAGGCCGTGCTGCCCACGCTGCCCAACGGCGAAACTTTTTTCAGCCCCGGCCGCCCACCCGACCGGCGTCATTTCGACCTGGCCGCCTACTGCCGCGGCCGCCTGCGCGGTGGCAACATGCAAGCCGCCCACAGCCTGGGGGTGGACACACTGGCTGATCCTGAACGATTTTTCAGCCATCGGCGCCGGACGCTTAGCGGCGGCGGCCCGATCGGACACCAGATATCGGCCATTACGCTCTGAAGCCCATCGGAAACCAAAACCCCAGGAGAGGCGCATGACCAGCCGCCAGCAACAAACCCCCGACGCGCTCGCCAGTGCCACGCGCGACATCAGCCGCCACATCGCGGGCCTGGCCGACGAGTTGCTGCACATGCACCACAACCGCGCCGGCAACACCGAAAGCCTGGTTTCCCGCCAACTGGACAAGATCCGTGACCAGATTGCGCTTCTCAGCGCGGTGGTGAATGATCTGGCCAAAGCAGAAAAGACCTCGGCGGAACATCAGGCGTAGCGCGGCTGTTCGTAAATCCGGGGGTATAACCGGGGGCCGCATCGTCATGTACACGGCAGGAGCTAGCCCATGGACACCCACTTCAAACCAACCGTGCTCGACAAGCCCCTGCGGGGGCGGATCTACGACAGCATTATCGAAACGATCGGCAATACGCCGCTGGTGCGCATTCCCCGCATCAGCGCCGAGGAGGACCTCAAGTCCGACGTCGTCCTGAAGCTGGAATTCTTCAATCCGATCGCCTCGGTGAAGGACCGCATCGGCGTCAACATGATCCTGGCGCTCGAGCGGGACGGCCTGATCACCCCCGATACCACGCTGATCGAACCCACATCGGGCAACACCGGCATTGGCCTGGCCTTCGTGGCGGCCAGCCGCGGCTACAAGCTGATCCTGACCATGCCGGAGAGCGTCTCCATCGAGCGGCGCAAGATGCTGGGCTATCTCGGCGCCAGGCTTGAGCTCACGCCGCGCGAAAAGGGCATGAGCGGCGCCATCGCGCGGGCCAAGGAGCTGCTGGCCGCAACCCCCGGCGCGGTGTCACCGAACCAGTTTGCCAATCAGCACAATCCCGAAATCCACCGGCAGACCACGGCGGAGGAAATCTGGCACGACACGCACGGCGAGCTCGACTACGTCATCAGCGGCATCGGCACCGGCGGCACCATTACGGGCGTGGCGCAGGTGCTGCGCCCGCGCCGGCCTGGTATCAAGTTCATCGCCGTGGAGCCGGAGGCGAGCCCCGTGCTGTCCGGCGGCAAACCCGGCCCGCACCCGATCCAGGGCATCGGCGCCGGCTTTGTGCCTGAGGTGCTGGCCACCAGCGAAATCGACGAAGTGATCCAGGTCGGCAACGAAGAGACCTTCGCCGCGGCGCGGCGCCTGGCGCGCACGGAGGGCATTCCCGGCGGCATTTCGTCCGGGGCCGCGCTGGTGGCGGCGTTGAAGGTGGCCAAACGGCCGGAGGCCGCGGGGAAGCGGATCGTGGTTATCATACCGAGTTTTGCCGAACGGTATTTGTCGACGCCGCTGTTCGAGGGGCTGTGAATATAGGAAATGGCCAGGGGCGTAGCCCCTGGCCAAGCAGGGAAGGAAGTAGTTCTTTTTTGAAAAAAAGAACCAAAAAACTTTTACTCTTAAGGGCAAGAGTTTTTTGGTTCTTTTTTTCAAAAAAGAACTACTTCCTTTTTCCTTCCTTGTAATGAACACCGCGGACAAAACCTTCGCCCTCCGCATGATCCCCTACGGGGTGTTTGTCGTGACAGCCGCCAACCCCGCAACCTTGCAAGCCGCCGCCAGCACGGTTCATTGGATCACCCAAACAAGTTTCGCGCCCTGCCTGCTGAGCGTCGCCATCCGGGCGGACCACCCCATGCTGTCCCTCATCCGGCAAACCAAACGACTTGCCATCAATATCCTCGGCAAGGACGACGCCGCCGAGGCCTTTACCTTTTATCGCCCCGCCTCGCTCACCGGTTCGTTGCACGATGGCACCGCCGCGCTGGGCGGCTGGGGGGTCGGCTGGGGCCGCCATGGCAACGTTCTGCTGAACAACGCCGTCTCGGTGCTGGAATGCGAATTGCGCGGCATGGTCGAGGCCGGCGATCATTTCCCCATCATTGTCGAACCGATCGACGTGCATGTCCGGCTGCCGCCCGAAGGCCGCCCGGACGGCATGACCTTGCACCTGGCCGAACTCGGCGAAACGATTTTCTATGGCGGATGACGCGCCCATTCGAATTGCGGCGCGCGCGCCAACAGATAAAGTTTTTTGGTTCTTTTTTTCAAAAAAGAACGACTTCGCTTCCCTTTGCAGGAGCTATTTATGAGACCCAGGTTGCTGACGCCCCTCGTCGCACTGCTGCTCGCCGCCGCCGGTCCGCGCTACACCGAAAGCGGCGATCTCGTTGTGCCCGCCGACTACCGAACCTGGGTTTTCATGAGCTCCGGTATCGATATGAGCTATACGGACCGGCCGGCGATGCAAGGCCAGTCGATGTTCGACAACGTGTTCGTCGATCCGGAATCGTGGCAATCTTTCGCAGCCTCCGGCCATTGGCCCGACAAATCGATGTTTGCCCTCGAATCGCGCGGCGCCGCGACAAAGGGATCGATCAACAAACACGGCCAGTATCAAACCCAGGACCTCATGGGCGTGGAGTTTCACGTGCGCGACGAGTCTCGTTTCAAGGGCGGCTGGGCGTTCTTTGCGGTGGACGAGCACGGCGCCGGTAAATTCATTCCGTACACGGCGGCATGTTATGCGTGCCATCTGGCGCATGGCGCGGTGGATACAACCTTCACGCAATTCTATCCGACCGCCAGGCCGGTTGCCGTTGCCCACGGCACTTACCACGCACCATGAGCAAAGCAGGCAAGAACACGGAAGAAGTTCTTTTTTTGAAACAAAGAGCCAAAAGACTTTTGCTCGTTTGAGGGCGTACCCATGCCGCCACGCCAAACTCTGAACGACCTTGCCGGGGCCCTTAGCCTGTCGGCCACCACGAGCCGGCAACTCGTGGAAGACTGCCTGGCCCGTATCGAAAATCCCGCCGGCGAGGGCGCCCGGACGTTCATCCGCGTCGACGCGGCGCAGGCCCGCGCCAGCGCCGACGCCATGGACATGCTGCGCCGCGCCAACCGCGCGCCGAGCCCGTACGCCGGCATTCCGATCAGCATCAAGGACCTGTTCGACGTTGCCGGCGAAACGACCACCGCCGGCTCGAAAATTCTGGCCGATGCGCCGCCCGCACAACAAACTGCCCCCGCCATCGCCCGCCTGCTCGCCGCCGGATTTGTCCCCGTCGGGCGCACCAACATGACCGAATTCGCCTTCAGCGGCGTCGGCATCAATCCGCATTACGGCACACCCAGGTCGCCGTGGGAGCGCGCGGCCGGCGACGCAACGATCGGCCATATTCCGGGCGGCAGTTCGTCGGGCGCCGCGGTGTCGGTGACCGACGGTTTCGCCGCCGCCGCCATCGGCACCGACACCGGCGGCTCGTGCCGCATTCCGGCGGCGCTGTGCGGCATCACGGGCTACAAGCCCACCGCCCGCCGCATTCCGTTGCAGGGCGCCACCCCGCTCGCACCCTCGCTGGATTCGATCGGCCCCCTGGCCCGCACGGCCGCCTGCTGCGCCACGCTCGACGCCATCCTCGGCGGCACGCCGGACCGCGTGCTGCCCCGCATCGCGGTTTCCGGCCTGCGCCTGCTGCTGCCGACCAACATCGCGTTCGCCAATATCGACGACGCCGTCGAAAACGCGCTCGACCGCGCGGTGCTTCGCCTGGATGCGGCCGGCGCGCTGATCGACCGCCGCGCCCTGCCCGCCTTCGACCAGATCACCGAAGCGCACACAAAAGGCGGCTTTGCCGCAACCGAGGCTTACGCCTGGCACCGAACCCTGCTGGCAACCGGCGCGGACCGCTACGATCCCCGCGTCGCCAGCCGCATCCTGCCGGGCGCCGACATGTCGGGCGCCAATTATTTTTTGCTGATTCAAGCGCGCGCGCGCATCATCCGTCAGTTCGAAGCCGATATGGCGCCGTATGACGCGTTGATCCTGCCCACGGTGCCGATCGCACCGCCGCTTCTGAGCGAATTCGCTTCGGACCACGCCTACAGTCGATTGAATTATTTGCTGCTGCGCAATCCTTCCGCGATCAATTTCCTGAATGGCTGCGCCGTCAGCCTGCCTTGTCACGCACCGGGGCGGGCTCCGGCGGGGCTTATGCTGGCGGCGCCGGGGATGGGGGATGCGAGGCTGCTCTCCCTGGCTTGCGGGGTGGAAGGGGTGGTGGGGTGAAGGAAAGTTAAGGAAGCCGTTCTTTTTTGAAAAAAAGAACCAAAAAACTTTTGCTTTTTGAAGGGCGACTTTGGGGAGGCTGTGCAATTTTTGTGGGCGGCCACGGGGGCGACCCTGTAAGTGAGATTGTTTTCGTTCAACCGTTAAGTTAGTGTCGATGGGCTGTCTTTTTAAAGGCACGATTTGCTGACGCGCAATGATTTTTTACCCGCCGCCGCGCTGCCAGCACGGCTTGGGTCATGGTTGCCGCGGGGGGCAAGGTTGCGGAAGGCACGGCCGAGACACCAGCGTTGGTTTGTGGGGGGTCTGCTTGCCGCGATCGCTTTGGCCGCGGCCGGCCTGGCCGCGCCCGCGGCGCGGGCGGCGGACGATTCGCCGTGGCGGGCGCTGGCCGGGCGGGTGTTCAGGCCGGTGGCGCAGAACGCCGACCTGCCGCACGCCCTGATCCCAAGGTCGATTACGGAGGGACCCGGCGGTTTCCTGTGGGCCGGCGGCGATACCGGCCTGGTGCGGTGGGATGGCTATGAATTCCGCGACTACCCGGCGGGGCCGAACCTGCCGGACGGGCTTCGAACCACCGAAATCGAGACGCTGCATACCGATGCGGAGCAGCAATTATGGGTCGGCATTCAATCGGACGGCCTGGCGCGCTACGAGCCGTCGCAGGACAGGCTGGTCTGCGTCAAGCTGATCGAGGGGCGCTGCGGCACGCAGCGTGTCTGGTCGATCGCCGATGACGGCGCCGGCGGGATCTGGGTGGGCACCGGCACCGGCCTGTTCCGGCTGAATGCCGAGGGGCTCGTCATCGGCCAATGGCATCATCTGGCGCCCGCGGCCGGGGCGGGCCATGCGAACGATGACGACGTGCTCGCCGTGCTGCGGGACCACGCGGGCGTGCTGTGGCTCGGCACGCAAAGCGGGCTCATCCGGAGCGCCGACCAGGCGCAATCCTTTTCGACGGCGGCGCTGAATGGCGCCGCGGTGTCGCGCCTCATGGAGGACAGTTCCGGACGTATCTGGATGGGCACACGGCAACGTGGCGCCTACGTCATCGGGCCCGAGCGCGGGGCGGCCGAAATGATCGCGGCGACCGCGCCGCCGTCGCAAACCGCCACCGCGCCGGCAGTCACCGCGCTGCTGGAAGTCGCGCCGGACCGGATCTGGCTCGGCACGTATGGCACCGGCATTGTCGAGGTGGACGCGGCCACCCTGCGGACCCAGAGGATCCTGCACGATCCGCTGTCGCCCAGCAGCCTGGACGGCAATGCGGTGCAATCCCTGTATCGCGATCGCTCGGGGCTGGTCTGGGTCGGCACCGAGGCGGGGCTGAGCCAGTACAACCCGAACCGCGGCGTTACGACGATTTTTTCCCGGCCAGGAAGGCAGGACGGACTGCCCGGCGAAGGCGTGATCAATGTTCTGGCCGCGCCGGACGGCAGAATCTGGGCGGGCGTGCAGGGCGACGGGTTCGTGGTGCTGGAACCGTCGGGCGCGCTGGCCGTGCATCCGCTGGGGCACGAGGTGTACGCCCTGGCGCCGGCGCCGGCCGGCGGCGTGCTGCTCGCCACCAATGGCGGATTGTTTCTCGCCGATTCCACCGGGCGGAAGGTTATTCCGCTGACCGTGCCGAATGTCAGCCCGACCGCCGATTTCCGCACGCTGCGGACGCTCGGTGGCACCGTCTGGCTCGGTTCCCCAGACGGCGGCCTGTGGCAGTTGCAGATCGACGCGCAGGGCAAGGTCACCGTGCTGCGCTACGAGACGGCGCCGCGGCTCACGAATTCCGTGGTCGAAACGATCGGTTCGGCGCCGGATGGCCGCGTCGCCCTCGGCACGTATGACGGGGTGAACCTGCTGGACCCTGTATCGGGCGCTATCGAGCGCATCGTGCCCGACCCCACCAATCCGGGCGGCCTGGATGCCGGCGTGGTGCTTTCCTTCGCTACCGACCCTCGCGGCCGGCTGTGGGTGGGGACGATTAACGGCCTCGACATCATGGAAGGCCGCGATCGCAACGGGCGGCCGCTGTTCCGGCACCTCGGCGTGGCGGACGGGCTGCCCAACGCGTCGGTCGAGGGCATGCTGGTCGATCGCAACGGGCAGGTATGGGCGTCGACCGACATGGGCCTTGCCGTCATCGACCCCGACAAGTTGACCGCGCGCGCGCTGCAGCGCGCCGATGGCCTGGCGATTACCAATTACTGGTCCGAGTGCGTGGCGCGCACACCGGACGGCGACCTGATGTTCGGCGGTATCGGCGGCCTGACCATCGTGCACCCCGCGGCGGCGCAGCCATGGCACTATCAGCCGGCGGTGGCGTTCACCGCCGCGCGGATCGGCGGGGTTGCGGTGCCGACCAGCCTGCCGAACGGCGCCTTGCTGGTGGTGCCGCCGAGCGCCAACAGCCTGGCCGTCGAATTCGCCGCACTGGATTTCTCCGCGCCTGCCCTCAACCGGTACCGCTACCGGCTGGATGGTTTCGATAACGGATGGGTGGACGCCGACGCGGCGCATCGCGTGGCGGCCTACACGAACCTGCCGCCGGGTGCCTACAGGCTGCGCCTGCTCGGCTCCAACCGTGACGGCCAATGGACCGACACCGAGGCGACCTTGCGTATCGAGGTGTTGCCGGCCTGGTATCAGACCTTGTTGTTCGATTTCATTGCGATCGCCGGCGGGGTGCTGGCGGCGGCGGCGGGGTTGCGCGGCTGGACCGCCATCCTGCGCCGCCAGCAGCGCGAACTGGAACGCCAGGTGGCGGAGCGGACCGGCCAGCTCTCGATCAGCCGGCTTCAGTTGCAGCGCGCCAATACCGAGCTCGAGGAGCGCGTGGCCGAGCGGACACAGGCGCTGGTGGAACGAACCGGCGCGCTGGAAGCCAGCGAGGCGCGCTTTCGCGCCTGGTTCAACAACGCCGAGGACGCGGTGTTCGTGGTGCAGGTGGAACCGGACGGGCGCTTCATCTACGAAGCGGTCAATACGGCGGTGGAGCGTGTTTTCGGCATCCCCCAGCTGGCTTATGCGGGACGGCGCCCGGAAGCGGTGTGGCCGGCCGACTACGCCGCGGGCGTGCTGGCGCGCTACCGCGAGGCGGCGGAGGGCGCGCCGATCCAGTTCGAATCGCGCTTCGTCACAAGGCATGGCGCCCAGCAGGGTGAAAGACTGCTGGATAGCTGGATCGTGCCA
This sequence comes from Acidobacteriota bacterium, assembly GCA_903970435.1. Lineage (GTDB taxonomy): Bacteria > Pseudomonadota > Alphaproteobacteria > Acetobacterales > Acetobacteraceae > CAJCIS01. The sequence goes on along the minus strand of CAJCIS010000238.1, from coordinate 1,488 downwards.
TTGCGGCATCCGATCACCGGTCAGGTGGAACGGCTGGTCAGCGCGTCGCGGGATATTACCGAGCGGCGCGCGCTGGAGGCACGGCTCGCCCAGGCGCAGAAGCTGCAAGCGCTCGGCGGCCTCGCCGGCGGTATCGCGCATGATTTCAATAATATCCTGCAGGCGGTGGGCGGCGCGGCCGCGCTGATCGAGCAATGGCCGGCGGACCAGGAGAAGATCCAGAAGCTGGCGCGCAGCACGATCGCCGCCGCCGAGCGCGGCACGTCGATCACGCGGCGGCTGCTCGCCTTCGCGCGCAGCGACGAGCTCCGCGCCGAGGCGATGCCGACGCCGGAGGTGCTGGAAGGATTGGCCGAAGTACTCACCTGTACGCTCGGCAGCTCGATTATCGTCCGGACGTTATTTGCGCCCGACCTGCCGCCGCTGCTCGCGGACCGCGGTCCGCTGGAGACGGCGCTGGTCAATCTTGGCACCAATGCGCGCGACGCCATGCCGGACGGCGGCGTTCTGACGCTGTCGGCCGAACCGGAACTGGTGAGGGAGGGAATGACCCATCCGGCGGGCCTCGCACCCGGGCCCTACGTGCGGATCGAGGTTGCCGATAGTGGCTGCGGCATGGATGCGGTGACCCTCTCGCGGGTCGTCGAACCGTTTTTCACCACCAAGCCGCCGGGCAAGGGCACCGGGCTTGGGTTGCCGCTGGTGAAGGGTTTCGCCGAGCAATCCGGCGGCGGGATGCTCATCGAGAGCACCGAGGGTGTCGGCACGACGGTCAAATTGTGGCTCCGACAGGCGGGCGCGGACGCCATGCTTCGGCCGCTGAATGACGTGGGCATCAGGCTGCCGGGCGCCACGCCGGCCCGCATTCTGGTGGTGGATGACGACGATCTGGTGCTTGAAACCATGGCGGCGCAGCTCGAGGGCGGCGGCTTCAGCGTGGTATCGGCCGCGAGCGGCGCCGAGGCGCTGGTCGCCATGCAATCGGCCGGGCCGCCGGACGCGCTCGTTTGCGACCTGTCGATGCCGGGCATGAGCGGCATCGACACGATCGCGCGGGCGCGCGATCTGCTGCCGGGACTGCCGTGCTTCCTGCTGACCGGCTATGCCGGCGAGCACGCCGCGCTGGAAACCGGCAACGCCTTCACGCTGCTGCGCAAGCCGATTTCGGCCAGCGCCCTGATTGCGCAAATCGACGCGGGCCTGGCAGCCGGACGGCACTAGGGCGGCACCGATGAAAGAATGCGAGGGGCTTGGCCCCCTCGACCCAAGTTGTGCGAAGCACGCGTTCGCGTGACGGCGTGCCGCCGGGGTCCAAGGGGGTGAAACCCCTGGCCTTCCCGCCTGATACCACTCCGCTTGAGACTGACTCTTCGAAGAAGACCAGGGGGTTTCACCCCCTGGACCCCCGACCGGCGTGCCGCCGGCGTCTTATGCGCTGCGCGGCACAAAACTATTGTGCCGCGCAGCGCTTGAGACGACGGCGGCACG
>CAJCIS010000237.1 GCA_903970435.1 Acidobacteriota bacterium | reverse complement strand
GCCGCCGGCGTCACAAGCGCTGCGCGGCACAAAAAACGCTTGTGCCGCGCAGCGCTTGTGACGCCGGCGGCACGCCGGTGGGGGTCCAGGGGGCAAAGCCCCTGGCCTTCCTTGATGTGTCAAACTCAACGCGGATTGTTGGGGTTACTCCCCGCTCAAATCCCGCCGCCGCCGGTCGAGTTCCTCCGCGTACCGTCGCAGCGCATAATGCTCCGTCAGCAGTCCCACGACATGTTTCGTCGTGGGACTATCAACCACGGCCAGAGCGTCCGCCTCGGCATTTTCGAACATATCCACGGCCTCCTTTACGCCCATGTCCGGCAGCAGCACGGTGTCGCTGTGATGCAGCACATCGGCCACGCGCGATACCGTTTCGCCGGCTGCGTACGCGTCGGCGAGCCAGATGACGCCGGCGTAACGTCCTGCCGCGTCGAGGGCGACGATGCGGCCGGTGCTGCCGAGGGGGTTTTCGGCGCGGAACGCCGCCAATGTCATGTCGGCCGGCACGGTACGCACTTCCGGGCGCATCATGCGGCCGACCGTCAGGCTGCGCAGCCAGCCGACATCGACGGCGCTGCGAATGTTTTCGCCGCGCAGGTGGAACCGCCAGGTGGCGAACGAATAGCCGAACGTGCGGCGCACCGTCAGCGAACTGACGACCGAGGCCGCCAGCACCGCCAGGGTGAGCGGAAAGCTTCCGGTGCTTTCCAGCGCCAGGAACGCCATGGTGAGCGGGCCGCCGACCACGGCCACGGCAAACGCGCTCATGCCGACCAGGCCGTAGATCACTTCGGGGAAAGCCGCGACAGGCGAGACAAGCAGCATCGCGGCCGCGAACGCCTTGCCGAGCAGCGCGCCCATCAGCAACGACGCGAAGAACAGGCCGCCACGAAATCCCGACCCGATCGAAATGGCCGAGGCGGCGGCCTTCAGCCCGAGCAGAAGCAGCAGCGCGCGCAGCGTCAGGTCCGCGGTCAGGCCCGCATGCAGCGCGCCGTGGCCGCTGGACAGCACGGCGGGTGAGATCAGCGCGGCGCCGCCCACGGCCAGGCCGCCGATGACCGGGCGCAGCCAGGCCGGCACGAAGCTGCGTCGGAACACCGCCTCGGTCAGCGTGACGCCGCGCATCAGCGCGATGCCGGCGAAGGCCGACAGCACGCCGAGCAGGACCAGGGGCAGGAAGCCGGTGGTGGCCGTGGCCGGCAGCAGCGGCACCTCGAAGCCGGGCTGGTCGCCCAGCAGCGCCCTTTGCACCGAGACAGCGGCGATGGACGCCGCCACGACGGGCGCCAAGGTGGCCAGCGTGTAGGTGCCGATGACCAGTTCGAAGCCATAGAACGAGCCGGCGAGCGGCGCATTGAAGGCCGCCGCGATGCCGCCGGCGGCGCCGGCGCCGACGAGCACGCGCACATCGCCCCGGCGCAGGCGAAAGGCGCGCCCGACCTTGCTGCCCACCGCCGCGGCTATCTGCGTAAAGCCGGCCTCCAGGCCCACGCTTGCGCCAAAGCCGTTCGACAGGATTGTTTGCAGCACGAGCAGGCAACTGTCCGTCAGCGACATTCTGCCGCCGTACAAGGCATTCGCCTCGATCGGATCGACCGCCCGCATTGGCCGCCAGCGGGCGAGCGCCAGGGTGGATAATCCCATCAGCAGGCCGCCGGCCGCCGGCACCAGGGCGCTGAACCTGGGTATGCTGCTCTGGGCGGAGACGCGCGCTTCGGGCGGCAGCGCGAAAAGCATTTCGTGCATGAATTGCGTGGTCTGGTTCATTGCCACGACGAGCAGGCCGGCGGCGACGCCGATGCCGCCTGCCAGCACCACCAGCCAGATCTCGTCGCTGCGAACGAGGGCGCGCAAGGTGGCCGGTGCATCATCGAGGGCGCGCCGGCGCCGCTGCAACGTTTGGGGCACGCTCCTGTCGGCACGGTCCATGGCGGCTGTGGTGGTGCTCCCCCAGGGCGTGCGTTGAAAAGGAAGATTGTTCTTTTCTGAAGAAAAGAACCAAAAGACTTTTGCCCATGCGCCTGCGGAAACGCTAGGGGTATATCCAATGAGTTGGGGATTGCATCAAGAGCAAGAGTCTTTTGGTTCGTTTCTTCAGAAAAGAGCTGCTTCCCTAACCCTGGCCAGGCACACACTCACCCGACGGCCTGGAGCCCGACCAGCGACTGCGCGCGCAGGTAGGCGGCGCTATCCTCGAGCGTCAGCATGGGCGGGGCGACGAACAGGCCCTGCATCGCGTCGCACCCTTCGGCGCGCAGGAACGCGGCCTGCGCCTCGGTCTCCACGCCTTCGGCCACCGAGCCGATTTCGAGGCCGCGCGCCAACCCGATGACGGTGCGCGCTATCTTGCCGCCGCGGCCGGGCGCGCCGATGCCGGACACGAACGAGCGGTCGATTTTCAACCGGTCGATCGGCAAATGCGACAGATCGGCGAGCGACGCCAATCCGGTTCCGAAATCGTCCAGCGCCAGCGAAATTCCGTGCGCCTTCAGCTTGTGCAATACGCGCACCACGCGATCGGTCGCCCGGCCGAGCAGCACCGTTTCGGTAATTTCGAGTTCGAGATCCGCCGCCGCCATGCCGTATCGTTGCAGCAAACCCATGGTGTTGCTGATGAAAAAATCATCGAGCAGTTGCGACGCCGCGACGTTGACGGCGACCCGGCCGGTGGACAATCCCAGGCCGCGAAGCGCTGCCATGCGTGACAAGGCGGCTTCGATCACCAGGCTGCCGAGCGCCGAGGCGAGACCGATTTCATCGGCCGCCGCGACAAATTCTTCGGGTGGCACCCAGCGCTCCGTGTCGTGCCAGCGCGCCAGCGCCTCGAAGCCAGCGTGGCCGCCCCGCAGGTGACGGGCCGGTTGCAGTGCCACCTGAATGGACCGTTCAGCGATCGCCTGCCGCAATGCCTCGGCCAAGCGGCCCTGCCGCGCTTGTGCCGCCGCCTGGTCCGGGTGGAACGAACGCCAGCAGCCGCGACCCGATCTCTTGGCATCGTACAAGGCCAGATCGGCATTCTTCAGCAGCTGCTCGCATTCCTGACCGTCACGTGGAAACAGCGTCACCCCCGCGGAGAGCGAAATCTGCAGGCGGCGGCGGCCGATATCGGCCGGTGCGGAGAGCACCGCGTGCAAGCTGTCCATGCGCGCTTGCAAGGCCCGCTCGTCCATTCCGGGCAACAGCAGCGCGAATTCGTCGCCGCCCAGGCGCGCGGCGACATCGCCGGGCCTTGTGTGGGTGCGCATGCGATCCGCAACCGCAACCAGCAGCGCATCGCCGGCATCGTGGCCGAAACGGTCATTCACCTGCTTGAAGTCGTCCAGGTCGAACAGCAGCAATGCACCGGCGCCGTCCAGGCCGTCGCGCTGCCCACGCAACGATTGCGTGAGCGCGCGTATCAGGGCCGCGCGGTTGCCGATGGCGGTAAGGGGGTCATGTTCCGCCTGAAGCTGCAATTCGGCCTGGGCGTGCACCAGGGCGGTGGTGTCGCTGCGCACGCAGACCATATTGCCGCTCACGCTGCGCCGCTGCCGCGACTGCACGAAACGTCCGTCGGGCAATTGCACGATCCACGCGTCGCGGCTGGGGCTGCGGTATTCGGCGATGCACGACGCAGCCCACGCCGCGCGTTCCGCCGGCGTTGTTCCTGCATCCGGATATTGGCCGGCCGCGGCCGCGAGCCGCACCACCTCTTCCAGCCTGTGACCCTGCCTTGCCAGCCGCGCGGCAATGGGAAACATTTCAGAATAGGTTGAGTTGCAGAGAACGAAACGGTCGTCCGCATCGAACACCGTCACCGCGCAGGGCAGCGCCTCAAGCACATCGCGCAACAACGCCTCGGTCTTCTGGCGCTCGGCCGATTCCTGCCGGGCCGCCGCCTCGGCCTGGCGCCGCGCGGTAATGTCGGTGCCGACGGAGATATAGCCCGTCACCGCGCCCAGCGCGTCGCGCACCGGGGTGCCGGTGACCGACACCCAGAATGTCTTTCCTTCCCGGGTATAGTTCAGGATTTCAATTTCGTAGCCTTCGCCGCGTGCGATGCAATCCGCCCTGCGGCGTGCGGTGACCGGGTCGGTGGCACCGCCATGCAGCGTGTCGGCCGCCAGGCGGCCATACAGGTCTTCCATGCTGTAGCCGGTGAGCCGCATGAAAGCCTCATTGGCCCATTCGATCCGGCCGGCGACGTCGGTGATGAGAACCGCGTTGGTGGTTTGGCGGCAAACCAGGGACAGGCGCTCCGTCTGCCGCGCCAAGGCGCGCCGCGCGGTGATGTCCTCGATCGTCCCTATCAGCCGAACCGGATGGCCGGCCTCCCGGACGGCCTGTCCGCAGATACGCGCCCAGAGGTGGCGGCCCTTGCCGCTGATGAAGGGTTGTTCGAAATCCCAGGGGATGCCGTCCGCAACCGCGCGTTGGGCGGCTTCCCGGATCGCTTGCTGGCCGCCGGCCGGGAAAAAGGCGATCGCGTCGGCGCCGCGGGGCTGTGCGCCGGCCGGAATTTCGAGAATGGCGTAGGTCCGCCGGGTCCATTCCAGGCGGGCGGTCGCGACGTCGTACTCCCACCCGCCTATGCCGGCGGCCTCCAAAGCGCGTTCGGCGAAGCTCGGCCCGGCATCCAAGGTTGCTCTCCGTCCCTGATAGTTCGCCACTAGGCCGGATTCGTGATTTTCGCAACCTTGGATTGCAGGGGGCGTCGCTACTGCGCCCTATTGCGGGTAACCGGCTTCAGGCTATCAGTCTGGTGGGGATTTCCGCTGTAAGGGATTAAGCACCATGACTGCGCAAGAATTGACCACCTGGGCGCTGGCGAACGGGTGGCAGATGATTGCGGGCCAGCCGAGCCTGACCAAGCCGAGCGCGCCGAAGGAAGCCATTGTCCGTCTGGTCCTCAAGGCGACCGTGGTCAATCTGGAGGTGAAGAAGCCGGCCGGCAAATGGGAGAAATTTTCGGGGGTTGCCTACGCGAAAGTGACCGCGGACCCGGAAAGCGGATTGCCGCTGGGGCTCGGGATGGAGAACGTGCCGGGATTTGCGATGCTGATGCGGGATAACAAGGATCGGCAGGTGTTTGCGGGGATGAAGTAGAAAAGGGCGCGGGGCGCGCAAACCCGCGCCTCTCTCCGTAAGCGACTATGGCCTCAATACAACAAAAAGTCTTTTGGTTCTTTTCTTCAGAAAAGTTTGGTTCTTTTCTTCAGAAAAGAACGACTTCCTTCTAAACCTAAGCCGCTCTGCGCTGCGCCGTCTCCGCGAACATGCCGATGATTTCCCGGTTGAATGCGTCGAGGTCGTCCGGCTTGCGCGATGTCACCAGCGTGCCGTCGCGCACGACCTGTTCGTCCACCCAGGTGGCGCCGGCGTTCACCAGGTCGGTGCGCAGCGACGGCCAGGAGGTCATTTTGCGGCCGCGGGCGGCGTCGGCTTCGACCACCATCCAGGGCCCGTGACAAATGGCGCCGACCGGCTTGGCGGCGGCGAAGAACGCCCGCACGAATTCCACGGCCGGCTTGCTCACCCGCAAATAATCCGGGTTTGCCACGCCGCCCGGCAACACCAGCGCGTCGAACTGGTCCGGCGATACGCTGTCCAGCGTGGTATCCACGTCGATCTTGTCGCCCTTCTCGCTGTGGTTCATGCCCTGGATCTGGCCGCGCTTGAGCGACACCACCGTCACCTGCGCGCCGGCCGCTTTCAATGCCTTCTGTGGCGACGTCAGTTCCACCTGCTCAACCCCGTCGGTCGCCAGGATGGCGATGCGCCGTCCGTCAAGTTTCGTGTCACTGCCTGCCATGCGAATACTCCTTCAGGTTGCCAATCGTAGGTAAAATGGGCGCCGGGCGCCGGGGGTTGCTCCCGTATGCCTCACAAACGAGGGAGCGGGGCCCCGCATTTGACAAGCTCAGCCAGCCGCTCTCGAACACCGCAGCATCAACAGGAGTAAGGCGTGTCGCTTCCGTCCTTTATGCAGCAGATCGGGCTGGATGCTCCGGGCAAGCCGGACGTGCTGCGCCTGGAGCAGGCGCCGGTGCCCGCGCCCGGCCCCGGCGAGATCGTTATTCGCGTTCAGGCCGCGGGGGTGAACCGCCCGGACGTTCTGCAACGGCTCGGCCGCTATCCAGTGCCGCCTGGCGCCAGCCTGGTCATCGGCCTGGAAGTGGCAGGGGTGGTTGCGGTGCTCGGGGAGGGCGTTGGTGAATGGGGGGTGGGCGATCGGGTTTGCGCGCTCACCAATGGCGGCGGATATGCCGAATATTGCGCGGTGCCGGCCTCGCAATGTCTGCCGTGGCCGGACGGATATGGCGCCGTGCAGGCGGCGGCATTGCCCGAAACGTTTTTCACGGTGTGGGCCAATCTGTTTGGTCACGGCCATTTGCAAGCCGGCGAAACGGTGCTGATCCATGGCGGCACCAGCGGCATCGGCACGACTTCCATCGCACTCGCGCTGGCGTTCGGCGCGCATCCGATCGTGACCGCGGGCTCCGCGGAAAAATGTGCCGCGTGTGAAAAGCTGGGCGCGCGCGCCGTCGATTACCACGCGCAGGATTTCGTGGCCGCGGTTCAGGCGTTGACGGACGGGCAGGGGCTGGATGTGGTGCTCGACATGGTGGCGGGGCCGTATCTTTCGCGCAACATCGCCTGTTTGCGGCAGGACGGGCGGCTGGTGGTCATTGCTGTGCAAGGCGGGACGAAAGACGACAAGTTCGATATATTGCCGGTGATGCACCGGCGGCTCGTCATCACGGGCAGCACGATGCGTCCGCGCACGCGGGCCGAGAAGGGTTCGATTGCGGCCGCGCTGCGGGAGCAAGTCTGGCCGAAGCTGAATGCGGGGCAGTGCGCGCCGATCATCCATGCCACCTTTCCGCTGAAGGACGCCGCGGCGGCGCACGCCTTGATGGAAAGCGGTGCGCATGTCGGCAAGATTGTGTTGATCGTTGACTGACGCGGCGCCGCTGCTGCTAAATGTCATGGAAACGGGGCAGGGGCCACCGGTGGCCCTGCTGCATGGCCTGTTCGGCCGCGCGCAAAATCTCGGCGGTGTCGCCCGCCGGCTCGCCGCGTCGCACCGGGTGCTGTCGTTAGATTTGCGCAACCACGGCGCCAGCCCGCATGCGATGGGCATGGATTATGGTTCGCTGGCGGAAGATGTGCTGCACACGCTGGCGGCGCGGCAGGCATTGCCATGTGCGTTGCTGGGTCATTCGATGGGCGGCAAGGCGGCGATGATGGCGGCGCTGGCCGCGCCCGATCAGGTTTCCCGGCTGCTGGTGGCGGATATTGCGCCGGTGGCTTATGCGCACAACAACCGTGCGATTGCCGACGCGTTGCGGGGTGTTCGGCTGGTGCCGGGAATGACCCGGGCCGACGCGGACGCACAACTTCGCGCGGCCGTTCCGGATACGAATGTACGGGCCTTTTTGCTGCAGAATTTCTTGCCGGGCGCATCGGCCGCCTGGCGGATCGGTGTGGCGGAGATTGCCGACGGAATGTCCGATATTGAGGGATTTGTGGCGCCACCTGGGGCGTTCTACGACGGGCCGGTTCTTTTTGTGCGCGGCGGGGCGTCGGATTATGTTTTACCCGCGCATCAGGCGTCGATTGAGGCGCTGTTTCCCGGTGCGCGCGTGGTGATATTGGAAGGCGCGGGGCATTGGCTGCACGCCGATCAGCCGGAGCGGTTTGGAGATATTGCGGTCGCGTTTATGGCGGGGGCGGAAAGAAAGAAGGAAGTTTTTGTCACAGATGAAGACGGATAAGAAGGGATAAGCAGGGATAGGGGGCGCATTAGCCCGAATAGGTAATCCCTCTTATCCCTTCTTATCTGTGTTTGGGCTGACAGATTCCATATCTGGCAGTATTCTTATTGTGTTTTGTGCGGCCTCTGCGATACGAAGATTCGCGCGCATTTTGGGGGGAAGAAACATGATGATGGGACATCGCTGGACGGCCTTGGTTACGCTGCTGGCGCTGCTGGTTTATTTTGGCATGAGCCTGCAAGTGGCGCGGGCGCGCGGCAAGACCGGCATCAACCCGCCCGCCATGACCGGCGACCCGCTGCTCGAGCGCGCGGTGCGGGTGCAGACCAACACTCTGGAATGGCTGCCGATCTTTCTGGTGAGCCTGTGGCTGTTCGCGGTCTACTGGAACGAACTGGTCGCGGCGGCCCTGGGCATTGTCTGGATTATCGGACGCATGGCGTATTCCGCCGGCTACATGGCCGATCCGGCGAAGCGCAGCTCGGGTTTCCTGATCCAGCTCCTGGCCTGCGCGGTTCTGCTGTTCGGGGCGGCGGGGAAAATTGTTTATAGCCTGGTGACTGGCGTCTGACGAGGAAAGGAAGCAGTTCTTTTTTGAAAAAAAGAACCAAAAAACTTTTACTCATTCGGTGCGTGCACGGTTGGTCCCCCAAGCTATATAAAATAAAAGTTTTTTGTTTCTTTTTTTCAAAAAAGAAATACTTCCTTTCTTCACCTTCCATACGTATCTACAACCTGAGCGTGTAGCTTCTTTGGGTTGAGCCGCCCGTGCTTCGCTTGCGCAGAAACTGCCGGCGCGCGTGGTGGCTCATGCACTAGTTGCCTTAGTCAATTTACATCATCCGCGGGAATTCGTTTCGTCCCAAGGTAATTGGGTTCGCGTGGCTTTGCCTGTGGCGAACATGATTTCAAGGACGTATTTGGGAGATCCGCGCTTGTCGATCGTGAGCGACCTGGCCAAGCCGCGCGTGGCAGACGGTGGCACGGTATACAATGATATCGTATCGACGCGCGCCGCGAACGGCGATCGTGGCGGCATGCCGTTCTCCATTGCGCCGCACGTCATTCGTGTATTTCGATCAGTTCGGCTGCCGGATTGGAAATCCAGGTTTGCCGCGGTATCCGTTCTTGTTGCGCATCGGGTTTGGCGCACTGTTTTCATGGTGCGGTTGCTGCTGGAAGATGGCAGGTCCGTCCGATGAGCGACGTCGCACTGCAACTGAATGAGGCTGCCGGCGCGGAAGGGTTCGCCGGGCTGTCTTTCGCCGATATGGACATGGAACAGGCGGTGGCCGCCATGCAGCGTGCGTCACGGCGCCCGACCTGGAGCTACGTGGTGACGCCGAATGCTGCTCATCTGGCGCGGCTGAACGGGGACGACGGGTCATTGTTGCGCCTCTACCGGGACGCGCATTTGTGTTTCCTTGACAGCCGGGTTGTGTTTCTGGCTGCCCGCCTGCTGGGCCGCCAGCCGCCGCGCGTCATTCCGGGTGCGGATCTGGTCGAGCAACTGTTCCGCCACGCCATTACGCCCGAGACGTCGATCTGTGTGGTCGGCGGCGGCGACACGGTGCTGGCCCGCTTGCGGGCGTTGTTCAATATCGGCGTGATTCACCACATCAACCCGCCGATGGGATTCTGGCGCGATGAGGCGGAGATCGCGCGGACCGTCGCCTTCATCGTGGCGAGCCAGGCGGATTATACGTTCCTGGTGGTCGGGTCGCCTTGCCAGGAGATCGTGGCGGCGCGGGTGACACAGGCGGGCGGGGCACGCGGGGTCGCCATTTGCGCGGGCGCGTCGATCGATTTCCTCACCGGCGCGCAGCGCCGCGCGCCTCGATTGCTGCGGAGCCTGGCGCTGGAATGGGCGTATCGGTTGTGCAAGGAGCCGCGGCGCATGGCGTATCGATATTTTGTCGAGAGCCCGCAGGGCATTCTGTTCGCGTTGCGAAAGGCGTAGCAGGTGGGGGCTTTATCTCGGCGCCGTGACTGGCCGGCCGAATGCAACGCTTCAAGAATGGCTATATTGCGGAACCGGTCGCCTCGATGCGGGCGTCGCAGGCGTATCGCCGCGCATCGTAAGCCGAAATAAAAGTTTTTTGGTTCTTTTTTTCAAAAAAGAACTACTTCCTTCCTTAACCTGTCGCCAAACGCTGCAAGATCCCCGCGTATGGCCGTTCCAGCCGCGCCTCGTCGAGCGCCGAAGTATCATTCCAAGTCGCAATCACCGCATGGCGTGTCCCGTCGTGGGCAACAAGCAGCGTGGAGAGGTTCAGGACGCCGGCGTCGCTGCCGCCTTTGAAGGCGATGCGTTGCCAGTCGGTGCGGCGGGCGAGGCCGGGGTTGCGGTCGAAGGCGGGGAGGTGGGCCACGTTCTCGAGCAGGTATTGCAGTTCCAGGGCGGAGAGCGCCCCGCGCAGTGCCATGAACAGCAGGGCCGGCCACATCGCCCATTGCAGCGC